>NZ_SOHO01000044.1:0-77586 GCF_004403225.1 Cryobacterium sp. Sr8 | reverse complement strand
GCGCGCGACCAAGAACACCCGCACCAGCCGGCACCGTCGGAATCAACATCCCCGACACAGCCGTCACAAACTAACCCGAGTGGCTCCACTCAGCTTGACATCGCGCGCGCGGGCGCAGTGAAGGTACTTTCTCCGCAACTCAACCGCGGTGCGCGAGGAAGTCAGGCCGACTTGCTCGGAACCACGAGCTCCTTGTAGTAACGCGCGTGGGCCGGGATGTAGTGCTCGCGCTCGGGCAGCGGCTTGCCGGTGCGGGCCGCCACCAGGCGGTCGAGGTAGTAGTCCCAGCCGGGGCCGACCGTGGCCGCCTCGGCGGCGCTGTTCAGGCGCTGGCCGAAGGTCAGGGTCGTCATCCCGTCGGCTTCGCTCAGGTGCACCAGGGCGCGCCATTCGTTCTCGCCCTCGCCGAAGTCGCCCGCGAAGCGGTACGGGGGAGTGCACTCGAGGATGCTCACGTACTCCCACTCGGCGTCGTCCTCGGCGTTCATCCGGAACTTGACGGCGCCCGTGCGCGGCGAGCCGGTGTACGTGCCGATCCAGGTCTCGAGCTCGTCGGTCCGGGTGAGGCTCGCCCAGACGTCGACGGCCGGCGCGGAGAACAGCCGGTCGAGCATCAAGTAGAGCCCGTCCTGGCGATGGGCGAGGCGCCCGGTGGGTTTTGCTGACATGGCGACCTCCGCGGTGAGTGATCGAGTACCTGCTATGAGGCTATGCCTTCCGCCCTCCGGATGCCAGAGCCCCGGCCGGCCTCAGTCCTCCAGCACCGCCATCGCCGCGTTGTGCCCGCCGATCCCGCTGACGCCGCCGCCGCGACGCGCGCCGGCCCCGCAGACCAGGATGCGCGGATGTTCCGTCGCCACGCCCCAGCGCTCGGCCGGGGTGTCCCGACGGGCGTCGTCCTCGAGGAAGGGCCAGTCGAGCGGGCCGTGGAAGATGTTGCCGCCGGGCATGTTCAGGGCGTGCTCGAGGTCGAGCGCGGTCTTGGTCTCCACGCAGGGGTTGCCCGCGGCATCCGTGAGCAGCAGCGCCTCGATCGGCTCGGCGAGCACCGAGTTGAGCGAGGCCAGCACGGCGGCCTGGAGCCGCTCGCGCAGGGCGTCGTTGTTCTCCTCGGTCAGCCAGCGGCTGGGGGCGTGCAGGCCGAACACGGTGAGCGTCTGCACTCCGGCGGCGACGAGCTCGGGCGCCAGGATGCTCGGGTCGGTGAGCGAGTGGCAGTAGATCTCGCACGGCAGCACGCCGGGGATGTCACCGTCTGCCGCCTGCAGGTACGCCGTTTCGAGCTGGTCGTAGGTCTCGTTGATGTGGAACGTTCCGCCGAACGCGGCCTCGGGCGAGACGGACTCGTCGCGGAGCTTCGGCAGCCGCGTGAGCAGCAGGTTCACCTTGACCTGGGCGCCCTCGGGCTTGGCGACGGGCCGGCCGGAAGCGGTGCCGGAAGCCGCGCCGGAAACGGCGCCGGTCGCATCCGCGAGCAGCCCCTGCAGCACCCAGGGCGCGACATTCGCCAGCACGTACCGGCCGGCGACGACGATGTCCCGGCCGTCCTGCTCGTAGCGCACCTCACCGTCCGGCGTGACCGAGGTCGCCCGCGCCCCGGTTTCGATCCGGGCCCCGGCCGCGCGGGCGGCTTTCTCGAGTTCGCCGGACACGGCTCCCATGCCGCCGATCGGCACGTCCCAATCGCCGGTTTCGTTGCCGATCACGTGGTACAGGAAGCAGCGGTTGGCGTCGAGGGAGGCGTCATCCAGCGCCGTGAAAGTGCCGATCAGCCCGTCGGTGGCGACGACCCCGCGCACGAGGCCGCTGCCGAATCGGTCGGTGATCACCCGGCCGAGGGGCTGCTCGATGAGCGCGTCCCAGAGCGCGTCGTCGCCGACCAGGAGCCGCGCCTCCGAGCGTGTCGGCAGCGGCTCGCACACGGTGGGGAAGAGGGCCCGGGCGACGTGCTCGGTGGCCTGGTAGAAGGCGTTCCAGGGCTCGAAGTCGCCGGCCGCGCCGACCCGGGTGAAGGAGGCGCGGGTGGCGGCGTCGTCGCCGCGGTCCACGAGCAGGCCGCCGGTCGTGTCGGACGGGTCCGGCGTGTACGACGAGTACCGGCGCCGGGCGAGCCCGATCGAGAGGCCGAGCTCGCTGATGATCCGCTCGGGCAGCAGGCTGACCAGGTAGGAGTAGCGCGAGAGGCGGGCGTCGATGCCCGCAAAGGCCTCGGCCGAGATGGCCGCGCCGCCCACCTGATCGCCCTGCTCGAGCAGAAGCACGGACTTGCCGGCCAGGGCGAGGTAGGCGGCGGCGGTCAGGCCGTTGTGCCCGCCTCCGACAATCACGACATCGTGTGTGGGTTCGGTCATGGCACGAGCCTAAGCCGTGTCCCCCATCCCCGCGAAACCGCAGTTGTGCGGGCTAAAACGTCGTTATATCGCGCACAACTGCGGTTTCGCGGGAGGAAGGCCAGGCGACGGCGCGGGCCAGCGCGTCGCGCACCGCGAGCACGCCGGGCCGGCCGGCGCTCGAGCGCCGGGCGGCGGTGAAGACCGTGCGGTGGGGACGTCCGGGGAGCTCGCGCAGGCGCACCGACGGTTTGTCGCCGGCCCAGACGAGGTCGGGCAGGATGCCTACGGCGTTGCCGGATTCGATCAGGCGGATGTGCGCGACCAGGTCGGCGGTCTCGAACCGCACGTCGGGCTCGAATCCGGCTGAGCGGCACAACTGCGTCGCCCATTGGCGGGAAGCCGTGCCTGCGGGTTCCATCACCCACGGCAGCGAGGCCGCTTCTTCGAGCGTCGGCGCCGACACCCGCCCGGTGCGGCGGCGGGGAACGGCCAGCCGCAGCGCATCTGAGGCCAGGTCCACCCGGTCGAGGTCCGGCCAGTGCGCCCTGGTGTGGCCGGGGTACTGCTCGGCCATGACGAGGTCGAAGTCGCGGGCGGATACCTCGAACAGTCCCAGCTCCGGCTCTCGTTCGGTGATCTCCACCCGCAGCTCGGGGAACTGGGCCGAGAGGAGCGTGAGCGCACGCGGGATCACGGCGTGCGCGGCCGACTGGAACACGGCCACCCGCACGGTGCCCGACACCGTCGTCAGCGACGCGGTCATCTCCGCCTCGGCCCGCTCGAGGCGCTCGAGCAGATGCGTCGTGTGCTCGACCAGGATCTCGGCCTGCGGCGTGAGCTGCACCCGCCGGCCGACCCTTTGCAGGAGCTTGGCGCCGGCCTCCTTCTCGAGCAGCGCGAGCTGCTGCGACACCGCTGACGGGCTGTAAGCGAGGGCCTCGGCCACCCCGGCCAGGGTGCCGCGAATCTTCAGTTCACGCAGCAACCGGAGCCTCCGGACATCCAGCATCAGACCGCCTCACTATTCATCAGTAATACTAATGAATATCGTGCACAAAGATTCGCTTTTGCCTATTGACATTGGGCCGCACACTGAGAATAGATACCTCTTCTGTGCGGCATAACGAAACGAAAGACTAACGTCGTGACCATGACCAACCCCCTCATCCCCAATGTCGAGAAGGACCTCAGCGTCGAGGTTGTCGCGCTCGTGCAGAAGTGGCTCGCCGAGAGCGCCACGATCCCCGCGGACGTGTCCGCCGAGCGCCTCGCCGGGGTACTGAAAGACCCCAACGGGCTGGACTTCACCGTCGGATTCGTCGACGGAGTGATGCGCCCCGAAGACAAGATGGTCGCCGGTTACAGCCTGCAGCAGGTCGCGAAGAAGGCCCCGGCCTTCCTGCCCTGGTATATGCGCGGCGCGATCGGCGTCGGCGGAGTGCTCGGCCCCGTGCTGCCCTGGGTCGTCGTCCCCGCGGCCCGTAAGGTGCTGCGCGAGATGGTGGGCCACCTCGTCATCGATGCGACCCCCGCGAAGCTCGGCCCGGCAATCGCACACCTCACCGAATCCGGCAATCGCCTCAACATCAACCTCCTCGGCGAGTCCGTGCTCGGCGAGAAGGAGGCCCTGCGTCGCCTCGAGGGGACGCGCACGCTGCTCCAGCGCCCCGACGTCGACTACGTCTCGATCAAGGTGTCCTCCATCGCCAGCCAGCTGTCGATGTGGTCCTTCGACGAGGCCGTCACCCGCGTCGTCGAACGCCTCACCCCGCTCTACGAACTGGCCGCGGCGTCGCCCACGCCCAAGTTCATCAACCTCGACATGGAGGAGTACCGCGACCTCGACCTCACCATCGCGGTGTTCGAACGCATCCTCGACCAGCCGCAGGTGCGCACCCTGGAAGCGGGCATCGTGCTCCAGGCCTACCTGCCCGACGCGCTCGGTGCGCTCCAGGGGCTCACGGAGTGGGCGAAGGCCCGGCGCGCGGCCGGCGGAGCGCCGATCAAGGTGCGCGTCGTCAAGGGCGCCAACCTGGCGATGGAGCAGGTCGACGCGGTCGTGCACGACTGGCCGGTTGCCACCTACGGAACCAAGCAGGACACCGACACGAACTACAAGCGCGTGCTCGACTGGGCGCTCACCCCCGAGAACACGGATGCCGTCCGCATCGGCGTCGCCGGCCACAACCTGTTCGACCTCGCCTACGCCCACATCCTCTCCACCCGCCGCGGCGTGCAGGACCAGGTCGAATTCGAGATGCTGCTCGGCATGGCGACGAGCCAGGCCGACGCGGTCAAGAAGGACGTCGGCCGCCTGCTGCTCTACACGCCGGTCGTCAACCCGGCCGAGTTCGACGTGGCCATCAGCTACCTGATCCGCCGCCTCGAAGAGAACGCGAGCCAGGAGAACTTCATGTCGGCCGTGTTCGAGCTGACCAGCACGCCGGCACTGTTCGCTCGCGAGAAGGAGCGCTTCCTCGCCTCCCTCCGGGCGCAGGACGCCGTCGTCCCCGAGCCGAACCGCAGCCAGGACCGGTCGCAGGCCAGGCCGCTCGAGTCCGCAGCCCCGGCGGCGCTCGCCGCGGATGCCGCCGACGAGACCGACGCGCACCTGACCGCGGCCGTGCTCGGCCTCACCCGCGGCTCGGCCGGCGTGCCGTCCGGCTTCCACAACGCGGCAGACACCGACCCGTCCCTGCCGGCCAACCGCGCCTGGGGGCGCAGCATCCTGGCCCGCGTCGAGGGCTCGACGCTCGGCGTCGACACGATCGCGGCCGCGAGGGTCGATGACGCCGGCGTCCTCGACGGCATCATCGAGTCCGTTGCCAGGGCCGGCGCCGCGTGGGGGCAGAAGACCGGCGCCGAACGGGCCGAAGTGCTGCACCGCGCCGGCGTCGCGCTCGAAGCGAGGCGCGACCGACTGATCGAGGTGATGGCCGCCGAAACCGGCAAGACCATCGCCGAGGGTGACCCCGAGATCAGCGAAGCGATCGACTTCGCCCACTACTACGCCGAGCGGGCCAAGGACCTCGACCGGGTCCAGGGCGCCATTTTCGTGCCCTCGAAGCTCACCGTCGTCACCCCGCCGTGGAACTTCCCGGTGGCCATCTCGGCCGGCGGCGTGCTGTCCGCGCTCGCCGCGGGATCCGGTGTCATCATCAAACCGGCCAGGCTCGCCCAGCGCAGCGGCGCCGTCATGGTGGAGGCGCTCTGGGAGGCCGGCGTCCCGCGCGAGCTCCTCGCGCTCGTCGACCTCGCCGACCGCACGCTCGGCACCCAGCTCATCGCGCACCCGTCGGTCGACCGGGTCATCCTGACCGGCGGGTACGAGACCGCGCAGCTGTTCCGGACGTTCCGCAGCGACCTGCCGATGCTCGCCGAGACCAGCGGCAAGAACGCCATCATCGTCACCCCGTCGGCCGACCTCGACCTCGCCGCCGCCGACGTGATCAAGAGCGCGTTCGGCCACGCGGGCCAGAAGTGCTCCGCCGCCAGCCTGGTGATCCTCGTCGGCTCGGTTGCCCGGTCCGAACGCTTCATCAGCCAGCTGGTGGATGCCGCGACCTCACTGCGCGTCGGACTGCCCGCCGACCCGGTGACCCAGATGGGCCCGATCATCGAGCCGGCCGAAGGCAAGCTCCTGCACGCCCTCACCACACTCGGCGCGGAGGAGAAGTGGCTTGTCGAGCCCCGGCAGCTGGATGACTCCGGCCGGCTGTGGACGCCGGGAATCCGCACCGGTGTGGCCCCCGGCTCCTACTTCCACCTCACCGAGTTCTTCGGCCCGGTGCTCGGCGTCATGCACGCCCGGAACCTGGCGGAGGCCATCCGGTTCCAGAACGCTGTGGACTACGGGCTCACGTCCGGGCTGCACTCGCTCGACGCCGACGAACTGGCGGAGTGGCTCGACACCATCGAGGCCGGAAACCTCTACGTGAACCGCGGCATTACCGGCGCGATCGTGCAGCGCCAGCCGTTCGGCGGCTGGAAGCGCTCCGCCGTGGGCGCCGGCACCAAGGCCGGCGGACCGAACTACCTGTTCGGCCTGGGCGGCTGGGTCACCGACCCCGGCAAGAACAGCTCGACGCTGCACCTGCGCGGCCTCGAGGAGCGCGTGACCGACGTGATCGAGGCGTCGCAGTCGGTGCTCGACTACGCCGACTTCGACGTGCTGCGCCGGTCTGCGCTCAGCGACGCGCTGGCCTGGCGGGAAGAGTTCGGAGCCGTGAAGGATGCCTCCGGCCTGGTCCTGGAACGCAACGTCTTCCGCTACCTGCCGCTGCCCGTCACGGTGCGCCTCACCGACAGCGGCACCCTCTCCGACCTGCTGCGCGTGATCAGCGCCGCGGTGCTGTCGAACTCGCGGTTCGTCGTGTCCACGGCCGTCCCGGTGCCGGCCGGCGTGCGCGGCGTTCTCGACGCCCGCGAGGTGCCGGTGACCGTCGAAAGCGACGCCGAGTGGCTGGAACGTGCGGCCGCCGGCGGCATCAGCACGAGCCGGGTTCGCCTGATCGGCGGAGACCCGCGAACGGGCGCCGCCGCCGAGGCATCCGCCCTCGCGCTGGCGCTCGCCGGCAGCCCCGACGTGGCCGTCTACGCGCACCAGGTCACCCAGGCCGGCCGCGTGGAACTGCTGCCGTTCCTCCGCGAGCAGGCGATTTCAATCACCGCGCACCGCTTCGGCAACCCGAGCACGCTCTCCGACGGCGTGATCTAGCCGGCGCGCCACGCTGCGGGGCGCTGCGGGGTTACCGAGCGAGGGCGGCCGCCACGAGCGCCAGCGCCTCCGCCGGGTCGACGCCGAGCCCGGTGACCCGGTCGGCGTAGGCGATGGCGGCGAGCTGCGCCTGGCGGTGGGTGGCGTCCCCGGTCGCTGCGACGAACGATCCGTTCCGGCCGCGCGTTTCGATGACCTCGTCGCGCTCGAGCGCGCGGTAGGCGCGGGCGACCGTGTTCGTGGCCAGGCCGAGGTCCGCGGCCAGGGCGCGAACCGGCGGCAGCCGGGTGCCGGCGGCGAGTTCACCGGAGCGTACGGCCTCAATGAGCTGCACGCGGAGCTGCTCGAACGGCGGCGTGGCCGACGTCGAGTCGATTGTGAGGAATGACAGTGGCACGGCTTGCTCTCCCTGGGGGCTGCGTCTGGCCAGTGTGGCAACTCGGAGTGCCGGGCGCAACCGCGGCCGACCCCAGCGAGCCTCGCTACTCGGCGGCGCGGTGGATCAGGCGGGAGAGCACGATCGAGCTGCGGGTGTGGTCGACGTTGGGGGCCAGCCGCACCTTCTCCAGGGCCGCTTCGAGTCCTGAAATGTCGCGGGCCCGGATGTGCACCATCGCGTCAGCGCTGCCGGTGACGGTTCCGGCATCCACGACCTCGGGCACACCGGAGAGGATCCGCAGCAGTTCGTCGGGTGCCACGGTCCCGCGGCAGAACAGCTCGACGTAGGCCTCCGTGCTCATGCCGTCGATGGCGGGATCGACCTGGATCGTGAAGCCGCGGATGACCCCGTCGGCCACGAGCCGGTCCACCCGGCGCTTCACCGCGGAGGCGGACAACCCGACGACGGAACCGATGTCCCCGTAGCCGGTGCGCGCATTCTGGCGCAGGAGATCGAGGATGCTGCGGTCGAGGTTGTCCATCCCGCGAGTCTAGGCGAAATCGTTGCGCGGACCGCGCAGATTACGCAGTAATCCCGCGCCCGATTGCGGGAATCACCGGATAGCTGCGTGGAAAACTGAACCCACCACGACAAAGGAGATCCGTTGGCGAGAACGCTGCTGGACACCGCTCTGCCCACGATCGCTCCGACGCCCACGATCGCTCCCGCGCCCACGCCCGAGGCGGCGCCCACGCGCACGGCGAGCCCGCGCAGCTACCTGATGTGCCGCCCGGAATACTTCACGGTCAGCTACGCCATCAACCCGTTCATGAACCCCGACGCCCCGACGGACACGGCCCGCGCCCTTCGTCAGTGGGACGCACTCGTGGGCGTCTACCGCGGCCTCGGCCACGAGGTCGCGTTCCTCGGCCCGGTCCCCGGGCTCGTCGACATGGTCTTCGCCGCCAACGGAGGCTTCACCGTCGACGGCCGGGCCTACGTGGCGAGCTTCGCCCACCCGGAGCGGCGGGCGGAGGCGGACTCCTTCCGCGCCTGGTTCGCCGCGCACGGTTTCGAGACGCACGAGCCGGCATCCGTCAATGAGGGCGAAGGCGACTTCGCGTTCGCCGGCGGCGTGATCCTGGCCGGCCACGGCTTCCGTTCGAGCGCGGAGAGCCACACCGAACTCGCGCGCGTCTTCGGCCGTGAGGTGCTCAGCCTGCGCCTCGTCGACGAGCGCTTCTACCACCTCGACGTCGCCCTCACGGTCCTGGATTCCGAGGCGATCGACGGCCCGGCACGGATCGCCTACCTGCCGAGCGCGTTCGACGAGGCCGGCCGGGCGCTGCTCGCCGACCGCTTCCCCGACTCGATCCTCGTCTCCGAGGAGGAGGCCGCGATCCTCGCGCTCAATTCGGTGTCCGACGGGCGCAACGTGGTCGTCGCCCAGGACGCGCACGACTACATCGCGGCCCTCGCCGCCGCCGGGTACACCCCGGTTCCGGTCGACCTGTCCGAGCTCCTCAAGAGCGGCGGCGGAGTGAAGTGCGTGTCCCAGGAACTGCGCCGCTGACCTGCTGCGCGCCGTGAATCGTGCGCAGGGGGCGGGAAGCACGCTGATTTCGTGCGCGAATTAGCGTGCACCATTGATTCCGGCTGTGTGAGACTTGAGGCGGCGTCCCGCGCGGGATCGTGAACCGATCGCGCCGGGCTCTCGTGAGCGACTTGGTCCGCCATCCACCCCACGCACCGACCCCCGGGTACCGGGCCGGAGCGCAGAGCAAGGAGATCCCATGTCGACCAATCTCGAGGAACTCGTGACGCCGGACGTTCCGGTGCGCACGGCCGTCAAGCGCACCGTCCTCATGTGCAAGCCCGACTACTTCACCGTGGTCTACCGGATCAACCCGTGGATGGACCCGGCGCTGCCGACCGACACGTCCCTCGCGGTGGCCCAGTGGCAGACCCTGTACGACACCTACCTCGGCCTCGGCTACGACGTGCACCTGATCGACCCGATCGACGGCCTGCCCGACATGGTCTACGCGGCCAACGGCGGTTTCGTCATCGACAACATCGCCTACGGCGCCCGGTTCACCTACCCGCAGCGCCAGCCGGAGGGTCCGGCGTACATGGACTGGTTCCGCGCCAACGGATTCGACGTGCGCGATCCCGCCGAGGTCAACGAGGGCGAGGGCGACTTCCTGCTCGTCGGCGACGTCATCCTGGCCGGCACGGGCTTCCGCAGCGCGTCGAACAGCCACGAGGAGATCGCCGGCATCTACGGCCGCAAGGTGATCACGCTCACGCTGGTCAACCCGAACTTCTACCACCTCGACACCGCGATCGCCGTGCTCGACGACACCAACATCGCCTACCTGCCGAGCGCCTTCGACGAGGCCAGCCTGGCGATCCTGCGCGAGCGCTTTCCGGATGCCATCATCGCGACCGAAGCGGACGCCGCCATCCTCGGCCTCAACTCCTACTCCGACGGCTACAACGTGGTCATCGCCTCGCGCGCGAAGGATTTCGAACGCGAGCTGCGCGCCCGCGGCTACAACCCGATCGGCGTCGACCTGTCCGAGCTGCTGCTCGGCGGCGGCGGCGTCAAGTGCTGCACCCTGGAACTCCGACGATGAGCGAGGAAACAATGACCCACACCACCCACGCCGCGCCGAGCCTGACCACCACGCCCCGCCAGGCCCAGGCCATCGCGCTCGAGAACGAGCACGCCGCCCACAACTACCACCCGCTGCCCGTTGTCGTGGCATCCGGTGAGGGTGCCTGGGTGACCGACATCGACGGCCGACGCTACCTCGACTGCCTCGCCGCCTACTCGGCCGTGAACTTCGGCCACTCCAACCCGGTGCTGCTGGATGCCGCGCGCGCGCAGCTCGGACGGATCACGCTCACCAGCCGCGCGTTCCACAACGACCAGCTCGGCCCGTTCGTCACCGCCCTGGCGAAGCTCTCGGGCAAGGACATGGTCCTGCCGATGAACACGGGCGCCGAGGCGGTCGAATCCGCCGTCAAGGTCGCCCGCGCCTGGGGCTACCGGGTGAAGGGCGTCGCGCCCCTGCAGGCGAACATCATCGTCGCCGGCGGCAACTTCCACGGCCGCACGACCACGATCATCAGCTTCTCGGATGACGAGTCGGCTAGGGCGGACTTCGGGCCGTTCACGCCCGGGTTCCGCACGGTTCCCTACGGTGACGTGGAGGCGCTCGAGGCCATGATCGACGCGAACACCGTCGCCGTGCTGATCGAGCCGATCCAGGGCGAGGCCGGCATCGTCGTGCCGCCGGCCGGCTACCTGCCCACCGTGCGCGAGATCACGAGCCGCCAGAACGTGCTGTTCATCGCCGACGAGATCCAGTCCGGCCTCGGCCGCACCGGTTCGACGTTCGCCTGCGACCTGGTCGGGGTCGTGCCTGACCTCTACCTGCTCGGCAAGGCCCTCGGCGGCGGCATCGTGCCGGTGTCCGCGGTGGTCGGAAACAGCGACATCCTCGGCGTGCTGAAGCCCGGCGAGCACGGCTCGACCTTCGGCGGCAACCCGCTGGCGGCGGCCGTCGGCCTCGCCGTGGTGACGATGCTGGAGACCGGCGAATTCCAGCAGCGCGCCCGCGAACTCGGCGAGCACCTGCACGCCGGGCTGACGAGGCTGATCGGACACGGCGTCCTCGCGGTGCGCGGCGCGGGCCTCTGGGCCGGCATCGACATCGACCCGGAGCTCGCGTCCGGGCGTGCGGTGAGCGAGGCGCTCCTGGCCCGCGGCGTGCTCGCGAAGGACACGCACGGCTCGACCATCCGTCTGGCGCCGCCCCTCGTCGTGTCGGCCGAAGACATCGATTGGCTCGTCGAGCAGCTGGCCGGCGTGCTCGAGGAGCTCGCCAGCCCCGCCGCCTGATCGCACTTCGCCGCGTTTCGGGCGGGCGTGGCACAGTCGGTGGTTGAGGGAGGATTCGCGCCCATGACCGATTACGGCCGCGACCTGCTCTTCGGAACCTTTGTCACGCCCACGGCAGCCCAGGCGGATGCCGTGGTCGCGCTCGCCCGGCTGGCCGCGCGGTCCGGCCTCGACCTTGTCACGTTCCAGGATCATCCGTACCAGCCCCGTTTCCTCGACGCCTGGACCCTGCTGTCCTGGGTCGCCGCCCGAACCGAGCGGGTGCGCCTGGCTCCGAACGTGCTCAACCTTCCGCTCCGCCAGCCGACCGTGATCGCGAGGAGCGCCGCGAGCCTCGACATCCTCAGCGGGGGCCGGGTCGAGCTGGGGCTCGGCGCCGGCGCGTTCTGGGACGCGATCGAGGCATCCGGCGGCCGCAGGCTCAGGCCCGGGCAGGCGGTGGGCGCGCTCGAGGAGGCGATCGCGGTGATCCGTGAGGTGTGGGCAAGCGATCGACCCGGCGGCGTGCGCGTGCGCGGCGAGTGGTACACGGTCGACGGGGCGCAGCGCGGGCCGGCGCCGCTCCACTCCAGCGGCATCTGGCTCGGCGCCTACACGCCGCGGATGCTGGCGCTCACCGGTCGCGCCGCCGACGGCTGGATCGCCTCCCTGGGCTTCCTACCGGGGGGCCCGGCCGGGCTGGCGGCCCTGAATGCGCGGATCGATGACGGCGCGGCCGAGGCGGGGCGGGATCCCGGGTCGATCCGGCGGCTCCTCAACGTGGGCGGGGCGTTCACCCCGAGCGCCGAGGGGCTGCTGCGCGGGCCGCCCGGCCGCGGCCCGCCCGCGCTGAGCCCGCGGCCAATCAAAGGCGCCGAGTGTCGCCGAATCTACCGAGTCGACCCGTTGTACCGGCGACACTCGGCAGATTCGGCGATTCTGGGCGCAGCCAACGGCGCCGTCTAGAGAACCACGGATGCCGGGGCGGGCGCCTCGGCCGCGATCCGGCTGAGCCGGGTCAGCTGCGTCACGTGCCCGGGCTCGAGCTCCTCGAGCGAGTTCACGCCGAGCAGGCGCATCGTGCGCGACACCTGCTCGGAGAGGATCGCGATCGCCCGGTCGACGCCGGCCTCCCCGCCGGCCATCAGGCCGTACAGGTACGCGCGCCCGACCAGCGTGAAACGCGCGCCGAGGGCGACGGATGCGACGACATCCGCTCCGCTCATGATCCCGGTGTCGAGGTGCACCTCCATCTCGGAGCCGACCTCGCGCACGACCTGCGGCAGGAGGTGGAACGGGATCGGGGCGCGGTCGAGCTGGCGTCCGCCGTGGTTGGAGAGGATGATGCCGTCCACGCCGAGGTCGACCAGCCGCTTCGCGTCGGCCACGGTCTGCACGCCCTTGACGACGATCTTGCCGGGCCATTGCGCCTTGATCCAGGCGAGGTCCTCAAACGTCACAGTCGGGTCGAACATGGTGTCGAGCAGGTCGGCGACGGTGCCGCTCCAGCGGTCCAGGCTGGCGAAGGCGAGCGGTTCGGTGGTGAGGAAGTTGATCCACCACTCCGGGCGGGGCAGCGCGTTCAGCACCGTGCCCGCGGTCAGCGCCGGCGGGATCGAGAAGCCGTTGCGCTTGTCGCGCAGGCGCGCGCCGGCGACCGGCACGTCCACGGTCACGAGGAGGGTGTCGAAGCCGGCCTTCGCGGCCCGGTCGACGAGGGCCATCGAGCGGTCGCGGTCCTTCCACATGTACAGCTGGAACCAGTTGCGCCCGTCGGGGTTCGCGGCCTTGACGTCTTCGATCGAGGTCGTCCCCATCGTCGACAGCGAGAACGGGATGCCGGCCCTGGCCGCCGCGTGGGCGCCCGCGGTCTCACCCTCGGTCTGCATCATCCGGGTGAAGCCGGTCGGGGCGATGCCGAACGGCTGGGCGACGGGCGCGCCGAGCACGTCCCAGCCGGTGTTCACCGTCGACACGTCGCGCAGGATCGACGGGTTGAACTCGATGTCCTCGAAGGCCTGGCGCGCCCGGCCGAGCGAGAGTTCCGCCTCGGCGGCGCCATCCGTGTAGTCGAACGCGGCCCGGGGGGTGCGCTTCTTGGCGATGTCGCGCAGGTCGTAGATGGTGAGCGCGGCGTCGAGGCGGCGCTTCTTCGCGTTCAGCTCCGGCGTCTTGAACTGCATCAGCGGGGCGAGATCCTGAATCTTCGGGATGCGTCGTTGAACCATCGAGTGCCTTCTTCCTGTTGGGCCTGGGTTAGGTGAGGTGGGTTTCGGCGTAGTAGCCGGAGATGTGGGATTGCACGGCCAGGCGTGCGGCCTCCGCGTCGGTGGAGGCGATGGCCGCGAGGATGGCGCGGTGCTCGAGCATGAGGCGGGCGGATGTTGCGGGCCAGGAGACGAGGCCGGGAACGCCGGCGCGCGCGTAGCCTTCGATGGCGCTCCGCAGGCCGGCCATCATCGCCGTGACGACCTGGTTGCCGGACGCCTCGGCCAGCGAGACGTGGAACTGTGCGTCGAGGGCCAAAAACTCCGCCTCGGTCAACTCCCGGGACTCCATCGCGTCGAGCAGCGCCTCCGACCCGGCGAGGTCGGGCCGGCTCGGCGCCCCGGCCAGCTCGGTCACGACCGAGGCCTCGAGCACGAGACGGGTCTTCACGACGTCGGCGACCGGTAATCCCCGGGCGGCCACCTGCAGCCGCATCAGGGCCGACATGCCGCCGCCGGGGAGGGCGACGATGATCGCGCCGGCGGAGGGGCCGGAGCCGGTCGCCGTGCGGATCAGCCCGAGCACCTCGAGCACGCGGATCGCCTCGCGCACGCTGGACCGGCCCACGCCCAGCTCCACGGCCAGGGCGCGCTCGCCGGGCAGACGGTCGCCCGGGTGGAGGCGGCCTTCGAGCAGGTCAGCCTCGATGTGGGCGAGCACGGTCTCCCAGGCGCGGCGGTCGTCGACGGGCACGATGGTCCTCCTCGACCTGGGGTGATGCTCATTAGTGTGGTCTGACCACACTACCTGACTCACTCCGCGCTCGCACCGTCCGGCTCAGTTGCGGAGAAGGTACCTTCGTTGTGGAATTGAAGGCACTTTCTCCGCAACTCAATCTGAAAATCAGTCCGTGCGCAGCACCACGTTGGCGGGGGCCTCGCCGCGCAGCAGCCGGTCGATCTGGCCGCGCAGCAGGCGGGCCATCCGCGGCAGCATTGCCGTCGAGGCTCCACCGACGTGCGGGGAGATCAGCACATTGGGCAGGGCGAAGAGCGGATGCCCCTGGGGCAACGGCTCCGGATCGGTCACGTCGAGGGCGAGCCGCAGGCGCCCGCTGCCGGCGTGGGCGAGCAGCGCGTCGGTGTCCGCCACCGGGCCGCGGGCGATGTTCACGAGCAGGCTGCCGTCGCGCATCCGGCCGAGGAAGGCGTCGTCGACGAGGTGCGTCGTCGACGCGGTGAGCGGCACGCCGACGACGACGATGTCGGCCTGGGGGAGCAGTCCGGGCAGCGACTCGAACCCGTGGATCACGCCGCGGTCGTCGGAGCGGGCGGTGCGGGCCACGCGCACGACGGTGGTCTCGAACGGGAGCAGCCGGGCCTCGATCGCCTGGCCCACGCCGCCGAAGCCCACCAGCAGCACGGTGCGGTCGGCGAGGCTCGCGTGCTGGGCAGGGGCCCAACGGCCCTCGGTTGCCGCCCGCACGAAGTCCGGGATGCCGCGCTGTGAGGCCAGGATCAGCGCCAGGGTGAGTTCGGCGGTCGACGTCTCGTGCACGGTGGCCGCGTTGGCGAACACGTGCCCGGCCGGCAGCGCCGCCTTGACCTGGTCGTAGCCGATCGACTGGCTCTGCACCAGGCGCGTCGTCACGCCGGCGAGGTGCGCGAGGCCGGCCGGTTTGCCCATATACGGCGTCACCACGATGTCGATGACGGGCACAGGCGCCGGACCGGATAGCTCCCAGTCGAGCAGCTCGACCCCGTCGGGCAGGTCGCCGAGCGCCTCCCGCAGTTTCGTTTCCGGCACACTGACACGCAATCGCGGAGAAGACATCTTCCGAGCCTAGAGGCGACCGGGGCCGGCTACCTCGCGCTGATGGCCGGACCTCTTCACATGGGCGGCGCCCGGCACCGGGTTCATCCCCGCTGTTCGAAGTCCTTCTCGACGCTTTCGACCCGCAGCTCCGTCGTGCGCGCCACCCGGGACACCAGGGAAACCCCGATGATGCCCGCGATGAAGAACGCCGAAATCATGATGCCGTCCGGCTGCTCAAGAATGTTGTCGGCGAGGGCGTACAGGAAGACCAGGGTCAGGATGCCGGAGCGCCGACCTGGGAGCGGTGCTTCCGCCGCCGCACGGCGGAGATGGTGACCGCCGCAGCGGCGGATACGAGCATCACCAGGATAATGAAGCTGCTCACGTCATACACGGTGCCGACATGCCCGTGGGCCAGGGCACGGCCGTTGGCCTCGCCACCCTCCTCGAACGCCTCCTGGGGATGAGCAGGGTCGTGACGAAGCTGCTCGCCAGGAGGTAGCAGCTCATGATGATCGCGGCCACGGTGAGCAGCCTCCGGTGGTTGCGGATGCGGGAGGCCAGGCGCTCATCGGGGGTCCGCCCATCGGCGGCCACGAGCGGCAACATGCTGACCCCCGTTTCGAATCCCGACAGGCCCGAGCACGAGCAGCGGGAACGCAATCAACGAGGGGCCGATGATTCCGCCGAGGCCCCCGACGCGGGCTGCCAGAGCGTCGGTCCAGCCGGCGAGGGCATCCGGCTGCGTGACGAGCTCGTTCAGCCCCCGGGTGATCACCACGCCATTGACGATCCGGAACAGCGCCACGACCGGCGTCGCCACCGCGACGGCTCTCCTGGGCAACCCGCCGGTACATCGGCAGCATCCCGAGTCGACGTCGTCGCTTCCGAGCTCTCCGGACCCACCGGCGGCACGCGGTTGTGCACCAGTCAGCGGCCGAGGCGGCCGGTCGGTTCCGGCGCGCGCATCGGCCGGGGAACGCTCTCCGGAATGACCGGTCCGGCAGCTGAACTCACAATGGTCCCCTATCGAACGGGTGCGCTCCGTCACGCGGAACACCCCCGTTGTCGACCCATCCGCGGGACATGCCAGCGGTGTTCGCGGTCAGGCGACCGCCTGGGTCGATGGCTCGTACCTCCGCGGCGGGAAGGCCTGGGCGACGAGGGCGCGCAGGCCCTCGAGGCTGCCGGTCGCCAGTCCCTGGCTGCGGGCCTGGACGAGCACGTTGCCGATGGCCGTCGCCTCGACCGGTCCCGCCAGCACGGGCAGGCCGGTGCGGTCGGCGGTGAGCTGGCAGAGCAGCTCGTTCTGCGAACCGCCGCCGACGATGTGCACGGTACTAATCCGCGTGCCGGAGAGTTCGGCCGCCGTGCCCAGGGTGCGCGCATAGGCGGCAGCGAGGCTTTCCACGATGCTGCGCACCAGCTCGGCGGGCGTACTCGGGGGCCGCAAGTCGTGACGGGCGCAGTGGTCCGTGATGCGGGCCGGCATATCACCCGGGGCGAGGAAACCCGGATCGTCGACGTCGAAGACGGTGACGGGCCCGGTCACCCTCGCCGCCTCGGCGAGGAGCGCCGTCAGGTTCGGTGATGCCCCAGCCTTCTCCCAGGCACGCATCGATTCGCTGAGCAGCCACAGTCCCATGACGTTTCGCAGGTAGCGCACGCGCCCGTCGACGCCACCTTCATTGGTGAAGTTGGCCGCGCGGCTTGCCTCGCTGAGCACGGGAGAGGCCAGTTCGACGCCGACAAGCGACCAGGTCCCGGAGGAAATGTACGCGGCGGTGTCGGAGGCCATCGGCACGGCTGCAACCGCGGATGCCGTATCGTGCGACCCGGCTGCCACCACGTCGAAGCGGTGGTCGGCGCCGATCTCGGCCGCGACGCCGGGCAGCAGCGATCCGATCCGGCCGCCGGCATCGATGAGGGCGGGGAAGAGCGAGTGGGGCAGGCCGAGCCGGGCGATCAGAACGTCATCCCAGTCGCCCCCGGCGGCGGTCGAGCTTGTCCCGGTGGTCGAGCTTGTCGAGACCCGGAGCAGCCCCGTCGTCGACGCGTTCGTGCGCTCGGCGACCTTCGTGCCGGTGAGCCAAAAGCTGATCAGGTCGGGAATCAGCAGCAGGGAATCGGCGCCGTCGAGGCTGCCGGCCAGGCGGTCGGCGGCCAGCTGATAGAGCGTGTTGAAGGGGAGAAACTGCAGCCCGCTGCGGGCGTAGAGCTCGTCTCGCGGAACCAGCGCATGCGTCGCGGCCACCCCGGCGGCGGCGCGCTCGTCCCGGTAGTGGTACGGGTTGCCGAGCATCCTGTCGCCCCGCATCAGCGCATAGTCGACGGCCCAGGAATCGACCGCCGCACTGGCCACGGTGGGGTCTTCCCGCACCGCTACGCGGAGGCCGACGAGCACGTTTCGGTAGAGCTCGAGGATGTTCCAGTGCAGCCCGTCGATGGTGCGCACCGGGTTGTTGGGAAAGCGCGCGACCGGGCGGATGCTCAGTTCATTGTGTCCGACGTGGCCGAGCACCACGCGCCCGCTGGACGCTCCCAGGTCGATCGCGGCGACCGTCCCGGCCGAGGTCACCACGTGCGCGACCCGAACCGGCCACGGTTACGCCGCGACGGAGCGCTCATCGCAGGAAGGCGGCGGCGACGCCGGCGTCGACGGGGATGTGCAGGCCAGTGGTGTGGCTGAGGTCGCTGGAGCAGAGCACGAAGACGGCGTTGGCCACGTTCTCCGGCAGCACCTCGCGCTTCAGCAGCGTGCGCTGCGCGTAGTACTTGCCGAGCTCCTCCTCCGGCACCCCGTAGACGGCGGCTCGTTTGGCGCCCCAGCCGCCGGCAAAGATGCCGGAGCCGCGGACGACGCCGTCCGGGTTGATGCCGTTCACCTTGACGCCGTGCTCGCCGAGTTCGGCCGCGAGCAGGCGCACCTGGTGGGCCTGGTCGGCCTTGGTCGCGGAGTAGGCGATGTTGTTGGGGCCGGCGAAGATCGAGTTCTTGCTGGAGATGTAGACGATGTCGCCGCCGAGCTTCTGGTCGATGAGCACCCGGGCGGCGGCCCGGGAGACCAGGAATGAGCCCTTGGCCATGACGTTGTGCTGCAGGTCCCAGTCGGCGACCGTGGTCTCGAGCAGTGATTTCGACAGCGACAGCCCGGCGTTGTTCACGACCAGGTCGAGGCCGCCGAAGGCGAGCACGGCGGCGTCGACGCATGCCTGCACCTGCACTTCGTCGGTCACGTTCGCCTGCACGCCGATCGCGACGTCCTCGTTGCCGATCTTGGCCGCCGCGGCCTGCGCCTTAGCGAGGTCGAGGTCGGCGATGACGACGCAGGCGCCCTCCGCCGCGAGACGCGTGGCGATGGCCTTGCCGATGCCGGAGGCAGCGCCGGTGACGAGCGCGACCCGGGTGGCGAGCGGCTTGGGCGCCGGCATCCGCTGCAGCTTGGCCTCCTCGAGCGCCCAGTATTCGATCTTGAACTTCTCGGCCTCGTCGATCGGGGCGTAGGTGGAGAGCCCCTCGGCGCCGCGCATGACGTTGATCGCGTTGAGGAAGAACTCGCCGGCGACCCGCGCGGTCTGCTTGTTGGCGCCGTAGCTGAACATACCCACGCCCGGGATCAGCACGATGAGCGGGTCGGCGCCGCGGATCGCGGGCCATGCGGTGGTCGAGCCTGTCGAGACCGCATTCCGGTCGTAATAGGCCTGGTACTCGGCCCGGTACTGCTCGTGCAGCTCCTGCAGGCGAGCGATCGAGTCTGGGGCCGAGGCGCCAGCCGGCAGGTCGAGCAGCAGCGGGGTGACCTTGGTGCGGAGGAAGTGGTCGGGGCAGCTGGTGCCGAGGGCAGCCAGGCGAGGGTGCTCGGCCCGGGAGAGGAAGTCCAGCACTTCGGGCGCGTCCGTGAAGTGGCCGACCTTCGGGGCGTCGGTGGAGACGAGGCCGCGGATCGTCGGGGCGAGCGCGGCCGCCTTCGCCCGGCGCTCCTCCGCGGAGAGTGGACCGAAACCGTCCAGCAGCGGGCCGAACGGCTCGGACTTCGAGTTCGCGGCGATGTACGCGGCGGCCGTGTCGATGATCCAGAGCGAGTTGGCCTCGGCCTCGTCGCTGGTGTCACCCCAGGCGGTGATGCCGTGCCCGCCGAGGATGCAGCCGATCGCCTGCGGGTTCGCGTCCTTGATGGCCGCGATGTCCAGACCCAGCTGGAAGCCGGGACGGCGCCACGGAACCCAGGCAACCTTGTCGCCGAAGATCGTCGCCGTCAGGGCCTCGCCGTCGGCGGACGTCGCGATCGCGATCCCGGAGTCCGGGTGCAGGTGGTCGACGTGGGCCGCATCGACGAGCCCGTGCATGGGCGTGTCGATCGAGGGGGCGGCACCGCCCTTGCCGTGCAGCGTGTAGTCGAGGGCGGCCACCATCTCGTCCTCGCGGTCCTGGCCCGGGTATACGTTCACGAGGGCGCGCATCCGATCGAGCCGGAGCACGGCGAGCCCCTGCTCGGTGACCGTGCCGAGGTCACCGCCGGAGCCCTTCACCCAGAGCAGCTCGACGCTCTCGCCCGTGACCGGGTCGATTTCGGTGCCCTTGGCCGAGGTGTTGCCCCCGGCGTAGTTGGTGTTCTTCGGGTCGGCGCCGAGCCGGTTGGATCGGGCGATCAGTTCGGATGCTGTCGTGTTGGTCATAGTTATGCGCCCCATCCTGCCTGCTGGCCGCCGACGCGCTCGCCGGCGATTTTCTGCTGGTATCCGGATGCCGCGAAGGCGGCCATCGGGTCGGCCGGGAGCCCGCGGGACTCGCGCCAGGCGGCGAGGTCGGCGCGGACATCCGTGTAGAAGGCGTCCATCAGGATGCCGTTGGCGCCGAGCACGTCGCCGGCGTCCTGCGCCGCGGTCAGTGCTTCCCGATCGACGAGCAGCGCCCGCGCCGTCATCTCCTGGACGTTCAGCACCGAGCGGATCTGCCCGGGGATCTTCTCCTCGACGTTGTGGCACTGGTCGAGCATGAACGCGACCGGCGAGTCCGGCCCGAAGCCGCCGCCGCGGATCACCTCGTAGAGGATCCGGAAAAGCTGGAACGGGTCTGCCGCGCCTACGATGAGGTCGTCGTCGGCGTAGAAGCGCGAGTTGAAATCGAAGGAGCCGAGCTTGCCGAGGCGCAGCAGCTGGGCGACGATGAACTCGATGTTCGTGCCCGGTGCGTGGTGGCCAGTGTCGAGGCAGACCAGAGCCTGGTCGCCGAGCGCGGAGACCTGGGCGTAGGAGGTTCCCCAGTCGGGGACATCCGTGTGGTAGAAAGCCGGCTCGAAGAACTTGTACTCGAGCACGAGGCGCTGGGTGTCACCGAGCCGTGCGTAGATGTCCGCGAGCGAGTCGGCGAGGCGGTCCTGGCGGCCGCGGATGTCGCCCTGGCCGGGGTAGTTGGTGCCGTCGGCGAGCCAGATCTTGAGGTCCTGCGAGCCAGTCTCGTTCATAATGTCGAGGCACTCGTAGTGGTGGTCGATCGCCTTCTGCCGCACGGCGGCATCCGTGTGGGTGAGGCTGCCGAACTTGTAGGCGTCGTCCTGGAAGGTGTTCGAATTCACGGTGCCCAGGGAGAGGCCGAGGTCGCCGGCGTAGCGGAGGAGCGCCGCGTAGTCCTCGACCTTGTCCCAGGGGATGTGCAGAGCGACGGACGGCGCCAGCCCGGTGAGTTCGTGGACCCTGGCCGCGTCGGAGATCTTCTCCTCGATGGTGCGCGGGGTGCCGGGCGTCGCGAACACCTTGAACCGGGTGCCCGAATTGCCGAATGCCCAGGACGGCAGTTCGATGGCTTGTGCCGCGAGCTGGTCGGTGATGGATTCGAATGTCGTCATCGTCATGTCACTTCTCTGTGGGGGTCGTTTGAGTCTAAATGAATCGTTTCAATCTCGTCAAGCGCGGCGAGCTGGTCCTCGAGGTTGAAGACCTCACGCAGCCGCAGGAATCCCTCGTCGGGGCCCACATCGAGGTCCTCGAAGAACTCGCCCATCTCGGCCTGCCAGCGGGCGTTGACCTCGGTGGCCGCCATGCCCACCCGGGTCGCCTCCAGGAACTCCGTCTCGAAGTACCCGATGAGCAGGCCGTCGTCGCGCAGGAAGAGCGAGTAATTGTTCCAGCCGGTTTCCTTCAGCGCCCGCAGCATGTCCGGCCAGACCGCCGCATGGCGCCCGGCGTACTCCTCGATCCGGTCGGGCTTGACCTGCAGCTGGAAGCACACGCGCTGCACAGTCATCGCCCCCCGAGGGTGACGTGGCGGTGCTCGATTCCGAGCAGGTTCGCGGCCGCCTTGATGTCGGCCGCGCGATGGCCGAGGCACAGCGCCCAGTGATGGCCGATGCCCGTCTGGCTCCACTCGTCGACCCAGGCGCCCGGGTCGCCGCCGAAGTCCACCCGGGAGGTAGTGTTGCCGATCGCGAGGAGCGGGCCGGGAGTGACCTCGCCCTCCGAGGTGACGAAGACGAAGCTGCCGTCACGGTCCTGGCCCACGCCGAAGGTGGTGACCGGTCCCGGTCGCACGTCGAACTCGACCGAGACCCCCCAGCCGCGCTTGCCGTGGTAGACCCCGAGCCCGCGCAGGAGCGGATCGTTCGAGCTGACGGCGAGGTGCGCGGGGCCGTCATGGCCCATCTCCACGACACCGTCGAAAAAATTCAGCGCCTGGATCTCGGTGAACGATCCGCCGGCGCCGATGGCGTGGCCGGCAAGCATGGCAATGGAGGTGCGCAGCTCGTATTCCCCGGCCATCGGGATGCCGCGGGCGGTCAGGATCGACGAGCCGAGGATCATGCCGGCACCAAGGCGCTCGTGCTGCTCGCCGGCGAGGCCGCGGTGGTAATAGGCGACGGAGTCGAGGTCGAAGTCGTCGACCAGCCGGTCCAGCCCGACCGAGACCTTGGCGCCCCACGCGAAGTCGTCTTCATTCACGGACTCGTCGAGCCGGAAGAGTTGCCGCGCGAGGTCCATGCGGTCGGCGACCTGGGCATCCGTCACCTCGTTCACGCGTTCGCGCAGGTCATCGAACTCGAGCACCTCGACGTGCGAGCCGAAGGTGGTCGAGACGGTGGTCAGGTCGGTCGAGACGTCGAGCATCCCCGGGTAGAGGTGGCCCATCAGGCCGTGCCGTGCGGTGCGGAGCGTTGCGCGTACGCCCGCGGCGTGCACCCACTGGTTGATCCGGTCCCACGCGCTGTCCTGGCGCAGGTAGCCGGAGACGGAGCGGAATGGGATGCCGGCCCGCCGGAACACATTGGCGACCTCCGGCACGGGGCACTGCCCGCAGTAGGCGAGCCACTTGCCGGTGTCGAAGTTTGCGTGGTCCATTGCCTCGGTCGGTTGAAGATCGATCACCAGGACCGGTGTCTTCGACTTCTGGGCGATGGGCAGCACCATAGAGGAGGTCAGGTAGGTCGCGAGGAAGACGACGATGAGGTCGCAATCGGCTACCCGCAGCTTTTCGGCGGCGACGCCGGCCTCCTGAGCGTCGGAGATGAAACCGACGTCGACCACATCGACGCCCAACTCGTTGAATCGGCCGGTCACGTAACGCGCGGATTCCTGCAGCTGGGGGAGAAGGTCGGGGAACTGCGGCCAGTACGCGCCGAGCCCGCCGGAGACGAGCCCGATCCGGGTCGGTGTGCGCTTCTTCGGCACGAGCAGCTCGCCGACTGAGCGGCGGGGGCTCTCGGTCATGGGTGTCTCCTGGTGATCCGGGGCGAGCAGTCGAAGGGGAAGAGGGGGTGGGGCGGATGCGTGAACATCCGCCCTCACCACCCCATGGTCACGGCGAGTTAGAAGTCGTACTCGTCGATGTTGTTCTTGTCGAACGTTGTCGGCGGGCCGACGATCACGATGCCGTCCTTGCCGACGGTGCGCTCGCCCATCTCTCCGGCGGTGAAGGTGTCGCCCTCCTTGCCGGTGATGTCGCCGTCGACGAGTGCCTTGCCGGCGAATGCGGCGACGTAGCCGAGCTGAGCCGGGTCCCAGAGCGCGAACGCGGTGACAGTGCCGTCCTTGACGAACGGACGCATTTCGTTCGGCAGGCCGAGCCCGGTCAGCATGACCTTGCCCTTGTAGTCCGAGGTGGAGAGGTAGCGAGCGGTCGCGGCGATACCGACGGTCGTGGGCGAGATGATGCCCTTGAGGTTCGGGTAGGCCTGGAGCAGGCCCTGGGCCTCCTGGAACGACTTGGTGTCGTCATCGTCGCCGTAGACCTTGGCGACGAGCTTGATGTCCTTGTAGTCCGGGTTGGACGCCAGCTCCTCCTCCATGAACTTGATCCACTCGTTCTGGTTGGTCGCATTGGCGGTGGCCGACAGGATCGCGATCTCACCCTTGCCGCCGATCTGCTCCGAGATCAGCTTGGTCTGGATCAAGGCGACATCCTTGGCCACGACCTGGCTGATGAACACGTCCCGGTACTTGGGGTTCGTGTCCGAGTCGAAGGCGACGATCTTGGCGCCCGCGTCTCGCGCCTCCTGGAGGGCCGGCCCGACGGCATCCGGGTCGTTCGCCGCGATCACGATGACGTTCGTTCCGGCCTGGGTCTCCGCGTTGATGAAGGAGACCTGGCTGGACGCGCTGGCCTCGAGCGGCCCGACGACCTGCGTCGACGCGAATCCGGCCTCCTTGGCGCCGTCCTCGCCGCCGCCGAGAACGACGTCGGTGTACGGGTTGTTGAGCTGCTTGGGGATGAAAGTGATGCTGAGGTCGCCGTCGGCGGCGGCCCCGTCGGTGCTGTCGCCCGTGCTGCCGGTTGCGCAGCCCGTCGCGACGAGGGCGAACGCGGTTGCCGCTGCGGCGAGGACGGAGACGCGTCGTGCGGTCCTGCCCTTCCGGGCGCGATTGCTAATGAACTCCATTGTCATTTCCTTTCCTGGACGCCTGGTGCGGAGGCGTTGGTTTCTCCCGAGGCGGGTACCTGGGGAAGACTGCGTCGGAGCCGGCGATTGTGTTGCCATCGCTTGATCCCCTCGAAGACGCTGGGTGCGACGACGGATGCGATCAAAAGCGTTCCGGTCACGATGATGAGTACGACATCGGAGACACGACCGAGCCGAAGTGCGAAGTTGATTGTTCCGATCAGGAGGACGCCCGCGATGACGCCGGGGATGGATCCCTTGCCGCCGAAGATTGAGACTCCGCCGAGCAGTACGGCCGCGATCACGGTGAGTTCGAGCCCGCTGGCGTTGTCGCTTCGGGCGCTCGAGTAGCGCAGGGTCCAGTAGATTCCGGCCAGGGCGGACACGGATCCGGACCCGACGTAGAGCCAGAACTTGGCGCGGGCGACCTTGATGCCGACGAACGTCGCGGCCTCCTTGCTGAAGCCGAGGGCGTAGAGTCCGCGGCCGAAGGGGGTAAAGTGCAGCAGGACGCCGAAGAAGAGGGCGACGAGCAGGACTCCGATCATCACCGTCGGGATGCCCGTGCTGCCGAGCTTCGAGGTGAAGAACGCCGTCAGTTCGGGCGGGAAGTTGGCCACGGCGTTGTCGCCGATGACGACAAGGGCGAGGCCGCGGAAGAGCGCCAGGGTGCCGATCGTCACGGCGAGGGAGGGGAGCCCGACCACCGCCACGAGGAAGCCGTTGAACGCGCCGGCGGCGACACCGGCCAGGAGGCTGATCGCCAGAACCGTGCCGATGTCGAGTCCGGCGGCCCAGAGTACGCCCATCAGGGCGCTGGTGAGTCCTGCGATGCTCGCGACCGAGAGGTCGATCTCACCCGTGATGATGATGAGGGTCATCGGCAGGGCGATCAGCAGCACCGGGATGACATCCAGAAGCAGGAAGCCGACCGTGACCGGTGAGGCGAACCGCGGGATGGCGATCATCCCGTAGAGGACGAAGGCGAGGAGCGCGTAGATCATCACGGCGTCCCGGCCGAGCAGCAGCCGGGCGGCGCCGGTGCGGCCGCGGGGTTCGGCGGCCAGTGTCTTGCTGGTGTCGAGGGCGGGGGTGGTGGTGACGGTGTTAGACATCGCGTGCCTCACTTACTCGGAGCTTCTTTGCCGTTCGCAGGCCGGCGATGCGGTCGATGATGATGGCCGCCAGGATGAGCGCGCCCACGATCGCCTGTTGCCAGAACTTGTCCACCCGGAGGGCGGTCAGGGCGCTGGTGATGGTGGTGAGCAGGACCGCCCCGATGGCCGCGCCCACGACGGAGCCGCTGCCTCCGAAGATGGCGACGCCACCGACGACGGCCGCGGCGACGACGTCCAGTTCGAGGCCGGATCCGGTGGTTGCGCCGACCGAGTTGAAGCGGCTGGCGTACAGCACCCCGGCCAGGCCGGCCAGGACGCCGTTGGTGAGGAATGCCAGGAACACGCGGCGGTTGACCGGGATGCCGAAGAGTTCGGCGGCTGCGGGGTCGGAACCGATCGCGTAGAGATCGCGGCCGGGCCGGGTGCCGACCATGTACACGGCCACCACGACGACGACGACGATCGCGATCAGGGTGATCAGCGGAAAGCCGAGGACAGTGTCGACCGAGAGCGAACCGAAGGTATCCGGTCGGTCGCCAGCGAAGTACTGCTTGCCGCCGGCCCAGGCGTTGTTCAGGCCCCGGTAGATGTACAAGGTGCCGAGGGTGATCACCAGGGCGGGGACCTTCGCGACGGTCACGAGCAGGCCGTTGACCGCACCGAGCAGGGCTCCGAGGGCCATGCCGGCGAGGAAGACGACGACGATCGGGATTCCTGGGAAGGTGGCGAACAGCGTGCCGGTGCTGAAGGCGACGAGGCCGAGGATCGAGCCCACCGAAAGGTCCACGTTGCGCGTGATGATCACGAGCGCCTGCCCGACGGCGAGGATGATGACGATCGTCGCGTTCAGGAGTAGATCCTTGACCCCCTGGGTGCCCAGGAAGAGAGGGTTGGCCAGGTAGGTGACCACCACGAGCACGATCAGAGCGAGCGTCACGGGGACTTCCCGGAGCCGGAGCAGGGCGCCCAGCAGGCGTGCGCCTCCGCCGGCTTTGCGTTCCGGGGCGGTCGGCGTGGATGTGGGTGTGGTGGTCACGGTGTGCGCTCCAATGATGCGGTCGCTGCGTGCATGATCGACTCTGGTGTCGCATCCGCCCGGTCGAGCTCAGCGGTAATTCGGCCTTCGTGCATCACGAGCACGCGATCGGCCATGCCGAGTACTTCGGGCAGCTCGCTCGAGATCATCAGGATCGCGATCCCCCGGCCGGCAAGGTCGGACAGCAGCCGGTGGACCTCGCTCTTGGTGCCCACGTCAATCCCGCGGGTGGGCTCGTCGACGATGAGGAATTTCGGCTCGGTGGCCAGCCACTTCGCGAGCACGACCTTCTGCTGGTTGCCGCCGGAGAGGGTGGAGACCTTGAACTCGGGGGAGCCCGTCTTCACCTGCAGCCGGCTGGTCCACTCGGCGGCGACGCGGCGTTCGGCCCGGGCATTGATCAGGCCGAAGCGCGCGAGGCGGTTGCGCAGCGTGAGTGCGGCGTTGCGTTCGACGGAGAGCTCCATCACGAGGCCCTGCTTGCGGCGGTCCTCGGGCACGAAGCCCATGCCGACGTCGATGGCGGTCTGCGGGTTGTGTGACTTGAGTCGCTTGCCGAGGAACTCGACGCTGCCGCGGTCGTACGGGTCGATGCCGAAAACCGCGCGGGCTACCTCGGTGCGGCCGGCGCCGACGAGGCCCGCCAGCGCGACGATCTCGCCCGCCCTGACCTCGAAGCTGATGTCGGAGAAGACGCCGGCGCGGCCGAGGTCCTTCACCTGCAGAACCGGGGCGCCGATCGCGGCGACCTCCTTCGGGAAGAGCTGGGCGATGTCGCGACCGACCATTTCGCGCACGATCTGCGGCACCGTGACCGCGCTGGTCCGGTGGGTCGCGATGTAGCGGCCGTCGCGCATGACCGTGATCCGGTCGCAGAGCGCGAAGACCTCGTCGAAGCGGTGTGAGATGAAGAGGATGCCCGCACCCTTCTCCCGCAGGCCGCGCGCGACCTGGAAGAGGCGTTCGACCTCGACGCCGGAGAGTGCGGCGGTCGGTTCGTCCATGACCAGCACCTTGGCGTCGAGGGAGATGGCCTTCGCGATCTCGATGATCTGCTGGTCGGCGATCGACAAGCCCTCGGCGACCCGGTCGGGGTCGATTCGCACGCCGAGGTGAGAGAACAGCGCCCTGGCCTGCTTGCGCATCGTGGCCCGGCTGATGAGGCCCAGGCGGCCCTTGGGCTGGCGCCCGATGAAGATGTTTTCCGCGACGGTCAGGTCGGGGAAGAGCGTGGGCTCCTGGTAGATCACGGAGATGCCGGCGGCCTTGCTGTCGGCGACGCTGCGGAACGCGACGGCCTCGCCGTCCACCCGGAAGTCGCCCGCGTCGGGGTGGTAGAGCCCGGCCAGCACCTTCACGAGGGTGGACTTTCCCGCCCCGTTCTCGCCCACGAGGGCGTGGATCTCGCCGGGCCGGATCTCGATCGTGCCTTCGGCAAGGGCGACAACGGCACCGAAGGCCTTGACCCCGCCGTGCAGGGACAGGACCGGCGCAGGTTCGAACGCGCCGCCTGTCAGGTCCGGGGCTGGGTGCATGAGCTGCCGCCTCCACGTTGAGGGAATGAAACTTGGGTAATGAATCGTTTCAAAGTGTGTGTTGCGAATATACAACGACCGCGCCGGGCACGTCAACACCGAATCCCGGCGGCCAGGCCAGCCGAGATGCAATTGAGATAAATCCAGAGCGCCCAGGAATGATTCGTTTCATTCGACGCTGACATAAACTGCGACCACGGGCTGTGTGCGAGAGGGAGACCGGTGACGTCGATCAGTGTGCGCGAGGTCGCGGCCGAGGCCGGGGTCTCGGTCGGGACGGTGTCCAATGTGCTCAATCGCCCGGGCAAGGTCTCTCCGGACACGGTCGCCAGGGTGCAGGCGGCGATCTCCCACCTGGGCTTCGTCCGCAATGACGCGGCCCGTCAGCTCCGCGCCGGTCGCAGCCGGAGCATCGGCCTCGTCGTGCTCGACGTCGCCAACCCGTTCTTCACGGATGTCGCCCGTGGGGCCGAGGACCGCGCCGCCGAGGAGGGCCTCGCCATCCTCCTCGGCAACAGCGACGAGACGCTCGACCGCGAAAACGCCTATCTCGACCTGTTCGAGGAGCAGCGCGTTCACGGCGTGCTGATTACGCCCCTGGGCGACCTGGGTGACCGGCTCACGCGTCTCCGCGAGCGGGGAACGCCCACCGTCCTCGTCGACCGCCAGGCAGAAGATCGCCGCTTCTCCTCTGTTGCCGTCGACGACGTCGCCGGCGGCTACCTCGCCGCCGACCATCTAGCCTCGATCGGGCGAGCGCGCCTCGCCTTCGTCGGCGGCCCGGCCAGCATCCGCCAGGTGACCGACCGGCTGGAGGGAGCGCGCAAGGCGGTGGCGGGGCATCCGGGCGTCTCGCTCGAGGTCATCGAGACCGAGTCCCTGACCGTGCTCGCGGGGCGTGATGCCGGGGAACGTATTCTCGCCCGGCCGGAGAATGAGCGCCCGGACGCGGTCTTCGCGGCGAACGACCTGCTCGCGATGGGGGTCCTCCAGGCGCTCAACATGTTCGGCGACGTGCGGGTGCCCGGTGACATCGCGCTCATCGGGTACGACGACATCGCCTTCGCCGCGGCAGCGGTCGTGCCGCTGTCGTCCATTCGGCAGCCCAGCGCCCTGATCGGCTACACCGCGGTCGACCTGCTGCTGCGCGAGGCCGCGGCCGGCGAGGGGTTCGAGCACGAGCAGATCGTGTTCCAGCCCGAACTCGTCGTGCGCGCGTCGACCATGCCCCGCTGAGGCAACCCGCGAGGTGATCCCGTGCCCCCCACCAGGGGGACTCGCGGGTAGGCTCTCCTGATGGCCAAAAGCGCTGAGCAGGAAGTGCCCTCCCACCCGGACCGCAGCTTCTTCGGACAGCCTCGCCCTTTCGCCAACATCTTCGGCGTAGAGATGTGGGAGCGCGTTTCCTTCTACGGCATGCAGGGCATCCTGGTGTTGTACCTGTACTACTCGGTTGCCGAGGGTGGTCTCGGTATCTCTACCTGTCGACGATCCTCGGCGCCTGGGTCGCCGACCGCCTGCTCGGCACCGAGCGGGTGCTGTTCTTCAGCGCCATCGTCATCATGCTCGGCCACGTCACGCTGGGGTTCGTGCCGGGCGTCCCGGGGGGGTCACGGCCGGGCTCATCCTGATTGCGGTCGGAAGCGGCGGGCTGAAGGCCAACGCGACCTCCGTCGTCGGCTCGCTATACAGCCGGGAAGACCCGCGCCGCGACGCCGGCTTCTCGCTGTTCTACCTCGGCATCAACCTGGGCGCCTTCATAGGCCCGATCCTGACCGGCCTGCTGCAGAGCACGGTCGGGTTCCACTTCGGCTTCGGGCTCGCCGTGGTCGCGTACTCCGCAGTGATCCTGACGAACCGGCAGGTCACCGCGGTCGAGCGCAAGCGGGTCTTCGCCTTCCTTCCCTTGTTCGTCGCGAGTGCGGCGTTCCGGTCGCTCTACCAGCAGCCGTCGACGACGATGAAATTCGCGATCGGCACCGCGGCCATGGGAGCGGCCTTCCTGCTCTTCCTGCCGTTCGCGGACGGGGGAGCCAACTCCACGCCTCTCCTGGCGATGATCGGCATCCTGCTGGCCTTCACGGTCGCCGAGCTGCTTCTCTCGCCGGTCGAACTGTCGGTCGCCACCAAGCTGGCGCCGGGGCCGTTCCAGACGCAGATGGTCGCGCTGTTCTTCCTGTCGATCGCACTGGGTTCGGCCGTGCCCGGCCTGCTCGCACAGTGGTACGCGACCGTGCCGGAGACCGTCTACTTCGGCGTGCTCGGCGGGATCGCCATCCTGCTCGCCCTGATCGCGCGCCCGATCCTTCGCCTGATGGGCGGTGTCGGCGAGGCTTAGCGCTGAGGCGAGCGACTCGGCTATTTGGCTGGGGATGGGGTGTGAGTTCGAGTGCGTCGCTGCCCGATGAGCAGGAGTACGGCAGTCACGGGCCCCCACAGCACGAAGATGAAGCCGGGGCCGAAGCCCTCCGGACCGACGAGGACGCTGGAGAGGGCGAATGCGCCAGCAAACACGGCAAGGCCGGACATCACCCAGTGCCCCCACAAGTCGCTGTTGGCCAGCAGCCACGCGATGAGCAGGACTGAGATCCCGAGGAGGACAGAGGCGGGGGCATGGAGTCCGTCACGCGAGAGTACCGCCGCCTGAGCGAGTCCGGGATCGAGGTCGTCGCGGAGCTTGCTGGCGCTCCTGTCGGCTGCCATGACGGGCCACAGGAGGGCACCCTCGGCGCCCACGTAGATGGCCGTCGCGGCTCCGGCCAAGGTGGTGGACAGGATGGCTGCGAGGTCCAGCCTCCCGCACGCGGCACGGACGACGGACACCAGCAGCACCAGGAGGATCACCCATTGCCCGATGAACAGCGTGGTGTTCAGAGGGATGCGGGAGACGTTGTCGACGTAGAAATCGATGAACTCCTGGTCAGGGGCGCCGAGCGCTGGGGATACGGGCCGGAAGCCCGCAATCGCCTCGATGACCCAGAACCACGGCAGCAGGCCCAGCCCCGCGACGGCCGCGACCAACCCTGCCCGCCGCCGCACCGCGGTCACGGCGGCTTCACATTCCTGAGGCGCAGCAAGCATCGGGCAGCCTTCCAAAGGATCGACGGGCGTGTCCATCGTACCCGCACACCGAGTTCAGCCCGTGGGTGGGCAGGGCGATCCGGACCGTTGATGCCCCCTCCTCACTCCATGCTCCCACCGGGAGGCTTAGCGGGGGGTGGTTGCCTCGACGATGGCGATCTCCCGGGTTGCCGTCTCGCGGTCGCGGCCGGCCCCGTCGTGCCGCACGAGCAGCCGCGGCGTGCCGCGGGGGCGGAAGCGCACGCGCAGCCGGCGGTACTTGATCATCCAGAACAGCACGGCTGCGGCGGCCAGGATCCCGGACAGGGCGGCGACCCCGAGCCCCCAGCGTGGGCCGTACTGGTCGGTGACCCAGCCCACCAGCGGGGCGCCGAGCGGGGTGCCGCCGGCGAAGATCGCCATGTACAACGCCATGACGCGGCCGCGCATGGCAGGGGTCGTCGTCGTCTGCACGTAGGCGTTCGCGGTCGTCATCAGGGTGATGGCGGAGAACCCGACGAGCGCCAGCGCGATCGCGAAGGCGGCGTAGGTGGGCATCAGGGCCGCAATCCCGCAGGCGATACCGAATGTCGCGGCGCCGACGACCACGAGCCGGAGCCGCGGACGGCTGCGGTGCGCCGAGAGCAGCGCCCCGGCCACCGACCCGATGGCCATGATCGAGCTGAGCAGGCCGAATTCCCCGGCGCCCATCCCGAACTCGACGGTCGCCATCGTCGCCGTGAAGATCGCGAAGTTGAAGCCGAACGTGCCGACCAGGAACACGGTGATCAGCACGACCACGATGTCCGGCCGGCGCCAGACATAGTGGAACCCGGCCACCAGCTGGCCTCGCTCCCGGGATGCCTTCGGTTGCGCGCGGAGTTTCTCCCGGCGCAGCAGCATCATCGCGAGCACGGTTACGGCGAAGGTCAGCGCGTTGATCAGGAAGACCCAGCCCGCACCGACGGCGACGGTGAGGAGGCCCGCGGCGGCCGGTCCGATCAGGCGGGCGCCGTTGAATGACGCCGAGTTCAGCGCGACGGCGTTCGACAGGTTGTCATCGGTGACGAGCTCGGAGACGAACGTCTGCCGTGCCGGCGCGTCGATCGCCGCGACGACGCCGAGGGCGAGGGCGAACAGGTAGACGTGCCAGAGCTCCACCACCCCGGTCACCGTGATGATGCCGAGCCCGAGGGCGAGCATCGCCATCAGGGTCTGGGTGAGGATGAGCAGCCGGCGCCGGTTGAAGCGGTCGGCGATCAGGCCCGACCAGGGCATCAGGAGCAGCTGCGGCCCGAACTGGAGCGCCATGACGATGCCGACCGCGGTGGCATTGTGATCGGTCAGCTCGGTGAGCACGATCCAGTCCTGCGCGGTGCGCTGCATCCAGGTGCCGATGTTCGACACGAGGGCGCCGGCGAACCAGATCCGGTAATTCACGCCGCCCAGGGAGCGGAACATCGCACTCAACTGTCGGCCAGTCCCCTCATGATCAGCGTCGCCTCGGCGAGCACGCGGCGACGCTCGGGGGTGAGGGCGCTGACGCGCGTGGCCAGCCAGGCGTCCCGGCGCATCCGGGTCTCGCGCATGAGCGTCTGGCCCTGCTCGGATGCACTGAGCACGACCTTGCGGCCGTCGTCTTCGGCTCCGGCCCGCTGCACGAGGCCCGCCTCGACGAGGCAGTTGACGGTGCGGTTCATCGAGGGCGGTGTGACGTGCTCGAGTTCGCTCAACTCGCCGAGGGTGAGCGGTCCGTCGACGAAGAGGGTGCCGAGGGCAGAGAACTGGCCGCCGCTGAGCTCGTTCTCCGCCTTCTCCTGGCGGAGGCGCCGGGCCAGCCGGCCGTTGGCGATCCGGAAGTCGTGGCTGAGTTCGGCAACGCTGCTGCGCCGGGCCGGCATCGGGGCGGGGGCAGGGGTCGCGGATTCCATAGGTATTGAGCATAACCAATTAGCATTGCTAAGTATTCCTCTGCGCTGCCGTCTGCTGCCAGAATGACACCGTGCCCACCTTCACGGATGATTACGGCGTCGAGATCACCTACTACGCCTGGCCGGTCCCGAACGCGAGGGCCGTGGTTCAGCTCGCTCACGGGGTGGGGGAGCACGCCGGCCGCTACGCGGACCTCGCGCGGGCGCTCAACGCCGCCGGCTACACGGTCTACGCGGACGACCACCGCGGCCACGGCCAGACCGGACTCGATCAGCACGGAGGAGACCTGTCGAAGATCGGTCGGCTCGGGCCGGGCGGGATGCGCGCGGCCGTCGCCGGCGTGCACCAGCTGAGCGGGATCATCCGCTCCCAGCAGCCGGGGCTGCCCCTCGTGCTGCTCGGGCACAGCTGGGGGTCGTTCATGGTGCAGATGATCATGAACCAGTACCCGGCTGACTACGACGCCATCGTGCTCAGCGGCACGGCGTATCGCTGGCCCGGCTACCTCGACAGCGGCGACCTCAACCGCAAACACACGCACCTCGGCACGACGGGCGTCGAGTGGCTGAGCCGCGACCCCGCGGTGGCCGACGCGTTCATCGCGGATCCGCTCACCACGACGACCCCCCTGGCCCGGCTTTTCGGGCTGCGCGAGGCGGCCCGGATCTTCGGTCGACCGGCCCAGGGGCTGCCGCCCGCCCTCCCGCTGCTGATCCAGGTGGGCGGCGACGACACCGTCGGCGGAGAGCGCAGCGCACGCATGCTCGTCAAGGCATATACGCGGCGATCCGGCCTGCGCGACGTGAGGCTGGTCGTGTACCCCGGCGCCCGCCACGAGGTCTTCAACGAAACCAACCGGGCGGACGTCGTCGCCGACCTCGTCGCCTGGCTCGATGAGCGCTTCCGCGCGCACACGGATGTCGGGGGCCCGGGCGATTAGGCTTGCCCCATGCACGGTGAATACAAGGTTCCAGGTGGCAAGCTCGTGGTTGTCGATCTCGACGTGGTCGACGACAAGATCGTCAACTTCCGGCTGGCCGGAGACTTCTTCCTCGACCCGGACGACGCCCTCGAGGACATCAACGCCGCGGTGAACGGCCTGCCGGTCGGCAGCGACGCCGCGACCATCGCCGCCGCGGTGCGGGGGGCGCTGCCCGCGCACGCGACCCTGCTCGGCTTCTCGCCGGAGTCCGTGGCGGTCGCGATCCGCCGGTCCCTGGCCCAGGCCAGCGGCTGGCGCGACTACGACTGGCAGCTCATCCACTCCAAGCCGGTTGCGCCGATGATGCAGATGGCGCTGGACGAGGTGCTCGCGATCGAGGTCGGCGAAGGACGCCGCAAGCCCACGCTCCGCATCTGGGAGTGGAGCGAGCCGGCCGTGGTGATCGGCAGTTTCCAGTCACTGAAGAACGAGGTCGACCCCGCCAACGCCGCCCTGCACGGCTTCACCGTCGTGCGCCGGATCACCGGCGGCGGCGCCATGTTCATGGAGGCCGGATCGGTCATCACGTATTCGATCTACGCGCCGGTCGAACTGGTCCAGGGGATGACCTTCGCCGACTCGTACGCCTTCCTCGACGACTGGGTGCTCACCGCGCTCAAGTCACTCGGCATCGACGCGTACTACCAGCCGCTCAACGACATCACGAGCCCGAAGGGCAAGATCGGCGGAGCCGCGCAGAAGCGGCTCGGCAGCGGCGCCGTGCTGCACCACGTCACCATGAGCTACGACATGGACGGCGACAAGATGGTCCAGGTGCTGCGCATCGGCCGCGAGAAGCTGAGCGACAAGGGCATCACCAGCGCGGCCAAGCGGGTCGACCCGCTGCGCAGCCAGACCGGCCTGGGCCGCGACGAAATCATCGAACGGATGAAGGACACCTTCATCGAGCTCTATGGTGCGCGTTCCGGCGACATCACCGACGAGGAGTACGCGAAGGCGGCCGAGCTTGTCGTCACCAAGTTCGGCACGGACGAATGGATCACCCGCGTTCCCTGACCGGATGCCGCCCGGCGGACTGCGCGCAGCTCGGTAGACTGGCGGAATGGAGTGGTGGTTTCCGATCGGCCTGGCCGGCTTTGTGCTGCTCGGATACCTGGCCAACCGGCTCGGCTGGATCGACCTTTCGAACAAGAACCATCGCCCTGGCGGCGGCGGAAGCATCGTGAGCATCGGCGACGAGGTCTTCGCGCCCGCTCGGCATGAGGCCGCCATCGAGCTGGACCGCCAGAGCGTGCTCCCGGCGCCCGCGCCCCTCGCCGGGGATCCGGCCGCAGACAAGGTCTACGACGGCCGCATCACCATCCAGCTGCGAGACGACGACCAGCTGCGAGACGACGAGCCGCGAATCGACCGGCGACCGGGGCCGGATCCCAGCTAGCTCCCGCGGGCTATGTCGACTGGCAGAATGAGGGAATGCCTATCGCGTGGTCACAGACGTCTCCCAGCCGCGTCATCCACGCCGACAACCTCGAGGTGCTCCCCGCACTGCCGGACGAGTCCTTCACTCTGATCTACCTCGACCCCCCGTTCAACACGGGCCGGGTGCAGAATCGCCGCACAACGACGTCGGTGCGCCTGCCGCCGCCGGCAAGCCCGGGCAAGGGCGCGCGTGCGGCCGGCACCATCACCGGCTTCAAGGGTCAGCTCTACGAGCGGATCAAGGGCGACCTGCTCGGCTACGACGACCAGTTCGAGGACTACTGGGCCTTCCTCGAACCGCGCCTGATCGAAGCCTGGCGCCTGCTCGCCGACGACGGCACCCTGTACCTGCACCTCGACTACCGGGAGGCCCACTACGCCAAGGTGCTGCTCGACGCGCTGTTCGGCCGGGACTGCTTCCTCAACGAACTGATCTGGGCCTACGACTACGGCGCGAAGTCGAAGAACCGCTGGCCGACCAAACACGACACGATCCTCGTCTACGTGAAGAACCCGGCCCGCTACTACTTCGACTCGAGCACCGTCGACCGCGAGCCGTACATGGCGCCCGGGCTGGTCACGCCCGAGAAGGTCGCGCGCGGCAAGCTGCCGACGGATGTCTGGTGGCACACGATCGTGTCGCCAACGGGCAAGGAGAAGACCGGGTACCCCACCCAGAAGCCGATCGGCATCCTGCGCCGGATGATCCAGGCCTCCAGTCGCGAAGGCGATTGGGTGCTCGACTTCTTCGCCGGCAGCGGCACCACCGGCGCGGTCGCCGCCGCCCTCGGACGCCGCTTCGTGCTCGTCGACCAGAACCCGGAGTCGATCGCGGTCATGCGCACGCGGTTCACGCCCCTGCCCGACGTCGAGTTCCTCGGCCCGCCCGCCCCGGAGGCCGAGCCTGTCGAGACCTGAAACACTGAACCCATGAGACTTCGCATCTTCACCGAACCGCAGCAGGGCGGCACCTACGACGACGTCCTCGCCGTCGCCCAGGCCACGGAGTCGCTCGGCTTCGACGCGTTCTTCCGCTCCGACCACTACCTCGCGATGGGCGACGCCTCCGGTCTTCCGGGCCCGACGGATGCCTGGACCACCCTGGCCGGGCTCGCCCGCGAGACGCGGCGCATCCGCCTCGGCACCCTCGTCTCGTCGGTGACCTTCCGTCCGCCGGGGATCCTCGCGATCCAGGCGGCCCAGGTCGACCAGATGTCGGGCGGCCGGGTCGAACTCGGCCTCGGCACCGGCTGGTTCGAGAGGGAACACCTCGCCTACGGCATCCCGTTCCCGCGGAAGCGCTTCGGCATGCTCGAGGAGCAACTCGAGATCGTCACCGGACTGTGGGAGACCCCGGTCGGACAGAGCTACAGCTTCGCCGGCGAGCACTACAGGCTCGTCGACTCCCCGGCGCTGCCGAAGCCCGTGCAGGCGCGCGTTCCGGTCATCGTCGGCGGCGGCGGGCGTAAACGCACCCCGGCCCTGGCCGCCCGCTTCGGCACCGAGTTCAACCTGCCGTTCCCCGAGTTCGCGGACATTCCGGGCAAGTTCGCCGGCGTCCGCGCGGCCTGCACGGCCATCGGCCGCGACCCGCACGAGCTCGTCTACTCGGCCGCCCTGATCGCCGTCGCGGGGCGGGACGAGGCAGAGTTCGCCCGCCGGGCCGCCGCGGTCGGCCGCGAGCCGGCCGAGCTGCGCCAGCACGGCGTGGCCGGCACCGCATCCGAGATCGTGGACCGGCTGGGCGCCCTCGCCGCCGACGGCGTGGAGTGCGTCTACCTGCAGATCATGGATCTGTCCGACCTCGACCACCTGGACTTCATCGCCCGCGAGGTCGTGCCGCAGCTGGACTGATCCCGACTGGCCTCGACCATCGGTGGTCGAGCTTGTCGAGACCCCGGCCCGATCACCGGTGGCCGGGCCCGTCGAGGCCCGGTGCCGATGGACGCCGCCGAATGCTGATCCTGTCGTAGGACCGCTCGAGGATCGCATCCGTCGGCCATCCCGCGATGAGGGCCAGTTGATCCCGCGCGAGCCCCTCGGCGTCTGCGGGATCCCAACCCTGGGCGGAGAGACCGGATGCGAGTGCAGCGACGTAGTCGCCGACCGTGAAGCCGGGAATCTCAGCGATCCGCGCAGTTGTCGTCGCGCGCTGGGAGCTCAGGCCGGCGAATGCGCGGGAGCAGCCGCAACCGGACTCCGGGTGGACGCTGTCGCACGCGCACGGTTCCTGGATCGTCACCAATTCGCCTTCGACGCACCAGTGGTAGTCGTCGTCTCGAGTGCCCTGGGACAGGGATGTCGCCACGAGAACGTTCATGTCGCTTCCTCTTTTGTTGGGATTCATTGCGACCGTTCTATCGGCACCGTCCGACATTCCTCGTCGTCGGTGCTAGCCCAGCGCCGCCACGGCGTCGGCGACGGGAACCGTGCCCGAGAGCAGGTGCAGCACCTGCCGCGTGCCGGCGCCGGTTCGCACCAGCTCGGCGAGCACGGCTGCGACGTCGGCGCGAGGAACGGTCCCTCGCGGCTCGGACCGGCCGGGCTCGAGGTGTCCCGGGCCGGTGAGGTCGAGCCGCACGGCCCCGGTGCCCGGGTCGTCGATGAGCCCGCCGGGGCGAACGATGGTCCAGGCCAGCGGGCGCGCGGCGAGATCCTCCTCGGCGGCCAGCTTGGCCCGGAGGTACGCAACGAAGTCGGCGGGCACCGAGTCGGGCACGGCACCGCCCCGCACCGATTCGACCCCGGTCGAGGAGATCTGGATGAAACGCGGCACGCCCGCGGCCTCGGCCGCGTCGGCCAGCAGCACGGATGCGCCGAGGTCGACCGTCTCTTTCCGGGCGTCTCCGCTGCCGGCCCCAGCCCCGGCGGCGAACACCGCAACATCCGCGCCGGACAGGACCCGGGCCAGATCAGCGACCGAGGCGCTCTCGAGGTCGAGCACTACTGGAGCCGCGCCGTCGACCATGAGGTCGGCGCCCTGCGCCTCGCCCCGGATCAGCCCGGTCACCTCGTGCCCGTCCCGAACCAGCGCCCGGGTCAGGTGTCGGGCGATCTTTCCGTGTGCACCAGCAATGACAATACGCATCTCACCGACAACCCGGTGCGGCCACCGTTCATTCCCCTCGGCGGTGCAGCTCACCGGAGCGGGCCGTTCCGCCTTCGCCGACGCGGGCGGCGCCGGTTGCCGCCGCGCGGCCGAGGGTAGGCTCGACCTCGTGCCTGACCAACGCCTGCCCGGTTCCGGCCCGGGAGGGCGGTGGCGCGTCCGCCGCGCCGTCGTGCTCGTGCCGGTGGCGGTCGTCCTGGCTGCCGGCGCCCTGATCGCCGGCGTGCTCTCCGCGTCCGCCCCCGCGTCCCGCAACTCCCCGGCGCCCAGCCCCGCGTCGGCCGAGCCGCCGCGGCCGGCGCCGTCCGCCGCGCCGACCGCGGTGCCGACGTTCGACCGGGGCGCCCGGTCGACCGACGACCCGGCCAGCCTGTGGGTCGTCGTGAACAAGAGACGTCCGCTGACTCCGCCGGACTTCGCCCCGACCGACCTCGCGGATGTCCCGGTGCCGCACGTGTACGAGCCGAGGCTGCGGCAGGAGGCATCCGTCGCAGCCGTGGCGATGTTCGCGGGCATCACCGAGGCGACCGGACTCCGCCTGCAGTCGCAGAGCGCCTACCGCGGCTTCGAGGCGCAGACCCGGGTGTACGACCGGGCGGTGCGCGCGAACGGACAGGCGTCCGCGGACGCCGCCATCGCCCGCCCCGGCTCGAGCGAACACCAGACCGGCCTGGCCCTGGACATCAGTTCGGTTCCGTCACGGTGTGCCCTGAGTGCCTGCTTCGCCGACACCCCGCACGGACGGTGGCTCGAGGCGAATGCGTGGCGCTACGGGTTCCTGCTGCGCTACCCGGCCGACAAGGTCGCCATCACCGGGTACGAGTTCGAGCCCTGGCACTTCCGCTACATCGGGGTGCAGCTGGCGGGCGAAATGCACCGCACCCGCGTGAGCACACTGGAGGAATTCTTCGGACTCCCCGCGGCGCCGGACTACGACTAGCGACGGGTCCGCCGCACCGGCGCCCATGGGTTTCGGATGCTTCGCACAGGGGTTTGCCATGGGGCGATGTTTACCTTTTGGGTCCCCTCCCCCCGAACAGAGACGATTTTGTGCGCCTGAATTCACCCCGAGACACCCGCAACCGGCCCCGCCACTCCACCGAGAGGCCCCGCGAGAAGCGGCACATCCTCCTCCCCGGAAGCATCATCGCAGCCAGCAGTGCCGTCGCCCTGTCGGTCGGCCTGGCCACCGGCGGAGGCGCGATCGGTGCGGTTTCCGAGCCGGGACCCTCGGCCGCCGCGGGCAGCGCCCCGGCCTGGCAGCCGGAGCCGATCGTGCGCAGCAGCATCATCGCGGCCAATGGCACCTCTGCCGGCTCCGTCGCCGGAGGCACCGTCGTGACCGTGACCGGCGCGGACCTGAACAAGGTGGCCAGCGTGAACTTCGGCGCCAACCCCGGCACGGTCGTCTCGGTCACGAGCGACACGGCCACCCTCAGCACCCCGGCCTCGACGCGCCTCGGAGCCGTCCCGGTGGAGCTCTTCGACGCCGACGGCGTCGCCGTACCCGTCCACTCGGCCGCGACTCCGTCCCTGGCCACCGCGCCGCTGAGCTTCCGCTACATCCCCGACCCGAAGGTCGCCGCGCAAACCGCCTATGTGCTGGCCCACTGGAAGGACTACAACTCCGCCGAGTACGGCCGGCTCCCCGGTAACGACTGCGTCAACTTCACCAGCCAGTCGCTGATCGCACGCGGCTGGACCATGGATGCCGAGTGGTCGTTCAACGCCGGAACCAGCCAGTACAGCGCGGCCTGGGCCAGTTCCACGGCCTTTGCCGCCTACCTGGCCGCACATCCGAACCGCGCCACCGCGCTCGGCGACGACCGGCGCGCGCAGGTCAAGGTCGGGGACGTCGTGCAGTTCGACTGGAACAGCTCGGGCGACCGCGACCACACCGGGATCGTCACCCGCGTCGAGAAGACGGGCGGCAGCGCGCGGATCTACTACGCCAGCCACACGATGGACAACGACTTCAAGTCTGTCGACGAGTCGCTCGCGAACGCCGGAGGAACGGTCTCATACTGGAGTATCACCTAAAGGCGGACCCGCATCCGCAGCCGACCAGGTGAACTCACCCCCAATGAATCGAGGATATCGTGGCGCTCTCCCGGCCCATCCGGATCGGCCTCGTGGCGCTCGCCGTCGGCGGCCTCATCGCGGGAGCGGCAGCGCTGACCTCGGTTGTGGTTGCACAGGATTCACCCTCCGCCGGCCGGGCGGCCACATCGGTGCCGACGGATACCGCGACCCCCCGAGCCACCCCGGACAGCCCGAACGCGCCGGTCCCGGTCGACCTCGCCGTACAGAAGCAGCTGGCCTATGCGCTGGCGCACTGGAAGAACTACAACGTCGCCGACTACGGGGTCGTCACCGGAAACGACTGCGTCAACTTCACCAACCAGTCGCTGATCGCGCGCGGCTGGGAGATGGACGCCGAGTGGCGCACCGCGGGCACCGGCTCCAGTTTTTCCTTCTCCAAACCCTGGGTGAGTTCGACCGCGCTGATGCGCTACCTCGCCGACTCCGGCCGGGCCACGGCCCTGACCGACGCCCAGCGTGACCAGGTGAAACTTGGCGACGTCGTGCAATTCGACTGGGACAAGTCGGGTGACCGCGACCACACCGGAATCGTCACCCGCGTGGAGAAGACCGCGGCGGGCGTGCAGATCTACTACGCCGGGCACACCGACGACAGCGACTACCTCTCGGTCGACTACGCGATCACGACGAAGCACCCGGGCGGCCGGGCGTACTACTGGAGCATCCCCTAGCGCGGGTCTCGACGAGATCAGGCGATCGCCGCGTCGACGATCGCCTTCGCCTCGACCTGCACCTGCTTCAGGTGCTCCGGGCCGAGGAACGACTCCGCGTAGATCTTGTAGACGTCTTCCGTGCCGCTCGGCCGGGCCGCGAACCAGGCGTTCTCGGTGACGACCTTGACCCCGCCGATGGCCGCGCCGTTGCCGGGCGCGTGGCTGAGCTTGGCGATGATCTTCTCGCCGGCCAGCTCGGTGGCCGTGATGGCGTCGCCGTCGAGCTTGCCGAGCTGGGCCTTCTGCGCCGGCGTCGCCGCGGCATCCACCCGCGCGTAGGCGGGCGTACCGAAGTGCTCGGCGAGTTCGGCATAGCGCTGGCTCGGCGTCTTCCCGGTTACCGCGAGAATCTCCGAGGCGAGCAGGGCGAGCAGGATGCCGTCCTTGTCGGTGGTCCAGACCGTGCCGTCGAAGCGCACGAAGCTGGCTCCCGCGCTCTCCTCGCCGCCGAACGCGACCGACCCGTCGATCAGGCCGGGGACGAACCACTTGAAGCCGACCGGAACCTCCCAGAGTTCGCGGCCGAGGAAGCCGGCGACGCGGTCGATCATGGTGGACGAGACGAGGGTCTTGCCGACCCGGGCGTCCGCCCGCCAGCCGTCGCGGTGGCTGTACAGGTAGTCGATGGCGACGGCCAGGAAGTGGTTGGGGTTCATCAGCCCGTCATCCGGGGTGATGATCCCGTGCCGGTCGGCGTCGGCGTCGTTGCCGGTGAGGATGTCGTAATCATCCTTGTGCGCCAGCACGGATGCCATCGCCGAGGGGCTCGACGGGTCCATCCGGATCTTGCCGTCCCAATCCAGGGTCATGAACCGCCAGGTCGGGTCGACCTTCGGGTTCACGACGGTCAGGTTGAGCTCGTACCGGTCGCGGATGGCGCCCCAGTAGCCCACGCTCGCGCCGCCGAGCGGGTCGGCGCCGATCCGGATGCCGCTGTCCTTGATGGCCTTCATGTCGATGATGTTCTCGAGGTCATTGACATAGTTGCCGCGGAAGTCGTAGGTCTCCACCGCGCTCGGCTCGCTCATCCTGACGTCTTTCAGGCCGCCCGCGATGAGCTCGTTCGCGCGGTTCGCGATCCAGGAGGTGGCGTCGCTGCCGGCCGGGCCGCCGTGCGGCGGGTTGTACTTGAAGCCGCCGTCGGAGGGCGGGTTGTGGCTGGGGGTCACGACGATCCCGTCGGCCTCGTCGCCGTTCCCGGCCCGGTTGTAGGCGAGGATGGCGTGCGAGAGGGCCGGCGTCGGCACATAGTCGTCGAATTCGTCGACCAGGGCGCGAACGCCGTTGGCGACGAGCACCTCGAGGGCGGTCGTGTACGCGGGGGCGCTGAGCGTGTGCGGGTCGGTGCCGATGAACAGCGGCCCGGTGATGCCCTGGGCGGCTCGGTACTCGACGATCGCCTGCGTCGTGGCGATGATGTGGTCCTCGTTGAACGCGAGGTTGAGCGAACTGCCGCGATGGCCCGATGTGCCGAAGACGACCCTCTGCGCCGGGATGGAGACATCCGGTTTCAGCGCGTAATACGCGTTGACGAGCGCCTCCGCGTCGATGAGGTCTGAGTCCTGGGCCGGGGTTCCCGCACGTTCATTCATGCCCCCATCTTGGCACTGCAACTAGGCTGTGAGCCATGGCCGAGTCCCCTAATGTCACCTACAGCTTCCTGGGGCCGGTCGGCACCTTCACGGAAGCCGCGCTGGCCCAGGTGCCCGAGGCGCAGGGAAAGCCGTGGCGTGCCGTCAACAACGTGGGCGAGGCCCTCGCGGATGTCCTCACCGGGCGCAGCGTCGCCGCGATGATCGCGATCGAGAACTCGGTCGACGGCGGTGTCTCGGCCACCCAGGACGCCCTCGCCGGCGCCCCGAACCTGCGGATCATCGGCGAATACCTGGTCCCGGTGAACTTCGTGCTCGTCGCCCGCCCCGGCACCGCGCTCGCCGACGTGCGGGTCATCAACGCGCATCCGGTCGCCTACGCCCAGTGCCGCACCTGGCTCGAGTCCACTCTGCCGCGCCACGGCCACATCCCGGCGTCGAGCAACGTCGCCGCGGCGGCATCCCTGTTCGAAAACAGCCAGGCGGATGCCGCCATCGCCCCGCCCGGCATCGAGAAGCACCACGACCTCGACGTGCTGGCCACGGACATCGGCGACAATCCCAACGCGGTCACCCGATTCGTGCTGGTGAGCCGCACGACCGAGCTCCCGGCCAGGACGGGCGCCGACAAGACGAGCGTGATCGTCGAATTGCCCGAGGACAGGTCGGGCGCCCTGCTCGAAATGCTCGAACAGTTCGCCACCCGCGGGGTCAACCTCAGCCTGATCCAGTCGCGGCCGATTGGCGACGCCCTGGGGCGCTACCGCTTCGTGATCGACGCCGACGGCCACATCCTCGACGAGCGTGTCGCCGACGCCCTGCTGGGCCTGCGCCGCTCGAGCCCCAACGTGATCTTCCTCGGCTCGTACCCGCGCGCCGACAAGCGGCCGATCGAGTTCACGTCCCGCTACGACGACGAGATCTTCATCGAGGCCCGCGCCTGGCTCAGCACCCTCCTCCCCTAAACCCCCCTTCCCCTCCCCCTAAAGAACCCCCCTTTTCCTTCCGCGAAACCGCAGTTGTGCGCGTTATTCGGGCGTTTTAGCGCGCACAACTGCGGTTTCGCGGGGAGGAAAGTCAGACGGGAGGGGACCAGGCGGGCACCCGCACGGCCAGCGCCTGCGGGTCCGACCGGAGGAACACCGACCGCACCATCCCGAATCCGTCGCCGTCGAGTTCGAGCGGCTGCGGGCTGTCCAGCCTGATCCGGATGTCGGTGCCGCGGAGCGTTTTCATCATGCGCTGGTTCCCCTTCTCGCGCAGGCGGATCACCTCGCGGCCCGCCGCCGAGCGGCGCAGCACGCCGTTTTCCCACATCACCCGCAGCCAGATCCTGAACCAGCCGCGCACGCCCTTGACCTGCATGATCGCCGTGTCGAGGATGCCGTCGTCGAGCCGGGCGTCGGGCAGGAACAGCATGTTCCCGGTCAGGGTGCCGCAGTTCGCGACGAGGATCGTGCTGATGTGCGCATGCCGCTCGGGACGGCCGTCGAGGCTGTAGCCGATGCGGAAGGGTTTGGCCCGGGGGATGACCCGTGCCCCCGCGTCGACGTACGCGAGCCAGCCGAACTGCTTCTTCAACGACGGCCGGGTCTTCGCGATCATCTGCGCGTCCAGGCCCACCCCGGCCATCACGACGAAGGCGTGCTCGATGGTCCGCCCGCCGGGGGTCGTCATCTCAGCGACGCCGACGTCCACCGGCCTGTCGATCCCCCCGAATGCGATCGCGGCCGACTCGTCGATGCTGCCCAGGGGCAGCCGCAGGTTTCGCGCGAGCAGGTTGCCGGTGCCGAGCGGCACGATGGCCAGGCTCACCTCGGAGCCGCGCAGGGCTTCGGCCACGGCCCGCACGGTGCCGTCGCCCCCGGCTGCGATCACGAGGGATGCCCCGCGGCGCACGGCTCGACGGGCGGCCTCGTTTCCGAAATCCTCGGCGCTCGTTTCGAACCAGAGTGTCGGGGCCCAGCCCGCGGCGGACTGCGCAGCGTGCACGCTCCTCCGAAGCCTGGCCAGGTCGACCTTGATCGGGTTGTAGACGACGGCGGCATACCGGTCGATGCGGGGCGGACCGGAGGCTGTCACGGGGCAAGGCTAGCAAGCCGCCCCGGTTCGCGCTTGTAGACTCGATGCTGTGATTGATCCGGTGCTGTTACGCGAGAATCCTGAGCTCATCAAGCGTTCGCAGGAGGCGCGCGGCGACTCCGTCGCGGCGGTCGATTCCGCGCTGTCCGCGGACGCCGCCCGCCGGGCGGCGATCACCTCCTTCGAGGCGCTGCGGGCCACGCAGAACCAGTTCGGCAAGCGCGTCGCCTCCGCCCCGCCCGAGGAGAAGAAGGCGCTCGTCGCGGAAGCGCAGAGCCTGGCCGCCGAGGTGAAGGCGGCCGGTGCCGCCGCGGCGGATGCCGAGGCGCGCTTCACCACGATCGTGCGCAGCATTGCCAACCCGGTCATCGACGGCGTGCCGTCGGGCGGCGAGGAGAACTTCACCACCCTCCGCACCCACGGCGAGACCCCCACCTTCGACTTCGAACCGCGCGACCACCTGGAGCTGGGCGAGCTGCTCGGCGCCATCGACATGGCCCGCGGCGCGAAGGTGTCCGGATCGCGCTTCTACTTCCTGCGCGGGATCGGCGCTCGCCTCGAAATCGCCCTGATGAACATGGCGCTCGACCACGCGCTCGCGGCCGGTTTCGTCCCCCTGATCACGCCGACGCTGGTGCGGCCGGAGATCATGGACGGCACCGGATTCCTCGGCGAGCACAACGACGAGGTCTACTACCTGCCCGGCGACGACCTCTACCTCACCGGCACCAGCGAGGTCGCGCTCGCCGGCTACCACAAGGACGAAATCCTCGACCTCTCGGCCGAGCCGCTCCGCTACGCCGGCTGGTCGACCTGCTACCGCCGCGAGGCCGGCTCCGGCGGCAAGGACACCCGCGGCATCATCCGGGTGCACCAGTTCAACAAGCTGGAGATGTTCACCTACGTGCTCCCGGAGAACGCCGAGGCCGAACACGATCGCCTCGTCGCGCTGCAGGAGGACATGCTTCAGGCCCTCGGACTGAGCTACCGGGTCATCGACGTCGCAGCCGGGGACCTCGGCTCGAGCGCCGCCCGCAAGTTCGACATCGAGGCGTGGGTGCCCACCCAGGGCGCCTACCGAGAACTGACCAGCACGAGCAACTGCACCACCTACCAGGCCCGCCGCCTCGACATCCGCTACCGCACGGAATCCGGCAAGACCGCGCCGGTCGCGACCCTCAACGGCACCCTGGCCACGACCAGGTGGATCGTCGCGCTGCTCGAGACCCACCAGCAGGCCGACGGATCCGTGCGGGTGCCCGAAGCGCTCCGGCCCTTCCTCGGCGGCCTCGAGCTGCTCGAACCGGTGAGCCGACCGTGACCGACGGGCGCTGGCTCGTCGCCCTCGACATCGACGGCACGACCATGCACGAGGACGGCACGATCAGCGACGCCGTGCTCGAGCAGATCCGGCGGCTCGCCTCGGCCGGCCACGAGGTGATGCTGGCCACGGGGCGGTCCGCCTCCGCCACCCTGCCCGTGCTCGAGCGCCTCGACATCGCACCCCGCTTCGTCGTCTGCTCGAACGGGGCGATCACCCTGCACCGCGACCCGGACGCGCCGACCGGTTACCGCCGGGAATGGGTCGAGACCTTCGACCCGACCGACGTTCTCACCTCGATCCGCTCGCACCTGACCGGCGCGCGCTATGCGGTCGAGGACGAGCACGGTTATTACCGCTACACCGAACCCTTCCCGGATGCCACGATCGGCCTGGACAGCGAACACGTCGACTTCGACCAGCTGCTCCTGCACGCCGCCACCCGGGTGGTTGTCATCTCGCCCGATCACGACATGGAGGAGTTCCTCCAGGTGGTCGAGAAGATGGGCCTCAACCGGGTCAGCTACGCGATTGGCTGGACGGCCTGGCTGGACATCGCGCCCGACGGCGTGAACAAGGCCACGGCGATGGAACGGGTGCGCGAGGAATTCGGGATTCCGCGCAGCCGGGTGATGGCCGTCGGCGACGGACGCAACGATATCGACCTGCTGCACTGGGCATCCGTTTCGGGGCGGGGCGTGGCCATGGGCCAGGCCCCCGCAGACGTGATCGAGGCGGCCGGCGAGATCACGGCCTCGGTTCTCGACGACGGACTCGCGCTCGTGCTCGGCACGCTCTAGACCCGCATGCAGCCGGTTTTCAGGTAATCCTGTCATTCTGGAGAGTCCGCCATCGGCTAGAATCGGGCCTTGTTCGTTCGCGAACAGGGAGGGCTGTCCGAGCGGCCGATGGAGCCAGTCTTGAAAACTGGTGGGCAGAAATGTCTCGTGGGTTCGAATCCCACGCCCTCCGCATTGCGAGGTGTCACCGCCAGCCAGGAACGAAGGGATCAGAGTGAGCGACCAGATGCGTCCACGCTCTTCGCGATCGAAGCTGAGCACCATCGCCCGGCACGGCCGGCTGAAGAAATCTAACCCGGTTACGACCGTGTTCAAGTTCATCGCCGCGGCCCTGGCCGTTCTCATGGTCAGTGGCGTGTCTGTCGCCGCGATCGCGGCCTACGACGTTGTGGCCAGCGTCAAGCCCGGTGTCCACCTCGAGAACGAGGTCGAGGGCGAGCCCGGTCCGAAGTTCAGCGCGATCAAGGGTGGCGTGAACCTGCTGCTCGTCGGCAGTGACAGCCGCAAGGGCCAGGCCGCCGTGTTCGGCGGCGAGGACGAAACCGGCGACCTCAACGACGTGACGATGCTGCTGCACATTTCGGAGGACCACAGCAACGCCTCCGTGATCAGTTTTCCCCGCGACATGTACGTGCCCATCCCCGGCTGCCCCGACGGCAAGGGCGGCACCTACGACGCGATGAGCAGCCAGAAGATCAACACGACCCTCACCTACGGCGGGCTCGCCTGCACCGTGCTCACGGTGGAGGAGCTCACCGGGCTCAAGATTCCCTATGCGGCCGAGGTGCAGTTCGGCGGGGTCATGGCCATGTCGACCGCGGTCGGCGGCGTCGAGGTCTGTGTCGCCGAGGACATCGAGGACAAGCACACCGACACCTACCTCAAGGCCGGCAAGCACACCCTGCAGGGCCTGGCCGCCCTCCAGTTCCTGCGCACCCGCCACGGCATCGGCGACGGCAGCGACCTGACCCGCATCAACAACCAGCAGGTCTTCATGTCCGCGCTGCTCCGCACGATCAAGAGCTCCGAGACGCTCTCCGACCCCACCAAGGTGTACTCGCTCGCCAAGGCGGCGACCGCCAACATGCAGCTGTCGACGAGCCTCAACAACGTCGACACCCTGATCTCGATCGCGTTGGCGCTCAAGGACATCGACCTGGACAAGGTGGTCTTCGTGCAGGTGCCCACGGGCGAGGTCGACAGCGGCGTCAAGCCCCTGCAGCCGGACTTCGAGGACATGTTCACGACCATCGCCGCCGACCAGCCGATCCAGCTGGGAGGCTCGACCGGCCGCGGAGCAACTGCTGACCCGGATGCCCCGGCAGCGCCCGAGCCGACCGCGTCGGCGGCACCGAAGCCCGGCACGTCGGCAACGCCGGCACCGAAGCCCAGCGCCCCGGCGACGGTGCTCCCCGACTCGGCCACCGGCCAGACCGCGGGAGAGTTCACCTGCTCGGTCGGCCGCACGCTCAACAACCAGTAGGGCCCGCCGGCGGCATCCGGGCCTGGTTCCTCCGGAGGCCCCCGGTGCGGTTATGATTGAACTCGTGTGTTTGCAGCGCAAGCACCAAGGAGACGTCGCATAGTTCGGCTTAGTGCACCACCCTGCTAAGGTGGAGTGCCCTTTACGGGGCACCGTGGGTTCAAATCCCACCGTCTCCGCACTGGCCCATTCGGTTTTTTCAGCGCTCGAGTTCGTTAAATTCTGACGATGCCCGGATATGCGCGGGTCTTCGGCTGAGCGTCGCCCCATTTGAGCGGGTTTTACATCGCGGAGCACCGTTCATTTGGTGCCTTCGATGCGCGCGGGTGTTTAAATGACTCTTCGCCCTGCTTTTCGGCAGGGCGAAGCATCTGGTACGCGGGTAGAGCGTGAATTGTTGATGTAGCCGGGGCTAGTCCTCAGGCGGCGGCGGTGACTCCGGTGGGGTGGCGGCCGACTCGTTGTCGTAACCTGGCGGGTCCTCGGCTGAGTAGTAGGTGTTCTCGAACGAGCGGTTCTTCGAGGTCACGTCCACCCGTGAAAGATGCGCCCGAATGAAGGTGAGAATCTTCCGGATGTTCGCGCTCACGAGTGCCATGGTCACGGCGAGCGACGCGAAGGTGTTACCGCGGGCTCGACGTTTCTTGGGGTCCTCGATGTCCTCGGTGGACGAGTCCTTGATGTACGCGTTCTGGGCTTCCACGGTGTTGCGGAGCCCATACCAGCCAGCCCACTTGGGCTCGTCGTGGGGGTATTCCTGGCCGAACTTCACCGCCTCGTGCTTCTTGTCACCTTTTCCCGTGGCCAATGGAACAACGATGGTCTTCTTTTCGATTGAGAGCAGTTCGCCCGTCTTTGGGTCGGCGACGGTGTAGCTGCTGGGGTCTGGGTACATGAACTGGCGCGACCCGTTCGGCCGTCGGATACCCTTCGGTTTCATGCGGAATGTCTTGCGCTCTGAGAGCCGCTGGGCGAGATTCTCTTTGGCGGCACGGATTGCTTCCGCGTCCTTGCCGGCCTTCTCATGGGCTTGCTCGTACAGGGCGTGCGCGTTGATGAGCGATTTGGGCATGATGTTGATGTACCAGACACCGCCGACCAGAATAAGGTCTTCGTACTGCGCCATCTTGCCGCGTTCCTTGTCTTTATCGTCGAAGACGAGCTTCGCGCCCAACAGCGCGAGCGGGAGCTGCAGTTCCTCGGCGACGGAGTTCGGCAGGTATGCGCGGTCCGCGATGAAGTGGTCGATTGTGTATCCACGGCTAAGGAGTGATTCGATGAGCCGAAGACCTTCGCCCTTGATGGCACCTGGTTTGTGGAAGCTGACGCCGTTGGCAAGCAGCGGGAAGGTGGCTGCTTCGCCGGGGGCGTTCGCGACCATCGTGGTGATTTCTGCTTCGATGGCCCAGCAGCGTTTGTCGTGCGAGGTCGAACCGCTGCCGTCGTGGCTTCCGTTTCGTACCCACCAGCCGCCGTCGTAGCTTGCGCTCAGGTGATGCCCGTTCGGGCGAGCTGAACTCGGGCCGCCGTATTTCCCGTTGAGCGGAATCTTGGTCGCATCCAGTGCGTGGTTCCCTTGGAAGCGTCGACGCAGTTCGCGTGGCATGAGGAGCACAGAACCCTCGACCAACCTGTTGCACAGGAGGGAGAGCCTCACTCGCTTGCGCTCACAAGCTTCTGGGTCTCGCGCGGCAAGGATGGCCGCGTAGCTCTCACGAGTGGGCAGCTTCTTCCGCGGGCCGGGGTAGGCGTCAACGAGGCGTTGGAGGCGCTCGACAGCGCTCCAGATGCGGTCGTACCAGTTTGGCTGAGTGATGTCGTGTTTGCGGATGCCCATGCGCTCGCGCTGCGAGTTCGTGAGCAGGGTGATGGTGTTGGCCATGTTGTTGAAGCGCAGGTCGCCGTCGACGCGCATCTGAACAAGCATGAGGGCGATGACGGCGCGCTCGCTGATGATTTGCTTGGCGCCCCGAGGGCCGAGCCCTTCTTCGCGTCGCCATTTGGGGATGAGGTCGTCGACTCCGGCGTTGTCCATGACACGTAGGGCGTCGAAGAGGCAGACCTCGAGGCTCTCATTTCTCTGCTTGCTCGTGTAGCGACGGTTGGTCATCCCGAAGGATTCCTGCATCCAGGCCTCAGCGTGATTGACGCGGTCGTGATGGCGGGCCGGAATCATCGGTTCGCCTCCCCGCGGAGGTGGCGACGGTATTCGACGGTGTCGAGTTCCGGGACGAATTTCAGCAGTCGGGCGAGGTTCTCGAACTTTTGGACCCCGCCGGCGCGCATGAGCGCACGCATGTTCGTGCGGTTCGCGAGGTGGGTGACCAGCCAGGTCGCTCGCATCCGGTTGGTCTGCGGGACGGGCATCTTGGAGGTCCTGCCGACACGCTGGATGAACTCGTTGACCACATTGCGACTTCCCTGGCGGGACGGGTCGCCGAAGACGAAATCACCGTCGTGCAGGTCGGAAATAGCCTCCTGCAGCCACGGTTCCCACTTGGCGAGCAGGGGCACGTACCGCGCCTTTGCGCCGCGGACGGTCGCTAGTACGCCGTCTTCGTCAAAGAGAAAGTCTTCGTGGCGTGCGGTCAGTATTTCGCCTGCCCAAAATCCCGCTCCCATGCTGAGAGAGAGCAGGACCATGGCGTTCCGTTCGCGCTCCGGAGACTTCTGCCCGCGTGCCCAGTTCTCGAGCCGCACCTCCTCGCTCGGAGTGTATGGACGCATCGAGTCCTTCGCGCTCAACGGCTTGAACGCCGTGGCGGGCGTGTCAGGAAGGAGCACCTCCGAAACGCGCATCAGGGTGGCACGGTAGTTGCGCCGAGTAGTCGCCGCGAGGTTCAGGCTCGGGTGGCTGACATAGCGTGCGACGACCTCGGGGCGGAATACAACATCGGCGCGAAGCGGGAGCCCGGCCTCGTTGACCGCCCAGTCGACGAACCTGCCGCAGATGACCAGGAGGCGTTCCTGAGTGTAAGCGCAGCGTGGCGTCGCGATAGCGGTGGCGTCTTCGACAAAGACCTGGATGCGTTCCCATCGCGCTGTGCTGATATTGCGTGGCGTGTAGGTCGTCATGGCCCGCACGCACGCCTCGGGGAGCTCCCGGTGAAATCGTGTCGCCATGTCGGCAACAGCTGCCGGCAGGTCGTCGGGAAGGGCGCGGAGAAGTCCGACGAGGAGGACGAGCGCGGCACCGTGTCTCCCCACGCTTCCGGAGTCACCCCAACATGGCCGCGCGAAGCACTGCNGGCGACGCGGGCTTGCGCCCAGCCGTCTCGAACGACGAGTTGGGCGAGTTTCAGGCGCCCTTCCGGGGTGAGCGAGGCGTTGGAATGGGTAACGTAAGAGATGAGGGCCTCCGTGGCATCGGCTTGAGTGTGGTAACCCAATCGATACCGGAGGTCCTCACCTTTTTAGCTCACGCCACGCACACAACCTCCGTGGGAACAACACCTAGCGGGCGGGGTCGTGGCGGATGCTGCAAGCCGTTACGCGGCGCTCCGGGCGTTGCGGCCTCCGCCCCGACCCCGCCAAGGGCAGGGAGCGGATTCGGGAACCGTCAGGTACTAGCACTCGCAAATGCGCTGGCGTCCGTCGTCCCGACCTCGCGAATGGGCGCGCTCCCCGTCCCTCATGCTCCGCCCGGTCGTAGACTCGACGAATGACAACAGCACTGCCGCTGCCGGTGATCTCCACGGCTCGCCATCCGGGAACCCCCGGCGCACTGGAGCGAGCCGCGAGCGGTGCCGCAGTGGGCGGCGACGACGCGGAGATCCTGTTGCAGGCTAGGGGCGGCGACCTCGACGCGCTGCTCGATCTAGCTGGCGCGCTGCGCGACCGGGGACTGGATGCAGCCGGCCGGTCCGGCGTGATCACATACTCCCGCAAGGTCTTCCTTCCGATCACCAACCTGTGCCGGGACCGCTGCCACTACTGCATCTTCGTGGAGACCCCCGGCCAGCTCTCCCGACAGGGTAAGTCGCTTTACATGTCGGCCGAGCAGATCCTCGCAGTCGCCCGGCAGGGCGCGGCGATGGGCTGCAAGGAGGCGCTGTTTACCCTTGGCGACCGTCCGGAGGAGCGCTGGCCCGAGGCCCGCGAGTGGCTGAACGAGCACGGCTACGCGACCACCATCGACTACGTCGCGGCGATGGCGCGGCTGGTGCTGCGCGAGACCGGCCTGCTCCCCCATATGAACCCCGGCGTGATGACCGCAGCCGAACTCGCCATCCTGCGTCCTTCCGCCCCGTCGATGGGGATGATGCTCGAGACCACGGCGACCCGGCTCTGGTCGGAGAAGGGCCAGGTTCATTTCGGCTCCCCCGACAAGGAGCCGGCGGTGCGGCTGAAGGTGCTCGAAGCCGCCGGCGAGGCAAAGGTGCCACTGACCACGGGCATCCTGGTCGGCATCGGCGAGAACTACCGCGAGCGAGCGGAGTCCCTGATCGCGATCCGGGATACCCACGCCAGGCACGGACACGTGCAGGAGGTGATCGTGCAGAACTTCCGCGCGAAGCCGTCCACCGCGATGCGCAACGTGGCCGACCTCGCCATGACCGACTACCTGGCCGCCGTCGCCGTCGCCCGACTGGTGATGGGTCCGCACATGCGGGTGCAGGTACCGCCCAACCTCTCCGACGTCGAGGAACTGCGTCAGCTGGTGCGCGCCGGTATCGACGATTGGGGTGGCGTGAGCCCGCTGACCGCCGACCACGTGAACCCCGAACGGCCGTGGCCGCAGGTGGATGACCTAGCCACCAGAACCGCGGAGGCAGGCTTCGCCCTGCGCGAGCGTCTCACCGCCCATCCCGAGTACATCGACGCCGAGTGGATCGACCCGGCGCTGCTGCCCAGGGTGCAGGAACTCGCGGAGCCAGGCACCAGGCTCGCCGTCGAGGGCAGGCGCCCGGTCGGGCACGGCGCCCGTGCGATCGGCTCGGCCTCCCGCTCCACACTCTCCCGCGCGGCCGACGATCCTGCCGGGCTCAGCGACTGCGACTACGCCGAATTGCTCGTGGCGGACGGTGACGACCTCGATCGCTTGACCGCCCTGGCGAGCGACCTGCGCCGCTACACGATCGGCGAGGCGATCAGCGTCGTCACCAACCGCAACCTCTCCTCCGACCGGCTGGGCGCAGAACTGCCCGAAATTGACGCGGTGGGCGCCATCGCGGCCGACGCCTGGGAGCTCGGCGCGACCGAACTCTGCGTGCAGGGCGTGCTGCCAGCCTGGGCCGACTACCTCGATGTCGCGCGGCGCGTGAAGACGGCGGCCCCCGGCATCCACCTGCACGCCTTCAGACCGGCCGACCTCGACGACGGGGTGCGGCGCAGCGGCCTGAGCGACCGTGAGTTCCTTGAGGCGCTGCGCGAGGTCGGGGTCGACTCGGTACCCGGAACCGGGGTGAAGATCCTCGACGAGTCGGTGCGGGAGCGCTTCGCGCCGGGCGACCTGCCAGTCGCCCGCTGGCTGGAGCTGATCCGCGCAGCGCACGGGCTGGGCATCCACTCGACCTCGGTGATGGTCTACGGGCTCGGCGAGACCGCCGCCGACCGGGTGACCCACCTGCGCACCCTGACCCGGCTGCAGGACGAGACCGGCGGCTTCCGCGAGTTCGTGCCGATGCCCGCGCTCGGCGGGGCGAAGCCGCTGGTGAGTGGTCGCAGCGAGACCGACGAGCACCGCGCGGTGCACGCCGTCTCGCGCCTCATGCTGCACGGGCGCATCAACCACATCCAGGTGCCGTGGACCCGGCTCGATACCGATCAGGTGAAGTGGATGCTGAGAAGCGGCGCCGACGACCTCGGCGGCACCCTGTTCAACGGCCGCGTGCTGCCCGAAGCCGGCGTCGAACACGGCAAGGAGCTGAGCCTGGACGCCGCTGCGCGGATCGCGCACTCCCTCTCCCGCCCGCTGCGCCAGCGCACCACCGCCTACGGCGAGCCGAGCGACGAGCGAAAGGCCGCGGTACGACGGTGACCACCACCCTCGTTCTCGTGCCGGGCCCGAGCGGCCGTGTCGCACACGACTTCGACTTTCTCGCCCCCATGCTGGCGCGTCGCCGCAAGGTGGTCGCGGTCGACCTGGAGCCCGGCGACCCGGTGGCGCAGCTCGCCGCTGCCGCTCCCGAGGGCGCGACGGTGCTGGGTTACTCGCTCGGCGCAGCGGTCGCGGCGCGCTACGCGGCCGAGCATCCGGATCGGGTGCGAAGCCTGATCCTCGTCTCCGGCTGGTTGTCTCCCTCGGCCAAGCTGCTCGCCTACGCCGCACTCTGGTCGGTCATCCACGATGACGCGGTGCTCGCCGAGGTCGCTCGGCAGTCGCTGTACAGCGCAGCCGGCTGGGATTACTCGCGGCCGGTTCCCGTCGACGCCCGCGCCCGTGGCCTGATCGCTTGCCTCAGCGCGTCCGTCGAGGCCGAGGCGATCACAGCGCCGACTCTGGTGGTCGGTGCGGCGTCCGACGAGGTCGTCGGCCGCCGGCAAACCCGGCTGCTGTTCGGAGCCATCGCCAACGCCCGATATGCGGAAATCGCCAGCGGGCACGCAATCGTACACGAGCGCCCGGCCGAGCTACTCGCCCTCGTCGACGCCTTCCTGCACGATCCAGAAGCGCAGCCGGCGGGGTCAACCCTGGCCCGGAGCCAGCCGTGAGTGGCACAGAGCACGTCGACCCGCGCGCCGCGGCGCGAGACACCGAGAAGGCGGAGCACCGCGACGTCGTCGTGGTGGGGGCGGGGTTCGCCGGGATCGGCGCGGGGATCCGGCTGAAGCGACGCGGCATCCGCTCGTTCCTCATCCTGGAGCGCGCGGACGAGGTCGGCGGTACCTGGCGGGACAACCACTACCCGGGAGTCGCCTGCGACGTGCCGTCGCACCTCTACTCCTTCTCGTTCCGGCCGAACCGCGACTGGTCGAGCGTGTTCTCGCCGGGCGGCGAGATACAGCGCTACCTCGTTGCGAGCGCCCGCGAGGAGGGCCTGGCGCCGCACCTGCGCTTCGGCACCGAGCTGCTCGACGCGCGCTGGGACGACGACGGGTTCTGGCGGCTTGACACCAGCACGGGGCGGCTGACCGCCGGCGCGCTGATCATGGCCTGCGGCAGGCTCAGCGAGCCGCGCATCCCCGAGGTGCCCGGGATCGACCGCTTCGAGGGCGAACTGTTCCACTCCGCCCGCTGGCGACACGACGTGGACCTGACCGGCAAGCGCGTCGCCGTGGTCGGCTCCGGCGCCTCCGCCGTCCAGATCGTGCCGCGGCTCGCCGAGATCGCCGCCGAGGTGGTCGTGCTGCAGCGCAGCGCGCCCTACATCGTTCCGCGCGACGAGCGCCGCTATACCGACGCCGAGCGTTCTCTGTTCCACCGGCTGCCCGAAGAGCTGGCCGAGCACCGGACCGAGCTGTTCTGGAAGGCCGAGGAGGCTTTCGCCCAGCGCTCGGGCGATCCGTCCAGCACCGATCGAGCGAGGCAACGAGCCCTTGGGCACCTGGCCGCGCAGGTTCCGGACGCGGTCATCCGCGACCTGCTCACCCCGGACTACGAGATCGGCTGCAAGCGGGTGCTGATCTCCAACGACTACTACCCCGCCTTCTCACTGCCGAACGTGCGGCTGGAGCGCTCGGCCCTCGCCGGGGTTGACGGCGGTACCCTGATCACGGCCAACGGCGCGAGGCACGAAGTGGATGTCGCGGTGCTCGCCACCGGCTTCCACTCGGCCGAGCAGCCTTACTCGGCCCTGGTGCACGGTCGAGGCGGGCTGAGCCTCGCCGAGCACTGGGTCGACGGCATGACCGCGCACGCCTCCACCGTCGTCCACGGTTTTCCGAACCTGTTTGTGATCAACGGGCCGAACGGAGGGCTCGGCCATAACTCTGCGATCTACATGATCGAGTCCCAGCTCGACTACGTGCTCGGCGCGCTGCAGTTCGCCGGGGACAACCTCGTGCTCGAGGTGAGCGAGGCGGCCGAGAACGACTACACGGCGATGATCGGCAAGCTCTCGGCCGGTACGGTATGGACTGCGGGTGGTTGCGAGAGCTGGTACCTGGATCCCCGGAATGGCAGGCTCACGCTGCTCTGGCCGGACTTCGCCCACGCCTTCCGAGCCGCCAACGGCGAGTTCGACCCGTCACCGTTCGATGCATCGGCACGCGAGGCCGTGCCTTGCAATCTGAGGAGGAATAAGTCCGTGCTGTTTAGTCGAGCAGAATGAGCTGGATAGCTATCGTTCCGGTGAAAGGCACTCGGGACGCGAAGAGTCGGCTTGATCCGATCAGGGCGAGGACCAGGCTGGCGCTGGCGTTTGCGCTCGATACCGTTGCTGCTTTGCGGGCCGCGACCGAGGTGCGCGACGTCTTCGTGATCACGGGTGACCACGGAATCGGTCACGCTTTTTCCGCTCTCGGTGCGAGCGTGCTGCACGATCTTGGTGCCTGGTGTGCCGGGTCGCGACACCCGGCCCACGTGGACGCGAAATTCTTCATACAAATAGGCGTCATTCGAACCTTCGCTTTCGAACCTCCGCTGGACATTTTCTTAGGTAGACCGAATCCTTTCACCAGAAAGAAAGCGGCAGGAAAACAAGAAAGGCGTCCTTGACGCATCATTCGGAGAGTCCAGCAGAAGAGGCCAGCGGTCCGCTCCGAACTCCGGGCCGCCGACCACCTCCGGTTTTGGTGAGGGCTATGCCACCGCTTTTGCCACGCGACACGGCCAGCTGCCGCGTGTATTTTTAGTTTCGACCCGCCGTTCCTCGCTGAGGCGTCAGTGGCCGAGCAACACGTCCGACGGTGCCGCGCGGCGCTCGACGCCGCGATCGATCAGGCGGACGATCGTATCGAAGAATTTCGGACGAAAATCGCTACCAGCGGCAACGGTGAAACTGCGGTCGGGATGACAGTTGAGGACCTGGACAATGCGGAAAGCCGTTCGAAAGTGGCGTCGTGACTTGGTCGTTATTAGGTTTCCGGACGAGTTGAAGAAGCCAAGTTATTCGCTGCGCCAAGCTCCTCGAGGTGTCCAGTCTGGACTGCTGTCGGTATGTCAGACTCCTCGGCGCAACCCACCGTTCCCTACATGGAGGGCCGGCATCGCTAGGACGGCGACCGATCGGGCACTGAGGTGGAATTAATTCGGCGATGTGATGGAATCGAAACTATTCGTCTCAGCTCCCTTTAGCTCTATGAGTGGCCTGTGGGAATTACGTGAACTACCCGCACTGGGGAATTCAGCCTGTGCAACGGCCGAGTTCGTTAAATTGCGAACTGCGCGTCGAGGGTCGCTAGGACAGCTTCTCGGTTTCGACGAACACGATCGTGGCTGAACCTCGGTTCGCCACGGTGTGCTCGGCGCCCGCCGGGCGAGTGTAGCTCTGGCCGATGCGCAGTTCCGCGGCAATCTCCGACCCGTCGGCGTTCGTGACATACATCGTGTCGTTGACGAGAGGCACCACGACGTACTCGAATTCGTGCCGGTGCATGGGGATCGCTCCACCGGGCTCGATCACCCACTTCGTCACCCGAAAGATGCCGTTGTCGATCTGGGTCTCGCTGATGGCCATAGCGGTTCCTTCGATTGTGTTGTCGTTGAGCCGAGCATACTTGCCCCGCTTGCCCTGGTCGCGCCGCTTACCCGGCGGCCGCTACGTCGTGTTGGTGGCCCAGCGCACGTTGACGCCCCAGCACAGGACTCTGGAGGCACAGGTACAGGTTCGTCACGAATGCCGCAGACGTGACCGGCTCGCCGAACAGCTCCTCGATCTTCCCGAGTCGATACCGGATCGTGTTGGCATGCACGAACATGGCCTGCGCGGTGGCTGAGATATTCAGATCCAACGCCAGATACGTCACCAGCGTTGCGTGCAACGTGTCGGCATCGCGGAGTTCGTGCAGAATCGGGCGCATGCGTGCCAGCAACTGCTGTCCATCCACCTGGGAGAGCAGCCAGGTCGCGAGGTCGACTTCGTCCAGGCGCACGATCTCGGTCGCCGTCGCAGGGCCGGCGTCGGCTGCAAAGGAGCGTGCCCGCGACCGGGCGATCTCCAGCGCCGTTTCGGCCTCGCGGAATGCCCCCGGGGTTTCCGCTAACGCCCCGAAGGGCGCCGACGTGCCCACGGTGAGCGTCTGCGCGACGTGATTGAGCCACGCCTCGGCACGTCCGGCCGCGGGAATGACCGCGCTGATGGTCGCCGGTGTCTCTTGATTAAGCCTGCGGATCGAAACGAGCAGTGCCACTCCGAAGCTCTTAGCCGAATCGATCAGCCGTTGCACGTGCGCCTCGGTCGCCGATTCGCCCCCGGGCGCCGCCGCCTCCAGCGCGCGCAGCGGCACATAACTCGGGAACTTGTACTGGGCCAGTCGTCCCCAGTGCCGGTGCTCGCGCGAGGGCAGAACCCCATCCTGCAGGGTGGCCAGCACGTGCGCGTTGTCTCGGCGATCGCGCAGGCTCGCCCCGTGCTGGATGCCATTCACCGCTGCCAGCATGCGCTCGGCGGTGTCGAGCAGCACGTCACCGAGCCGGGGCAGCAGATCCTCGCTTCGGGTGCCAATGGCCAGCACGTGCACGCCGTCGTGCAGGGCCACCGTGCGGGTGCGCAGGTGCCATCTACCAATCGAAAACTCCTGATCGGTCGCGTGCGAGGCTGCCACCTCGTTCCAGATCAGCCGGGTGGGGGCCTCGCCTGAGCTTTCGACAATTGCCCCGTCGGCGTCATACACCACGGCCGCGCCATGACACAGGTCGGCGACCCGTCCGACGAGCGCCTTCACCGGCTCCTCCATAGACACGGCGTTCAGTAGCAGGTTGGTGACTTTGAGGGTGAGGGTTAGCTCCGCGGCCTGGTCCGCAAGCGACGGGTTTGAACCGGTTCCCTGCTCCATGACTCTCCTCCGCGCCCGAATTCTGCCCGCGCGGAGGAAAAAATCTGAGAAAGTTCAGATGAGGTCCTGCGTTGTCCGGGGGGTTTTGGAGATTCTACAGGCGTGCCCCGGTCGAGGTTTGGATATTTCTAATGACGAACGGGAACCGTGCCCCCACAGTTGTCATCAATCCATTCATTGACCAGTCCCAGAAATCCCAGGAGGAACACCGATGACACAACTCCGCGTAGCCGTGGATGTTGGCGGAACCTTCACCGACGTGTGCATCTTCGACGAAGATACGAAGACCATGCGGGTGACAAAGGTTCCCTCAACGCCGCATGACCCAATGATCGCCGTCATGAACGGCGTTGAACGGGGTGAGATCAACCTGTCCGACGTCAGCCTGTTCTCGCACGGCACCACCGTGGCGACCAACGCTCTGATCACGAGGAAGTTTCCGGCCGCCGCCCTCGTCACCACCAAGGGGTTTCGTGACGTCATCGAGATTCGCGACGGTACCAAGGACGACCTCTGGGATGCCTACAACGACGTTTCTGGTCCCTACATTCGCCGCCGTGACAGATTCGAGGTGAGCGAGCGTATCGACTTCTCGGGACGCACGGTCACCCCGCTCGACGAGGAGGAGGCCCGCCGGGTGGCGGCCCTGCTGAAACGGCGCGGCGCCAAAACCATCGCCGTCTGCTTCCTCAACTCCTACGCGAATCCGGCCCATGAGACCCGTATGCGCGAGATCCTCGAAGAGGAGATCCCGGATGCCACCGTCTCGACCTCGGCCGAGATTCTGCCCGAGATCTTCGAATACGACCGGTTCAATACCGCGGTCGCGAACGCGGTGCTCGCTCCGCTCGTGTCGGGCTACGTGAACCGCCTCGCCACCCATCTGAAGGATGGCGGCTACGCCGGCGATCTGCTGCTGTTGCACTCGGGTGGCGGCTCGATGACCCCTCGCATGGTCGAGAAGTACCCGGTGCGCCTGGCCGCCTCGGGCATCGCCGCGGGGGCGATCTCCGCAAAGCACATCGCCCAGCAGTGCGGCTACGAGAACGCGGTCAGCCTCGACATGGGCGGCACGTCAACGGACATCGCCCTCATCGCTGACGGCGAGCTGCGCATCACCAAGGAGTGGCAGGTGGAGTACGGCCACCCGATCATCTTTCCCTCGATCGAAGTACTCACCATCGGCGCGGGCGGCGGATCGCTCGCCCACATCGACATTGCCGGCTCGCTACGTAACGGCCCCCAGTCGGCCGGGGCGGACCCCGGGCCCGCCTGCTACAGCATGGGCGGCGACCAGCCGACAAACACCGACGCCAACGTGGTGCTCGGCCGGCTCGGCACCTCGCTCGCCGGCGGGGCCAAGAGCCTCGACAAGCGTCTGTCCGCAGAGGCCATCACCCGATTCATTGCGGAGCCACTCAACCTGGAACTGGCCGAGGCAGCCCACGCGATCGTCGCGGTCGCCAACGCGAACATGGCAGACGCGGTGCGTCTCATCTCGATTCGTCGAGGCTACGACCCGCGCGACTTTGCGCTGCTCGCCTTCGGTGGCGCGGGTGCGCTGCACGGTGCTGACGTTGCCCGCGAATTGAACATCCCTGTCGTCATCGTGCCGCCGAACCCCGGCGTCACTTCGGCGATGGGATGCCTGCTCGTTGACATTCGTCACGACCTGTCACAGATGTACACCGGGCTGGCCGCAAACGCGGACGCCGATGACCTCGAGGCAAGCTTCACCGCCCTCGAGTCTGAGGCATCCGCCCGCTTGCGGCATGAGGGTGTCGCCGACGAAAACGCGCTGTTGCAGCGGCAAGTGTCGATGCGCTACCTGGGCCAGTGGCGTTCTCTCTCGGTGCCGATGGGGTCGGGCGAGGGAGCGCTCAAGCAGGCGATCACGGCGTTTCACGAGCAGTACGAGCGCGAGTTCGCCTTTCGACAGGATGGCACGCCGGTGGAGATCTACCAGTTGCACCTCGCCGCCATCGGCAAGACACCCAAGCCCTCGTTTCGACCGCATGCGCGCACGTCGACCCACCCCGGGACGCCGATCGATACCCATCCCGTGTACTTCGGCGCCGACGGATGGCTGGACACACCGGTGTACGACCGCGACACCATCCCGGCCGGGGCCAGGTTCCGGGGCCCGGCCATCATCAACCAACTCGACTCGACCACGGTGGTGCCGCCATACACCCACGCCGAGATCGACGAATGGCTCAACATCCGTATTCACCTCGAGGAGATACTCCATGGGTAACACCGCAACGGCAACCGCCCCCCTGACCACGCTGGATCCGGTCACTTTCGAGGTGCTCAAGAACGCCTTCGCAACCAGCGTTGACCTCATGAGCGAACAGATCCTGCGCACCTGCTACTCCTTCGTCATCTATTCGCGCGACTTCTCCTCGGCATTGTGTGATGCCGAGGGCAACACCGTGATGCAGGGTTCAGGGGACATCGCCGTCCACGTCGGCACGCTGCACTTCCAGTGCAAGGCCGTGATTGAGGAATTCGGGACGGACATTCACCCCGGCGACGTCTTCGCCATCAACGACCCATATCGAGGGGGCACTCACTTCAACGACGTGTCGTTCATTCGTCCGATCTTTGCTGATGGCGAAGTCATCGCCTATGCGCAGAACAAGGGACACTGGGCCGACATCGGTGGCAACGTGCCCGGTTCCTTCGATGTGAACGCCAAGGAGCACTTTGGGGAAGGCCTGCGCATAACTCCGGTGCGGGTCTGGTCCAAGGGCGTGTTTCTCCACGATGTGGCGCAATTGCTCGTCTCCAACACGCGTGCGCCTGCACAGGCCATGGGCGACCTGCACGCCCAGTCCGAGGCGACCGCCGTGTGCGAGCGACAAATGCAACGCCTCATTGGCCGATACAGCACCGCAACGGTGAAGACCGCGCTCAAGGAGACACAGGACTACGTGGAGCGAACCGTGCGCCGCCGCCTGGAGACGCTGCCGCGTGGCACCTGGGAAACAGTCGACTACATGGATGCCGATCCCGGAAAGGGTGAGGGGCTCGTACCCATCAAGATCAAGCTCACCCTGGACGGCGAGGGCATTCACTATGACCTCACCGGCTCGGCACCGGTTGTTGAAACATTCCTCAACTCGGGCTATGGCACAACGTTCTCAGCCATCTACGCCGGCACCAAGACGTTCTTTCCTGACGTGCCACTCAACTCGGGATTCTATGCGGCCGTCACCGCGGACATCGGGCCAGAGGGCACCGTCGTGAACGCTGGATGGCCCTACGCGGTCACCGGCTTCTGCTCCGGCCCCTACGAGAAGCTGATGAACGGCATTTTCGAAATTTGGTCCCAGGTCATGCCTGAGCGGGCCATGGCGTGTGCGTTCAATCTCGAATACCTGCTCGTGGGCGGCCGCGATGCGCGCAGTGAGAAGAAGCCATACTTCATGTGGTACGACTGGATGGCCGGCGGCTGGGGTGGCCGCGCGTCCAAAGACGGCTCGACGGCGACCGCACCAGTGTTCGGCCCCGGCCTCGCCGTGCAGCCGCTCGAAGGTCAGGAGCGTCTCTCGCCCGTGCTCACCTCGGTGCATCAGATTGCCGTCGACTCGGGTGGCCCCGGTCGCTTTCGGGGTGGCTGCGGCATCGAAAAGGGCGGGACGTTGACCGACGCCGAGTCCACAGTGATGAGCTACTCCTGCGACCGGGCTCGCTCCATCACCTGGGGCATTGAAGGCGGGCTGCCCTCGATCCCGCACGGTGTGTGGCTCAACCGCGGATCTGACAACGAAAGGTTCCTCGGCTCAAACTTCTCGTCGGTGCCCCTGCAGCCGGGAGACTCCTTCATCCGCCCCTCCGCCGGTGGCGGCGGGTACGGCGACCCGCTTGAACGCCCGGCGGAAGAAGTGCTGGACGACGTCATCGACGGCTACGTTTCGCTGCGTCGCGCTGCCGAGGACTACGGTGTGGTGATCGATGAGATCGATGCCGAGCTCGATGACTTCCGAATCGATTTTGCCTCCACCGCTGCCAAGCGCGAGTCAATCTCCGCGCAGCGGCAGGGGTGGCTCGAAGTCGACCCCACGGTGATCGCAGAAGGCTACAAGTCGGGCGAGATCGACATGCTCGATGTGATCCGCCGCCATGGCGTCATCCTCGACTGGGGCACGGGCGAGCTCTTTCCCACGACCACGGATCAGTTCCGTGCGCTGATGGAACGGCGGTCGGCGCAACACTGGGGCTGACCGCAGCAGACGCCCTGGAGGTCTGGGGCGGGCATCCGAGCGGGCATGCGCAAGTACGCGCGCGGTGCAGGATGCCCGCCCAGATATTGTGCAACAGCACAATAATTCGAATATTCCTCGGGCGCATGCCCACTTGTTAGCACCTGCAGTATTTACCCATGATTGCTGAATGTGAAAGCCTCGCGGCGCTCACACTTTCCCTCACCACGAATGACTGGGGCCGCGCACCGCTCGGCTCCCAGGCACGGCATCACCACACGACAGTCGCATGCGAGCGCCACCCACAACGACGTTCCGGCCGTTCGCGCCTGTCACTATCGGAGGTAACAGTGAACTTGAATTTGACCGGCAGCAACGACACCGTTGAGGCCACGGATGCGCTCTACAGAGAGGGCAACGATGAAGATCAGATGACTCGCGGCTCGCTCTCGATGGCGTGGTACGGCGTCGCCAGCGCGATGTTCTTCGTCTATATCGGGGCCGCCATGGCGATGGCCTACGGCACCCTCAACGCTGTTATCGGCCTCGTGCTCACGATCTTCGTCTACGGTCTGATCAACCGGGTGCTCGCCAAGTACGCGATCAACAACCGCACCACCGTGGCGTTGTTCTCGCGCACCATTCTCGGGACTGCCGGCTCGTCCATCGCCACGATCATCTTCGCCCTCGTCGCCATCTACTACGCGGTCTTCGAAGGATCCATCGTCGCCTACGCTTTCCAGACGGCATTCGGCGGCCCGACGTGGATGTGGTACCTGATTGTTGTGGTCTACTCCACGCCGCTGATCCTCGGCGGCGCACGCAAGTTCATCGACAAGCTCAACGGATGGCTCCTGCCCATCTACCTGGGCGGGCTCATTGCCGCCGTGATCTGGGCAGGCGTGCAGTACGGATTCACCGACACCTGGCTCACGCAGCAGGCTGACCTCGCTGTGCCGCTCGCCGTCGGCGGACCCGGCTGGCTGGCCACCTTCGCCGGCTACATGGGCGTGTGGATCATGATGATGTTCACCATGGACTACGCGGCCCTCGGCAAGCGCAAAGACATCAAGTTCCACCAGCGCTGGAGCTTCGGCTGGCTGTTCTACATCGTCGCTTACGGATTCAGCGCAATCGTGGGCATCTTCCTCACCTTCACCATTCCCGGCATGGAGGTCTCGGAGACCGGCGTGGCAGGCGGTCTCGTCTCCATGATGGGCATCCTCGGCCTGATCGTCGTCTTCGTCTCGCAGACCCGGATCAACACCGCCAACTATTACCTCGGTGCAGCAAACCTCAAGTCATTCGGGGAGCGCGTTTTCCGCGTCAAGCTGCCCAACCTGGTCTGGGTGCTCATCTCGTCGCTGATCATCTTCCTGCTCATGTTGCTGCCCATCGTGCAGTACATCCTGCTCGCGCTGGCGTGGCAGGGCGTTCTGGTCACGGCGTGGGTGGCGATCGCGCTGACGCACATTCTGCTGAACCGTGGCAAGAATGAAGAACATGGCATGCTCGGCGACGCGCACTACCGCTCATTCAACAACTCGGGCCTCATCGCCTGGATCGCGGCCACAGCCATCGGCATCCTCATGCTCCAGCTCGGGGCGATCAACCCGGACCTGGCCGGTGTGGGTGCGACTTGGGGCCCGATCACCACTGCGGTTGTTGCTGCGGTTGTCTACGCGCTCCTCTGGAACGGCACTTCCTCCAGAACCGCGCTCCGCGTCAAGCGGTAACCGCCGCCGCGGCTCACACAGGTGGGGGCGCCCTTCGGGGTGCCCCCACCTTTTTCATGCGCCCGCCCGTGCCGCGACGGCCGCGTCGGCGGAGTTACTGACTAGTGCGTCTCGAGGCCCGCGAGGCGCAACGCAAACAGGCTGGTGGCCTGGCCGTCGACGGTGTCAAGCTGCACTCGGAGCAGGTTCTCGATCTGGCGAAGCCGGTAGTTGAGCGTGTTGCGGTGGATGAACAGCGCGTCGCACGTTCGGGACGGTTGGGCGTTATGGCGCAGATACGTGCTCAGTGTGTCGAGGAGTTGGCTTGAGCGTTTGCTGTCATGTTCGACCAGCGGGGCGAGGAACCTGTGCGCGGCTTCACGCGCCCCACGGCCCGCGGTCGCGGTGACGACGGCGCTCAGCCCGAGCTCTGGCGCGAGCTGAGGCCGCTCGATGTGTCGCACAAGGTCGAGCGCGTGAGCGACCGAGAGCCGCAACTCGAAGAGGCTTGTGGTGGGTGCTTTAAGGACGAGCGGCTGTCTGGCGTGGATCCGAAGGAGTCGCTGGGCGACCGTGTCGAAGTCTTCCCGCGGCAGCTGCGCAAAGGCGACCAGTCGGCCGTCGAACTCGGTAACGCGCACCGTGTGGAAGGTGTCATGCAATGCGACTCGGAGCTGCCAGGACGTGGACGCGAATTCGCCGCTCATGTCGGCGACGAGGAGGGTGGTCTCGGAGCGCCGGTCGAGCCCGAGCGTGTTGAATGCTTTGGTGACGTCGGTGTGGGTCGCTTCTTCCCAGGCCTCGCAAACGGTCACGAGGAGCTTGATTTCCTGGTGTCGGCTCGCGTCGACGACGACCGAGCGATTGAGCTGCAGCGCGATGATAGACGCGACCGGCCCGAGAAGTGATGCCAGCGGAGTGTCATTATCGGGTTGCCGTACGGCGAGGTGGCACGGGTTGTTGAGCCCCATGGGGAGGGGGATGTTGAGTACTCCTGCCCTGGGCTTCTTGCTGATTCCGGGTGCCCAGGACACGATCTCCGGGTACTGGGCGATCACCGTCCCGTAGGCGTCGTAAACCGCGAGCGGAGTTTGAACCGTGTCGAAGACTGCGGCGAGCAGGGTGACGACTTCGGCGCCCTTGTTCGCGAGCCGCGCGCACTCGTCCGCGAGGGTCCAGCCGCGGTTCACGACGGCGAGGCGTTCTGCCTGCATGACACTTTCGACATGCCGGTCCACCTGGAGCGGCGGCACGACGGAGGGGACTTCGAGCAGCGGCACGTCGTAGGTGGCGCAGGCGGTGACGAGCCCCGGCGGAAGCACCCGGTGGGCCATCCCCGTCGCGAAAACGATCGCCGAAACGGGCACGTCGGCCAGGCGCTCGACGAAGGCATCCCAGGTTCGTTCTTCGCTGAAGTTCATGCCGATGCCGCTGGTGAGCAGGAGCGAGTCGGGATCGAGGTAAGGGGTTGGATCCATGAGTTCGGTAGGTGAGCAGCCGCTCACTTCGCGCTCAAGCCGAGCCTTCGTTGATGGCGTCTGGAGCCGGAGTTGAAGGGAAGGCTCAAGGAGAAGGTCAACAACGCGCATCAAAACCTCATTTTTTGTAAGCCTGCACAAATTTAGCTCAAAGCTTAGGGCAATTGCCTACTGGGAGCGACTCGGGGCGCGGGCGTAGCGTGAGTTTATGCTCCCTGCACAACGACGTTCAGAAATTCTGATTAATTCCGACATGGGCGAAGCGTTCGGTCTCCACAGCTTCGGCAACGACGAGGCCCTCATGGCGTTAATCGACGTGGCCAACGTCGCCTGCGGATTCCACTCCGGTGATCCGGACACGATGGATGCCACAGTGGCCCTGGCCAGGAAGCACGGCGTTCGCGTCGGTGCACACCCTGGCTTGCCCGACCTGGTCGGCTTCGGCCGCCGCGAAATGAAGCTCAACCCCGAAGAGGTTGAGTCCATCATCCGCTACCAGGTCGGCGCTCTCACTGGGTTTCTCGACAAGTACGACATGCCCCTCAACCACATCAAGCCCCACGGCTCGCTCTACGGCATGCTCGCCCGTGACGAAGCCCTCATGCAGGGCGCCGTGAACGTGGCAAAAACCTACGGGGTGCCCGTGTTCGGGATCGCCGGCAGCGCGCACCAGCGCGTGGCCGAGCGTGAAGGCGTCGAATTTGTTGGCGAGCTGTATGTGGACCTGGACTACAACCCGGAGGGTGGACTCATCATCCTTCGCCGCCCCGAGCACACCGACCCCGGAGCAGCCTCGGCACGTGTGCGTCGCGTGCTCGAAAATGGCACGGTTGCCGCGGTCGACGGTACGCTGCTCGAAATTCCCTTCGGCAGCGTCTGTGTCCACTCGGACACTCCCAACTCGCCGGAGGTCGCGGAGGCAGTCCGCGCGGCGCTGCGCGACTGACTGCCTGAAGCCACCTGGACCCACCTGGACCCACCGCACGCGAAGCGCCGACAGCGCCTGTGCCACCCAAGATCTCCCAATGAAAGAGAGCACATGAGCGAGAACATCATCTCCCCGCTGCCCGGTATTTTCTACCGCAAGCCCGGCCCCGGCAAAGACCCCTACGTGAACGAAGGTGACACCGTCGAGGCGGGCCAGACCATTGGCCTCATCGAGATCATGAAGCAGTTCAGCGAGGTGCGCGCCGAGACCGCCGGCATCCTCACGAGGTTTGAAATTGAAGACTTCGGCATGGTCAACCCCGGTGACGTCATCGCCGTGACCAACTAGTGCCAACGATGCACCCTAATCACGGGATTACTTCATGAAGAAACTGCTCGTAGCCAACCGCGGCGAGATCGCGGTCCGCATCATCCGCACCGCCCATGAAATGGGCATCGTCGTCGTCGTCGTCGTCAGCGAGGCCGACAAGACGTCATACGCCGCGGAACTCGCCGACGAAGTTATCGTCATTGGACCGGCGCCCGCCAGCCTCAGCTATCTCAACCAGGACGCCGTCCTCAAAGCCGCCATTGAGAGTGGCGCCGACGCGGTGCATCCCGGCTACGGCTTCCTCTCGGAGAATGCGGCATTCGCCCGCAAGGTCATCGCAGCTGGAATCACCTGGGTCGGCCCGTCACCGGAATCCATCGAACTCATGGGCGATAAGTCCCGGGCCCGTCAAGCCGCGATCGACGCCGGCGTTCCCACGCTGCGCGGCACGGAGGGGGCGCTCCGGGACGACGACGACATTGTCAGCATCGCTGCCGGAATTGGGTACCCGCTGGTCGTGAAGGCGTCCGCCGGTGGTGGTGGCCGGGGGATCCGCCTGGTGGCAAGCCCCGCCGACCTCGTTTCCACGGTCGGAATCGCGCAGGCGGAGGCGCTCGCCGCATTCAACTCGTCAGACGTCTATTTCGAACTTTTTGTCACGAAAGCCCGCCACGTTGAGGTGCAGATTTTTGGTGACGGGGAATCCTATGTGCACCTGGGCGACCGTGACTGCTCCATGCAGCGCCGCCAGCAGAAAGTGCTCGAAGAGGCTCCGGCGCCCGGGCTGCCGGACCATGTGCGTCAGCTGATGCGGGACTCGTCTGTTGACCTTGCGCGTCAGACCTCCTACGTCGGCGCCGGGACGGTCGAGTTCCTCTACGATCCCGAGACCGAGGAAGTGGCGTTCATTGAGATGAACACACGGCTTCAGGTCGAGCACCCCATCACCGAGGCGATCACGGGCATCGACCTCGTGCGCGAGCAGCTGCGCATCGCCTCCGGCGAGAAGCTCGGTTACTCGCAGGAGGACGTCGCCTTCGCCGGGCACGCGCTCGAGTTCCGAATCAACGCCGAAGACCCCAGCAACAACTTCATGCCCAGCCCGGGAGTGATCTCCTCCCTCCACCTGCCAGGTGGACCAGGGGTGCGAGTCGACTTCGGCTTCATCGCGGGCAACGCCGTGGCCCCCTTCTACGACTCGCTGCTGGGCAAAATCATCGTGTGGGCGCCCACCCGCGACCTGGCGATTTCGCGGGCCGAACGAGTTCTCGGCGAGGCGCGCATCGAGGGTGTCAAAACCACCGCAGGACTGTTGCGCACGCTCGTCGCACTCGATGACTTCCGTCAGGTCACCCACCACACCGCTTACATCGAATCCGTACCCGACTTGTTGGGAGTACCCGCATGACGCAACAATCCCAGGCGCGCTACACGTGGGGCGGCGACGAGTTCCTCTTCATTGAGATCGCGGAAGGGATGTCTCTCGAGGCCAACTTCATCTCGAACAGCATCGCGAACGCACTCGAAGCGAAGGCACTGGACGGGGTCATCGACATCTGCCCCGCAAATGCGTCACTCCTGATCCGCTTCAACCCGGATACGCTCCCACCCGCCGAGCTCGAACAGGTGGCGCGTTCCCTCGAGGCAGAGGTGCGTGCATCCACCAGGCAAGTGCTGGAAACCCGCATCGTTGAAATTCCCGTTTGGTACAACGACCCGTACACGAACGAGACCGGTGCGCGCTTTCGTGCCGGCTACCACCAGCGGCCCGAGGGCAACGACCTCGACTATGCCGCCGAAGTGAACAATCTTGCCGACGCCGCCGAATTCATCAAGCGGCACCACGAATCGCCCTGGCTCGTTTCCATGGTTGGTTTCGTGGCCGGTCTGCCGTTCCTCTATCAGCTCGTCGACCGCGAGCACCAGCTCGAGGTGCCAAAATACCTCAGCCCCCGCACCGATACCCCCGCCCTGACGATCGGTCACGGCGGATGCTTCAGCTGCATCTACTCGGTGCGTGGCGCGGGCGGCTACCAGATGTTCGGTGTTGCCGCCGCTCCCATCTTCGACCCGGGTCAGGAGCTGGCAGACTTCGCGGACTTCATGGTCTTCTTCAAGCCCGGCGACATCGTCAAGTTCAAGCCAGTCGACGAGGCCGAATACAAGCGCATTCAAGCCGAGGTCGAGGCGGGCACATTCACCTATCGGCAGGCGCCGGTTTCGTTTGATCTGGCAGCGGCACTCGCTGACCCCGAAGGCTACAAGGCGACGCTTCTGGAGGCGCTCAATGGCATTTGAAATTCGAGAGCCAGGCCTCTCCACCACAGTGCAGGACCAGGGCCGGATCGGTTATTACCGGTACGGGATCCCCCAGGGCGGGGCCATGGACCAGTATTCCGCATCTCTCGGTAACCGCCTCGTTGGCAATACCCCTGCAGAGGCCGTGCTCGAGTGCACCTACATCGGCCCCAGGGTTGTGACGACGACGGATGCCATAGTTGCCGTCACGGGCGCGCCCGTCGACGTGTTCATCAACGGCATGCCTGCCCCCCAGTACGCACGCCTGGCGCTTGCGGCAGGAGACGAGCTGCGGTTCGGCGTGATTCAAGGCGGCACGAAATACTTCATTGCCGTGCACGGCGGCATAGACGTGCCATCGGTACTCGGGTCGCGCTCCACCTACCCGATTGGGGCAATCGGCGGATTTGAGGGCAGGGCGCTCGCCGCCAATGACGTGCTGCCCGTGGGTGCGCCGATTGACAATGGGTTGCCCGTTTTGTCAACGATTGCAGAGGAAGACCGGCCGGTCTTCTCGCGCGATGTGAGCGTGCGCGTCATGCTCGGCCTGTACGACCATCACCTCTCCCCAGAGGGGATCGACAACCTCTTGAACGCCGAGTGGACACTGACCCCGGTTGCCGACCGGATGGGTCTGCGCTACAGCGGCCCGGGTGTCCAGTGGCGGGAGCGCGAACAGCCGTTCGGCGCCGGCCAGGACCCGTCGAACATTGTGGATGCCGGGTATGCCGTGGGTTCGATCCAGATTCCGGGCGGCACCCAGCCGATCATCCTGCACCGCGACGCGGTGTCGGGCGGAGGCTACGCGATGGTCGCCACCGTGATTTCAACCGACATGGATCTTGTGGCGCGGTGTGCGCCGGGCACAAAGACGCGCTTCGTGGCCGTCACGATGGATCAGGCGCTCGAGGCCCGGCACGAACACGCTGCGCAGGTCGCGAAGATCTGGTCGTAGGTCGGCTGCCCCCGATTCTGCCTTGCCCCAATACTGAAGGAGAAAGACAATGCCGTTCGTGACTGTGAAGGTCTTCGAAGACCGCTTGTCGGATGATGAGTTTGCGGGCCGGCTGACATCGGCGGTGACCGAAGCTGTGGTGTCCGTGTGCGGCGAGAGCTCACGAGAGAACACCTGGGTAGTAGTCGAGGGTGTGCCTCGAAGTCACTGGTCGTTCGGTGGGGAGCGAAAGCTCTAGCTGTCACTCCCAAGGACGTTGTGAAGGGACTGCCCCGAGGTCAGTTGACTCAAGGGGGGTGCCCCTATGTCTTTGTCAAGCGGCGAGTGGGTGCTTGGTTTGATAGAGCGTGCCGTCGCGGAGCATGGCGAAGAGAACGTCGCAGCGGCGGCGGGCGAGGGCGATGAGGGCTTGGTTATGGCGCTTGCCCTGGGCGATCTTGCGGTCGTAGTAGGCCCGTGAAACCGGGTCGCGGAGCGCCGCGAACGCGGAGAGGAACAGAGCCCGTTTGAGGATCTTGTTCCCTCGCCGGGACGGGTGTTCACCGCGGATGGAGCTGCCGGAGCGCCTTGTCACGGGGGCAAGGCCGGCGTAAGCGGCAAGGTGGCCGGCGGTCGCGAAGTCCTTCCCGGAGACTTCGGTAAGGAGTCTGGCGGCGGTCCTGACCCCGACTCCGGGCATGCTGATCAGGACGGGATGAAGAGGGTGAGCCTCCACGAGCCGTTCAACCTCGACCGCGATCTCCGCGCGCTGTCGGCGCAGCGCGGCGAGCTGTTCCGCGAGCCTGGGGAGCACGGTGCTGGCAGCGTTCGTGCCGACCACGACGACCGTCTGCTCGCTCAGCGCTTGGGTGATTTGTTCGGCGAGGCGCCGGCCCATCCGAGGTGCGAGCTTGACCAGGCGGTTGCCCAGCCGGAGCGTGCCGGCTGCTTTCATGGCTGCTGGTGACGGGTATCGCTGCAGCAGGTCCAGCACCGCCGGGTGATCCAAGTGCGGGCCCAGGACCCGCTCCAACGCTGGGTGGATCTGGGTGAGAAGCCCTCGGATGCGGTTGCTCGTAGCCGTGATCTGGCCGACGACGTCATCATCGAAGCCGCAGAGCATGGAGAGTTCCGCGACCTGCTCATCGGCGAGCTGAAGCGATCGCAGCGCATGCGGGAGCGTCCTCGCGGCTTGCGCGATGATCGCGGCGTCGCGGGCATCGGTCTTCGCTTCGCCTGCGTGCAGGTCAGCGATTCGCCGCATTGCCAGACCGGGCAAATAGCCCACGAGTACGGGCGGTTTCTAGCGGTCGTCGCAACACTGCGGTAGAGCAGGAGGGCTTTGCCCTCGGGGATCTTGCGGATGTCTTCGACCTTCATCCGGCGCTCTTCCCGCTCGCTGGTGGAGGTGGAGGTGGTGCCCTGGCCTGCGCCGTTTCGTTGCAGGGATTTGCTGGTTTGGGTGACCTGGTGGGTGCCGATGAGTCGGGAGATCTTCTCGAGGAAGGTTTCGTCGGCGAGGCCGCCGAAGATGATCTTCGCGGACGAGGACTCAAAGATCGTGGTGGCCGCTTCTGGTCCCCATTTACCGACGAGCTGGGACATGGATTGGGCGAAGATCCAAGTGTGGAGGCCGCGGCCGTCGCCGTCGCTCATTAGGTTCGGGAGTTGCGGGAGCGGGGACACGTTGGCGACCTCGTCGAGGACTCGCGGGAATCATCCACCAGGCAGTAGATCGTGCCGGTGCGAGATCCTCGGCGCCCAGCTCGTCGCCTCCCTCGGCCGGGTGTCGAACACGCGCTCCGTGCGCGAATGGGCGGAAGGCTCCCGCGCACCTGGTGCGGACGTCGTCCAGAGACTGCGTACCTCCTATTACGTTGCCGGCATTCTCGTCGAGCGCGAGAGCGCGAAGACGATCCAGGCGTGGTTCCAGGGAATGAACCCGCAGTTGGGTGACCAGTCCCCGGCTGCGTTGTTGCGTGGCGAGCCACTGGACGAAATCGGCCCGAAGGTCATTTCGGCCGCTCGCTCCTTTGCCGCCCATGGATAGCCGGCAGACTCGCCGACCTCGCCGACACGTTGCCAGACTCGGTCGGCGGCTCAGTCCGTGGCCTTCGAACTGAGATACCGGCGTAGACCGGGGATGGCGAAGTCGACTTTGCCGTGCCCCACCGATTCAATGAGTCCGGCGGCCAGGAGCCGTGTCCGGTAGTTGGCGACAAGGTTTGTCTTGGCGCCCAGCCGTTGCCCGATGTCGCCGGCGGCCGACGGTCCGTCGTCTTTGGCCATGGCATGAAGGAATTCCATGTCTTTGGGAGAGGCTGTCGAGAGAGCAGCTTCGATCACGGTGCGTGCGTTGCGTCGGTGGGCGGCTTCAATGGCCCTGCCGACCGACTCCGCATCGAGCGCGCCCTCGTTGCTTTCGGCTTCCCTCCAGAGGAAGTAGCCGACCAGCTGGATGAGAAACGGGTATCCCCCAGTCGCTTCAGAGGCTTGCCGGACCAGGGCCGGGGAGATGTTGAACCCCGCCGTCGCGAACGTGTCGGCGAACGATGTCTCCACGTCCCGGACTGCGGCCGCATGCAGGTCGATCTTGTCGGCGCGGCGGAGGAACGTCGCCACGCCTTCGTTGAGCAGGTCCGACACCGCGGCCGGCAGGCCGGCGAAGACCAGCCCGATGGGAAGCCGGTCCTGGATCAGGTGCTGGACACTGGCGGCCAGCTGCGCCAGTTCAGCACGGTCAGCGGCGTGGATTTCGTCCACGGTGATGACCAGACCGGTACCATGGCCCTGGAGGAGCCGGAGGAGTTCTTCGGCGAGGTTCCGCCAGGCGACTTGGCGTTCGGGCGGGAGCTCTGTCGTGAGGCTGAAACCGGCGGCGGAGACCGCTGTGATCCGGCGACCCTGCGGCCCGTTGCCGAGTTCTTCGGCCAGCTGGCGCATGGATTCGCCAATCCTCCCCATGAAACCGCCCGTGGCCGTCTCGGAGATCACGGCCCATCCGCGTTCCCTGGCCATGTCGTGGGCGGCACCGAGCATGACGGTCTTGCCGATGCCACGGGCACCGGTGAAGATGGTGAGGAGTCCCGGCGCCCCTGAGCCCAGGCGTAGGCCGTAGTCGAACTCGTCGAGGAGGCCTCCGCGGCCGATGATTTCCGGCGGTGTCGCGCCGGCTGAGGGCCGGAATGGGTTCTCCATGGTGGATTCCTTGTGAGTGGCTGTGTATCTTGTGAGTCTTGTTGGATCTGTGAGTCTTGTGAGCCTCGGCACCACCATACCTGCCCGCATCGACATTCCTACCAATTGCGGGCATGAGTATCCCCGCGCCCGCCAGCCTGGCTACCAGGACTCTGTGTGGCTGGACGCCGGCGGGAGCGTCATTGTCCTGCGCAAGATCCTCGGCGCCCAGCTCGTTGCCTACCCGGGCCGGGTCGAACACGCGCTCCGTTCGTGAATGGGCGGGAGGCTCCCGTGCGCCTGCTGCAGACGTCGTACAGAGACTGCGTACCTCCTATTACGTTGCTGGCATTCAAATGTGAAGAACGTAGGTCTTGAGATCGCTCATGGTCTGGGCCATGTGGCTGTCCATAGCGAGTCGCGCGCGCTCGGGGTCACCGGAGGCCAGAGCTTCAAGTATTTGGGCGTGTTCGCGGAGGGCGTTCGCCTGAATTTGCACGACTTTGGAGGTCTGAGCGCGCCGTGCTGAAAGCACGTGTGACAGCGGTGCGAAAAGGACGGCTACAAATACGTTGCCCGAGGCGTGCAAGATCACGTCATGGAATGCGAGGTCCGCTTCGACGAAGCGGCCGACATCGTTGGCCTCGTGAGCCTCGCCCATTGCTGTCACGTGCTCGAGCATGCTCTCAAGTTCTTCCGCGGTAATGCGGGTGGCAGCGAGTTCGGCGGCACCGGACTCCAACATTCGGCGCAGTTCGATCAGCTGAACCGCTGCAGTGGCGTCATTCTCGCCCTCGGCGGCTGCGCGCAGGACGGCCCCCATCGATGTCCAGCGCCGCAACTCATTCACGTAGGTGCCGCGGCCGCGCTCGATCCGGACCACGCCCTGGGCTTCCAGGGTTTTGACGGCCTCGCGGACCGTCATTCGGCTGACCTCGTGCTGCGCCGTGAGCTCGAGCTCGCCCGGCAGGGTGGACCCGGGCGGGAATTCACCGGACACGATCCGGTTCAGGAGGTCATCCGATACCATGCCCACCAGTGACTGACGTGCCATGGCTGCTCTCCTCCCGAGAATTTCCCGTTCAGCTTACGGTGTGACACACACGCGACGGGTGCGGCAACAGCGCGCTGACCCGCGCGCTCTTCAGATCTTACTAAAGATAAGATGTCAGACACGCGCGCAGTGCGAACTTGAGCGTCTTCAGCCATCAATCTTCGGGAGATGTCACCATGCAAACGCCGATCGACAGTCAGGCCAGTCAGGCCATCGTCACCGTTCTGGGCCTTGGTGCGATGGGCCTACCCATAGCCACCCGGCTGGTCCGGCAGTTCCGAGTCAACGGCTTCGACCTTCATGAGAATCGGAGACGTCTGGCTGCCGCCGCCGGCGTAGAGACTTTCGATTCTGCTGCTGCCGCCGTGTCCGGAGCTGGAATTGTCCTAGTCGCCGTGCGAACCGGCGAGCAACTCAATGACGTGCTCTTCGGTGCAACAGGAGTGGCCGAAGCACTGTCGCCTGGTTCCGTCGTTATCCTGACCAGCACCGTCGGCAGGGATGCGATCCCGGCGGCGGAGAGGTTGGCCGACCTGAACGTCGCCCTCGTGGACGCACCGCTTTCGGGAGGACCGTTGCGGGCCAGCGAAGGCGACCTGCTCATCATCGTAGGAGCCGAGCCCCGGGCGTTGGAACGGGCGCGGCCCGTTCTGGAGTGCCTTGCCTCCACTCTCACCATCGTTGGAGACAAGCCCGGGGACGGCCAGGCGCTGAAGACGGTCAATCAGCTGCTCTGCGGTGTGCACATTGCGGCAGCGGCGGAGGCGCTGGCGCTGGCGGATGCCCTTGGCCTGGACCAGGCGAGGACTCTCGAGGCGCTTGAGGCCGGGGCCGCTGGCTCCTTCATGCTGTCCAACCGCGGCCCTCGTATCCTCCAGGCGTACGACGAGGATGGTGCCCAGGTGCTCAGCCGGCTGGACATCTTCGTCAAAGACATGGGGATCGTCGGCCGAGCCGCGCGCGCCGCCGGGTTGCCCTCCCCGCTGGCCGCTGCCGCGGAACAGCTTTACCTGCTGGGCCAGGCGCAGGGCCTGGGTGCGGCAGATGATTCCGCCATCATCAAGGTTCTCGCACCATCCAAACGGTCCTGACCCAACACAAAGGAAGTCTCATATGCGCACTCAACTTGACGTCCTCGTCCGGACCGCACTCGCCGGCGGAGCGGCGGTGCCCGCCTTCACCTGCTACGACTTCACGACGGCGCTGGCCGTGGTGGAAGCCGCCGAACACGTCGGGGCGGGGGTCGTCCTGCTCGTTGCACCCAAGACGGCCGCTTCGGCGGCTGGGCTTCGTCTCATCCGTGCTCTGCGAGGACTTGCCGACGCTGCCGCGGTTCCCGTTTCCATCCAGCTTGACCATGCCGGTGAAATCGCGGCCATCCTGGCTGGAGTGGCCGCAGGCGCCGACGCCGTCCTGGTGGATGGCTCGGCTCTGACCTACGAGGAGAACATCCGGCTGGTTCGGGCGGCACGGGACGCCATCAACGACCCCCGAATCGTGCTGGAGGCGGAATTGGGGGGTCTAGCCGGGGACGAGGACAGGGCCTTTGCCCTGACCGCCTCCGGGCTCACCGATGCCGACCAGGTGGCCGACTTTGTGGCCCGTTCCGGGGCGCAGTTGCTCGCCGTTGCGATCGGCAATGTGCACGGACGATACGCAGGCGAGCCCCGGATCCGCTGGGATGTACTGGACGACATCACCAGCAGAACCAACGCCCCTGTAGTGCTCCACGGAGCGTCCGGACTGGCTGCCCAGGACCTGGCACAGGCACCGGCGCGTGGGGTGGGGAAGGTGAACTTCAACACAGAACTGCGCACCGGAGTGCTGTCCATGCTGCAGATGGAAATCCTTGCTCACCGCGAGGACGGGGAGAACCTTCTGGGGCTCCTTAACCTCTGGCGGGAGACCGTGCGGGCATTCACCACGGCGTCCCTGAATACGCTCTCAGGACGCGCGAGCCACTAGTAGTACTTAGTTAGGTTGGGCGTGTCGGCTGTTAATCGTCGCTGGGATCTGTTAATTTTCAGGCGTGAATCCTGATGAACTCACTGAGACCAAAGCCGAGTTGGA
>NZ_SOHO01000049.1:0-110022 GCF_004403225.1 Cryobacterium sp. Sr8 | reverse complement strand
CCTCGGGAATCTCCAGCGCGAAGGCGCAGCGCATGCTCGGCTGGACCCCGAAGCGGTCGTGGCGCGACTACCTCGACGCCGACGGCAACGCGCTTCCGCGCGGCTGAGCACAGCCCGTCAGCACCACGCTGCCCGTGCTAGTGCCGGGCGATGGACTCGACGCCGTGCAGCCGCCCGCGAATGAACGTGTTGGCGTGGGCGGCCAGGTCGCCGGAGTCCTGCCAGAGGTTGCGCCAGATCCCGAGCATCCGGCTCAGGTCCTCGTTGACGACGGCAGAGGAGAACGATTCGAAGACGACGGGGCCGTCGTAGTCGATTCGCGCCAGAGCGCGGAAGAAGGAGTCGAAGTCCACGGTGCCCGAACCCAGGTACCCGCGGTGGCTCTCGCCGATGTGCACGTAGCCGAGCCGGTCGGCGGCGTCGAGCACGGGGGAGAACAGATCCGATTCCTCGATGTTCATGTGATACGTGTCGAGGTGCACCGAGACGTTGGGGTGGTCGACCTCGTCGAGGAAGGCCAGCGCCTGGCGGCCGGTGTTAAGCAGGTTTGTCTCGTAGCGGTTGACGACCTCAAGGGACAGGTGGATGCCGAGGTCTGCCGCTCGCCCGGCGAGCCGGTTCAGGGCGGACGCGCTGGACGCCCGTCCGGCGGCGCTCGCGGGCTCCATGTATTTCTTCATCGCGCTGTAGATCACGCCGCACAGGTGTGTTCCGCCCATCGCGTGCACGATCTCGAGGCAGTCGGTGAGCATCCGCTCGCCGGCGGCTGCCACGGCGGAATCGGGACTCGTTAGGTCGGTTGATTCGCTGAGGCCGAGTGACGCGGTCGACGCGAGGTCATAGTCCTTCAGCAGTCGCGCGGCCAGCTTGCGGTCGAATCCGGCCGGGTCCATGAGCGGGATTTCGATCAGATCGAAGCCCGCTTTCTTGGTTTCGCGGATGGCGTGGGTCAGACCCATTTCGTCGAAAGACCCTGTAAAAACAAGAGCGTGGGCGCCAATCTGCATGGGAAGTCTCGCTTTCGTTGGGGATTCGGGAGTGCTGGTGCGAGGCCGCTCGGATTCACATTGTTACCATTCGGCACGCATAGATACATTAGGATACAACTTGTACCGCCGGTCAAATGATTTCGCAGATTGGTCGGATCTTTGACGTTTTTCGTGGCATGATCATGCTCACGCGTTTTTCCAAATCCATCCTCCGACGAAGTAGGTGAGTGTGTGACAACCCAGCTTTTGAAAGTCAGCGGGATCAGCAAGAGCTTCCCCGGCGTGCAGGCGCTTAAAGACGTTCAATTCGAACTGAACCGAGGCGAGGTTCTCACCCTCGTCGGGGAGAACGGGGCGGGTAAGTCCAGCCTGATGAAGATCCTGTCCGGGATTTACTCGAAGGACTCCGGCAGCATCGTTCTCGAAGGCCGTGAGGTCGAGATCGACAGCCCCAAGGCTGCCCAGGAACTGGGCATCAGCATCATCCACCAGGAGATGAACCTGATGCCGCACCTCACGGTGGCGCAGAACATCTATATCGGACGCGAGCCGAGGAGCGGGCTGTTCGTCCGGGCACGTGCCCTGAACCTTCTCGCCTCCGAGCTTCTGACGCGCCTGGGGATCGACCTCGACCCGCGGGAACTCATTGAGAACCTCACGGTGGCCAAGCAGCAGATGGTGGAAATCGCCAAGGCCTTGTCGTTCGACGCGAAGGTGCTCATCATGGACGAGCCCACCTCCGCCCTGACCGAGGCCGAGACGGAAACCCTCTTCGCCCTGATCGAGGACCTCAAGAAGACCGGAACCGGCGTGATCTACATCTCGCACCGGATGGACGAGCTGCGCCGGCTCTCCGACCGGGTCACGGTGCTGCGCGACGGTGCCTACATCGGCACGCTCGACAAGGCCGAGATCGACATCCCGACCATCATCGAAATGATGGTGGGCCGCCACATCGAGGAGGGCGCTCGGCCCGAGGCGCGCCAGCACGCACACGACGACGTCGTGCTCAAGGTCGAGGGGCTGAACACCCGCCACCTCCTCAAGGACATCAACTTCGAGCTCCGCCGGGGCGAGATCCTCGGTTTCGCCGGGCTGATGGGCGCGGGACGAACCGAGGTCGCCCGGGCGATCATCGGAGCCGACCCGTCCGAGGGCACGGTCATCCAGATCAACGGCAAGCCGGTGAAGATCTCGCAGCCCTCCGAGGCGGTGGCGCACGGCGTCGGCTACCTCTCCGAGGACCGCAAGTTGTTCGGGCTCCTGCTCGAGCAGGACGTGAACACGAACATCCTGCTGGCCTCCCTGGCGGACTACACGAACCGTTTCGGCTTCGTGAACACCGATAAGGGCAAGCAGACGTCCCGGGACTACGTGAAGGCACTGCGGATCAAGACGCCATCGATCCACGCAACCACGAAGAACCTGTCGGGCGGCAACCAGCAGAAGGTCGTCATCGCCAAGTGGCTGGCGCGCGACTGCGACATCCTCATCTTCGATGAGCCGACCCGAGGGATCGACGTCGGGGCCAAGGAAGAGATCTACCGGCTGCTCAACGAGCTCGTGGCGCAGGGGAAATCAATCATCATGATCTCCTCCGAGCTTCCCGAGGTTCTGCGACTCTCCCACCGCATCGTCGTGATGGCGGGCGGCCGCATCACCGGTGTTCTCAATAACGAAGACGCCAGCCAGGCGAAAATCATGGACTACGCAACCCGCATGGGCGACGAGAAAGAGCAGTGAAGCAAATGAACGCATCTCCTGTGACGGAAAAGTCCCCCCTGAAGCCCGATGGGCGCGCCGCGGGTTCGACCAAGAGCTTCCTCCGGGCCAAGCTCCAGCAATCCCTCGCCTTTGCCACCCTGGTCGTCCTCCTGGCCTTCTTCTCCCTGGCCAACGACGCCTTCTTCACCTGGAGCAACATCTCCGGAATCCTGCTTTCGACAGCGGTGATCGGGATCCTCGCCCTGGGTACGACCTTCGTGATCATCACGGGCGGTATCGACCTGTCCATCGGAACGGGCATGACGCTCGCCTCGGTGATGACCGGGATCTTCCTGGTGAACATGCAACTGCCCCTGGTCGTGGGCGTGCTCGGCGGCATCGCGACCGGAGCGCTGATGGGCTTCATCAACGGGTTCAACATCGCCGTGCTTCGGCTCCCCCCGTTCATTGCCACCCTGGCAATGATGCTGATCGCCCAGGGCCTCGCGCTCGTCATCTCCGGCGTCCGCCCGATCTACTTCAGCAGCGTCGAGGGCTTCCGGGACATCGCGCTCGGCACGCTCGTCCCCGGACTGCCCAACGCCGTGCTCATCCTGTTCGCGCTCGCGGGAGCGGCCTACCTCGTGCTGAGCAAGACGATCCTGGGTCGGTACACCTTCGCCATCGGCAGCAACGAAGAGGCGACCCGGCTCTCCGGGGTCGACACCCGCAAGTGGAAGATCATGATCTACACAGTGGCCGGCCTCTTCACCGGAATCGCCGGCGTCGTCATCGCCTCCCGGCTCAACTCGGCCCAGCCGCAACTCGGCGCCGGGTACGAGCTGCAGGCGATCGCCGCGGTGATCATCGGCGGAACCTCCCTCCTGGGTGGCCGGGGGTCGATCATGGGGACCCTGATCGGCGCCCTGATCATGAGCGTGCTCATCAACGGCCTGCGCATCATGTCGATCCAGACCGAATGGCAGAACGTGGTGGTCGGCGCCGTCATCCTGGTCGCCGTCTTCACCGACGCGCTCCGCCAGCGCAGGGCCGGCTCCTAGGCCGCGCCGCGGGCGCCCAACAAGCCAGGAAGAGCTGCGTTTCCCGAGAGGCCGGGCAGCCCTTCCTCAACCGATCCTGAAATCGGTTACATCCCCGAGAATACGCGTTAGGTAACGATCCTGTATCTGCATGTATTATCGCTGTGTTTGGCCGCTCGAAATCGATATCGTGGCGGTGTCAGCTGTGCTGCTGGCCGCCGATCAAACAATGGAGTTACTCGATGAAAACAGGTAAAAAGGTCGCGTTCGTCGCCGCCGCTGCCGCGGTTGCGCTCATGCTGGCCGGCTGCTCGACGAGCGCCGGGTCCACCGACGACAGCGCGAACGGCGGCGGCGACGAGCTGTACATCGCCCTCGTGTCCAAGGGCTTCCAGCACCAGTTCTGGCAGGCCGTCAAGACGGGTGCGGAGAGCAAAGCGAAGGAGCTCGGCGTCAAGGTCACCTTCGAAGGCCCCGCCTCCGAGACCGAGGTTGACAACCAGCTGCAGATGTTCCAGGCCGCGATCGACAAGAAGCCGGATGCCATCGGCTACGCCGCTCTCGACCCCGAAGCCTGCATCCCGTTGATGGAGGCGGCCGAGGCCGCCGAGATCCCCGTAATCCAGTTCGACGCGGGCTGCAACAGTGACTACCCGCTGAGCATCGCCAAGACCGATAGCCTCGGCGCCGGCGCACTGGCGGCCACCCACATGGCCGAACTGATCGGCGACAAGGGCGAGGTCGGCATTGTCGGCCACAGCCAGATCAACTCCACCGGTGTCGAGCGTCGTGACGGCTTCGTCGAGGAGATCAAGAAGAACCACCCGGACATCAAGATCGTCGACATCCAGTACGGCGACGGCGACCACCTGAAGTCGGCCGACATCGCCAAGGCCATGATCGCGGCGCACCCGAAGCTCAAGGGCCTCTACGGCACCAACGAGGGATCCGCCATCGGCATCGTCGGCGCTGTCGGCGAGCTGGGCCTCAAGGCCGGCGACCTGACCGTCATCGGCTTCGACTCCGGCCAGGCGCAGATCGACGCGATCACGAACGGCATGATGGCCGGAGCGATCACGCAGAACCCCATCGGTATCGGCGAGCAGACCGTGCAGGCTGCCTACGACGCCATCAAGGGCAAGACCCCGGAGAAGGTCATCGACACCGGCTTCTTCTGGTACGACAAGACCAACATGGAAGACGCCGAGATCGCTGCCGTCCTCTACAAGTAACACCACGTCCTCCGCGAGGAGCGCACAAGCCAGAGCCCCTGCCCCGACTAGTCGGGGCAGGGGCTCTGGCTTGTCAGGTGGGGGACTAACGAATGGCAACATCCCCGCAGAGGTGCACGATGACGCCGAGTTCCTGGAACAGGGCGGCCTTGGCGAGCACGGCGCGATCGGCCAGGTCTGCATCGGGCGCGTAAGCGACCTGGGCGTGGTTGGCCTTGTGCCTGGCCATCAGCTGGTCGCGGGAGACGCCGTCGAGTACCGCGTGCATGATGGGCCACTGCGGGTCGGTCGCGTCGAGACGGCGCTGCGTCTCCTCCGCCGGGAGATCGGCCACGTGCCCCCGGCCGAGGTCGACGTGGAGCACCCCGTCCATGATGAACACCCGCGACCAGACGATCTCGCCCGGCTTCGACACCCCGCTCAGTGTTCCGCCGCCGAGGGGGAAGAACATCGCCGGCTGGCGCATGCTGTAGCTCTTGTCGTAACCCCCGTTGTGCGAGGCGGGGACCGAGCCCGAGATCTCGAAGACCCAGACGAACTCCCCGTCGTATTCCTCGCCCCAGCGAACGTCGTGCAGCGTGTTGGCCGGATCGAGCCCCATCGCCGTCCACACGCGATTGGTCACCAGGGCGTCCACGGCCACGCCCTCGTCGACCTCGTTGAAGTGCGGCAGCGCGAGCCCGGCATAGAGCTCACGGCCGCCGTCGCGAGAGAACACGGGGGGCCGCTCGACATTGTTCAGCAGGCCCTCGGCCAGGTCGCTGGCCGGAACGAGGTCCTTCAGCCCCTGCTGGTACTGGATTCCCACGGCATCGAGCCCGTAGTCGTCCGAGATGCGGAGCGCCGCGATGTACATCTTGAACTGGCTGCGCACCTGGGCGGGGGTGAGTTCCGTGGCCTCGTCCTGGCCGAAATGGAAGGTGAAGCCGGCGGCATCCAGCCAGGACTTGATCTCGTCGGCCTCTGAATCGCTGACCCGGTTCATTTCGGCGTAGAGCGCGCTTTGCGAGAGGCGCTCCTTGTAGATGCCGAGCGGGTTGAGCAGTTCGTCGTCGATGATGGCGTTGTACATGCCCATGCAGCCCTCATCGAAGATGCCGATGATGGCCTTCTCCTGCTGGAGCTGCCGGGCGAGCGCGACGCCCAGCTCGACCTCGGGGCTCGCCGGGTCGAGGGCGGGGAGGTCGCGCACGTGGCTCTGGTCGTGCTCGATCGCGCCGGTCTCGAGCCAGGACCGCAGCTTGGCAACGGCCCACTCATCCGTGAAGTCCTTGCTCCACAGTGCCGAGTATGCCACGCCGGCCTTGGTGAGGCTGCCGGTGAGGTTGAGCAGGCCGACGAGGCCGGGATAGTCGCCGGCCCAGTTCGCGACGACGAGGATGGGGCCGCGGTGGGACCGCAGGCCGGCCAGGACGTGGTGGCTGTACTGCCACACGGCCTCGACGACGACCAGAGGCGCGTCGGCCGGGATCGTCTTGAAGACTTCGATGCCCATGCGCTGGCCGTCGATGAAGCCGTGACCCTTGACGGGGTCGACGGCGTGCCCGCGCTGCACGCCCCAGCCCAGCGCCTCCACGGCCGCAGCGAAATCGGTCTCGAGGCGCTGCTGGGTCGGCCAGCACTTCTCGTTCGCGCTGTGCCGGAGGTCGCCGCTGGCCACCGTGACGATTGTGTGCTCGGGCGCCGGTGCCTGGCTGAGGGGGACGGGAAGGGTGTAGCTGGTCATTCGATGCGTCCTTCTTTTCATTCGATCTACTGGTGGGCTGGTTGCGGGGTGCCGAGTCGCGCCTGCCGGATGGCGAGGGCGTGCGAGATCCGGCGGGTTGCCGGGTAGAGCGCCAGGTACAGGGCATACAACTCGTCGTACTCGGCGGTCCTTTTCGGCTCGGGATGGCGGATGTCGGCCGGCGGATTCCACGCGTCGATGTCTATATCGGCGTCGGTAACGGTCGACGCCGCGAGGAAGGCAGCCCCGAAGCTGGCGCCGACGGTGGTCGTGGGAATCACCTGCGGAAGCCCGGTCACGTCGCTGACGATCTGTGTCCAGAGCGCACCCCGGGCGCCGCCGCCGACCGCCACGATCCGCTCGATCGTGCCGCCGGCGGCCGTCATCGCTTCGATGTTGTGCCGCACTCCGAATGCCGTCGCCTCGAGTGCGGCACGGTAGAGGTCGCCCGCGGTATGGGAGAGCGTGAGCCCCGCGATCAGGCCGCGGGCGAGCGGATCCTGGATCGGCGTGCGTTCGCCGGCGAAGTACGGCAGCATGAGGAGGCCGCCCGCGCCGACGCCGGATTCGTCGGCGAGGGCGAGAAGCTCGGTGAAGTCCCCCGCGGCCAGCAAGTCCCGGAGCCATCCGGTGATGGCTCCGGACGTCGCCATTCCCGCTGCCAGGTTGTGCGTTCCGGGGAACGCGCCCACCGTTCCCCACAGCCCGGTGGCCGAGAGCGGGCCGGGCACGGTGTTGATGAGAAACATCGTGGTGCCGTACATCAACATGAGGTCGCCCGGACGCGGGGCTCCGACGCTGACCGCCTCCGACCAGGCGTCGATCGTGCCGGCAATGACCGGGATGCCGACGGGTAGCCCGGTTTCGGCCGAGGCCGCCACCGAAACGCGGCCGCCCACGTCGCCCGGCCAGCACAAGTCGGGCAGGCCGATCGGCCCGGCCAGGGGGCGGGCCCAAGGCTCGAACCAGGCCTGAGAACCGGCGTCGTAGAGCGGCGTGCACTGGCTAGCGGAGTGATGGTCGAGCCGATATTCCCCGGTCAGGTTCCAGAGGAGCCAGGAGCTGGGCATGAACAGGCGCCTCGCCTGCGCGAAGGTGTCCGGTTCGTGCTCGGCCAGCCAGGCCAGTTTCGGGCCGACCGCCTGGGTCGACAGTGCCGAGCCGGCGCGGGCCATGACGGCGTCGTCTCCGCCCAGCGTCGCCGTGAGGGCCGCAATCTGCTCGATTGCGCGAGTGTCAACGCCGTACAGGATGGCCGGCCGCAGCGGTGCGCCATCGGCATCCGTGAGCAAAACGCACGGTCCCATACCGCTCACGCCGACGGCTTGGACCGTGACGCCTCGTTCCTCGAGGAGCTCGCGGGTGATCTCGACGAATTCCCGCCACCAGAGTGACGCATCCATCTCCACCCAGCCCGGCTGGGGGCGGGACGCAGCGTGGGCACGGGTCGCGGTGCGGAGTACCCGGCCGTCCATGGTTACCAGTACGCCCTTGCTGCTGGAAGTGCCGATATCCACGCCGATGACCGCACTTGTGCCCATGCCCCCAGCGTTGCAGAAATCGATTTCAGGGTCAAGTGACCGAGCGGTCGTCCGAGCCGGGATTGTTGGACAGGACGAGGGTTCGAGCCGGTTGGTCGTCGCCCTCGAGGCGCTCGAGCAAAAGCGAAGCGGCCCTCTCGCCGAGGCGCCGCGCGGGCAGCGGGATGACAGTCACTCCGATCGGAGGCTGCACCAGGAAGGGCAGATCGCCGAAGACGGCCACGCCGATTCGTGGTGGTGTCAGGCCGTGCTCGGCGAGAATCTGCAGGGCTCCGACGCTCATCAGGTTGTTGGCAACGAACACCGCATCGGGCGGCGTCTCCATGGCCAGCAGATCGGTCATGGCTGCGCGTCCGCCGGCGACCCGGAAATCGGTGTAACGCAGGTAACCGCCCGGGTCCCCGCCGTTCTCGCGCACGGCCTCGTGCCAACCCTGCGCCCGCCGCTCGGCGGTTTCCACCGTGCTCGGCCCGGTGATGCAGGCAATGCGCTCGAAACCCTGGGCGTACAGGGCCAGCGTCGCGTCGCGTCCGCCCGCCACGCTGTCCAGTAGGACGCTGTCGATGTCATGGCCATGCGGGCGCCGGTCGACGGCGACGATCGGGCGTCCTCGACCCAGAAGCGGGGCCAGGTCCGCCTGCCCCCCGGCGGTGGCGAGGATGACGCCGGCCATGTTCTCCGAAACGGCGATCCGGAGGTACCGAGCCTCTTTTTCGGGATCATCGTCGGTGTTGCAGAGCACGACCGAGAAACCGGCGGCCTGGGCTACGTCTTCCACGCCGCGGGCAACCGAGGTGAAGAAGGGATTCTCGATGTCGGGGATGACCAGGGCGATGACCTCGGAGTGCTGCTTCCGCAGGCTCCGCGCCGTGCGATTCGGGGTGAACGACAGCTCTTTAGCGGCTTCACGCACCCGCTGCGCTCTCTCGGGTGACACCGCAATGCCGTTCAACACGCGCGAAACCGTCGCGGGGGACACTCCGGCCAGCGTCGCGACGTCGTAGATCGTTGACATTCTGCCAACCCTACCGATATCGCCTTGCCGGCGACGCCGGGACATCCCGCCGGCTAGCTCCAGGTGAGGAAGCGTTGGGCGTTCCTCGTGAGCATCCCCTCCACGACCTCGGAACCGATCCGGGTGCGAAGTTGGGGGAGGTAGCGCTCGCCGAGGTAGGCCAGCCCCGGCATGCCGCCGTAGGCGCTGTAGCGGCTTCGCCGTGCCACGTCGCCGCCGAGCAGGATATGGTCGGCGCCGCCGCCGGACACGACGGCTTCGGTGAGGTCGAGGAGCTCCGCGTCGCTGCGGGTGCGCGGCCTGGCCATGCCGTCGTAGCCGAGCCACGCACCGCGGGCGGCGAGGTCGAGGTGCAGGGCGGGGTTCGGGTCTCGGTCGGCGTGCGCGAGCAGCACGCGGTGCGCCGGGACACCGGCGGCGTCCAGCAGATCGAGCACCTCGTGGGCTGCGGTGCAGAACTCCAGGTGCACCATGACCGGCGCGCCGGTTGCAGCGTGGGCCAGGGCGACCGCTTCCAGGGTGATCCGCTCGAAGGGTGTGATCGACCAATAGCCGATTGCGGCCTTCAGCAGCCCGGCCCGAACGGGGCCGCTATCGGGCCCGGCCGCCAGGCCACGGTCCTGGTCTCCGTCCCGTCGGGGCATGCCCAGGGTCAGGTCGGCCAGGAAGGCACGCGAACGGGGCTCGGCAGGGAGGTCGCGCAGCCAGTGGTTGGCCGGGTAGTGGCCCTCGTGGTGCGCCCCCGTTGTCGCGATGACGCCGAGGCCGGACGCGAGGCTGATTCGGGCGACGGCCTCCGGGTCGCGGCCCAGGCCGATTGGCGTCGCATCCACCATGGCGTCGAAGCCGCTGGCGGCGAGCAGACACGCTTCCTGCCGGGACGATCCCTCGTCGTCCAACTCGTCGCCCGGGAGGAGCGGACTGACCTGGAACAGGTGCTCGTGATAGTTGACCCGGCCCAGCCGGGCCGGGTCAAGGTCGCCGAGAACCGTGCGCACCTGGTTCATCGGGAGGCCAGGGCTGCCTCGGAGAGCCGGGCGACGAGTTCCTCGGTCAGCCGGACCCCGAACACCTCAGCGATCACCTGCGACCAGCCGTGGATGAAGTAGCGCCAGCCGTCCACGACGACGAGGTCGGATGCCGTTTCCTGCGCTCGTGCCTGGCCCAGGAACTCGAGGGTTCCCCGGTAGTTGAACTCCCACACGTAGGACTGCTCCGGGAACCACGTGCCGTCGGGCACGGGCGAACCGGGCCGGTCCTTGCCGAGGCCGCTGGCGTTGACGATGAGGCTGCCCTGCGGCGCGGCCGCGAACACGTCACGGGTGTCCGCGGGGTTAGCCGCCAGCACGTAACGGATGAGTCCGCCCGGGGTGCCGCGTCGCTCGTGGACTCCGCGCAGGTGGTCGAGTCGCTCCCGGCTGGTGTCGGTGACGACGATGAGTTCCGGCGCGTCATCGCGCTCGGCGAGGTTCCAGGTGAGGGCGGTGCCGGCGCCGCCCGCGCCCAGGCAGACCGCGTGGGCGCGCGTGCGCCCGAAGTGGTCGGCGGGGAGGAACTCGCCGAGGGCGAGTCCCGCCGTGATCGGGTCCTTCGCATGGCCGATGAGCCGGCCGTCGTGCTTGGAGATGCTCGAGATCTCTCCGCACAGCGTGCTGAACTCGTCCAGCGAGTCGAACAGGTCGCTCGCCGCGGCGTAGAGCCCCATCTTATGGGTCGTGACGAGGGCGCCGCGATGGTCGGGGTCATCCCTGATCGCTTCGACGAGCCGCCGGTACTCCTGCGGCGTCGCGTCGACGGGGAGGTCGTGTCCGATCAGGGTGCGGGTGGGCAGGCCGAGGATCTCGGCCCAGATCGGGAAGACGTTCATGATCGACGACTGCGCCGTGCTGACGCCGACGAATCCCATGTAGCCGCTCATCCGCGGGCCCCGGCCGACGCGAACAGGCGAGCCTTGCGCTCGACCTCGTCGTACCGCCCCGAGGCGAGGTCGGCCCCGGAGACGAGGTCCCCGCCGGCTCCGACCGCGACCGCGCCGGCAGCGAACCAGGCGTCGAGGTTCTCGGGAGTGACGCCGCCGGTGGGCATGAGGGCCACGTCGGGGAACGGCCCACGCAGGGCCTTGAGGAACGGAGGGCCGCCCAGCGACGCCGGGAAGATCTTCACGACGTCGGCGCCGTATTCGATCGCGGCCATCACCTCGCTCGGGGTGAGTGCGCCGGTAAGGACGACGAGGCCGGTGGCCTTCATCGCTGCGGTGAGTCCCGGGCGCGTGCCCGGGCTGACCAGGAAGCGGGCTCCGGCAGCCGCTGCCATAGAAGCTTCCTCCGGGGTCGTGACCGTGCCCGCGCCGAGGTAAATGCGCTCGCCGTAGCGAGCGTCGAGCTCACGGATGACCGCGGGGGCGTCGGGGGTGGAGTAGGTGATCTCCAGCCCAAAGATTCCGCCGGCGACCAGTGCGTCGGCGGCGAGCAGGGCCGACTCGGCGCTGGGCGCGCGTACGACGGCGAGCACGCGGGCGTTGATAAGGGGGGCGAGGGTCATGGGGTTTCAGGCTTTCGTCGAAATGGGGTGGGGCGGGGCCTCGCCGGCGAGCACCGCGAGCAGGTTGGTCACGGCCATCGAGCCCATGTTGTCAACGGCTTCGACGGTCTGGGCGCCGAAGTGCGGCGTCACGATCACTCGCGCCGCAAGGTCGGCGGCAAGGAGCGGGGAGGCAGCTCCGCTCGTGTCTCCGACAAGAGTGTCGGCGCCGAAGCCGGAGACCAGGCCGGAGCGCAGGGCGGCGGCGAGGGCGTCTTCGTCGACCAGTTCAGGCCGGGCTGTGTTGATGACCACCAGCCCGGGGCGGGCCGAGGCCAGCCAGTCGCGATCGACGATCGTGGCGCCCCCGGGGGAGTGCAGGGTGACGATGTCGCATTCTGCAGCCATCCGGGCCAGGTCGAACGGGGATGCCCCGGCGGCCTCGATCTGTTCGCCGGACATCCACGGATCGTGGGCCAGGATCCGCGAGCCGAATCCGCACAGTCGCCGGGCGACTCCCTGGCCGATCCGGCCGAAGCCGACGATCCCGACTGCCAGCGAGCCGAGTTCGCGGCCGCGGAGCACCGACCAGTCGCCGGCGCGCACCCGGCGGTCGCCTTCGGTCGTGCCGCGGAGCACGGCGAGCATGAGGCCGACCGCGTGGTCGGCAACGGCCGCGCTGTTCGCTCCGGGAGTGTTCGTGACGATGATGCCCCGGTCGCGGGCGGCTTCCAGGTCGACCGCTTCGAAGCCGACCCCGTAGCGGGCGACGACGCGCAGCAGCGGCGCGGCGTCGAGGTGTTCGGCGGTGACCGGACCGGTGCCGGCGATCCAGCCGACGGCCGTCGCGAGCAGCGGGCGCAGCGCATCCAGCGCGTGGTCGGACGGTCCCGTCTCCACGGTGTGGCCGCGCTCGGCGAGGCGCGCCACCAGGTCGACGGATCCCGACGAGAACGAGCGGCTGGTGGCGAGGATCGATCCCATCAGCGACCCGCGCGCTTCGCGAACCAGGGTTCGAGGCTCTCGTAGCCGTCGACGAAGACGGCATGGCGAGTGAGGTAGTCGGAGTGGCGCCCCGAGTCCGGGGTGAATTCCGCCGTGACCTCGGAGAGGTCGCGGGCGGCGCGGAAGCCGTCGACGAGCCCGAGGCCGACCGCTGCGGTCACCGCGGCGCCCAGGCTGTTGGCTTCCTCGACGATGGTGCGGCGACGCACCGGCAGTCCCCAGACATCCGCCATGATCTGCAGCCAGACATCGCTCGCGGCGCCGCCGCCGATCGCGTCGATCCGGTCGATGGTGGCACCCGATTCCCGGAACGACTGGAGGCAGGTGAGGAGGTTGAAGGCGACGCCCTCCAGGACCGCGCGGGTCATCTCCGCACGGCCGTGATGACGCCCGATGCCGATGAATGACCCGGTGGCATTGGGGTTCCAATAGGGCGAGCGCTCGCCGAGGAGGTACGGCAGGAAGTAGAGCCCGCTCGAGGAGGCGTCCGCGGTGGACGCATCCGCCACGAGGGCCGACAGGCTGGCGCCGGACGGCTCGGGGGTCAGCAGTTCCGACACCCATTGCAGCGCGGCGCCGCCGGCCTGCATCGTCGCGGTGGGAACGTAGCTGCCCGGCACGACGTGGTCGAAGGTCATGGTGCGCATCAGGGGGTCGTAGACGGGGGTGTCGCTGGCGAACGAAATCCAGGACGAGGTGCCCAGGGAGACGTAGGCGCCGTCCTCCGGCGCCACGATCCCGGCGCCGACGGCGGCGACGGGGCCATCGCCTCCGCCCATGACGACCCGGGTGTCCCGGCTCAGCCCGGTGGCGTTGGCCGCGTCACTGGTCAGCCGGCCGACGATGGCCGTCGATTCGAGCACCTCGGGGAAGATCGATGCATCGAGGCCCGCGGCGGACAGCATCTCCGCTGACCACATTCCGCGCCCCTGGTCGTACGCGTTGGTGGCGGAGGCGTCCGACCGGTCCGTGGCGAGGCGCCCGGTCAGCCGGTGCACGACGAAGTCCTTGGCGACGCAGAAGTGGCGGACTCCCTCGAAGGTCTCCGGTTCGTTGTCGCGCACCCACATGATCTTTTCGAGCGAGTAGGTGGGATTGAGGCGGTGGCCGAGCAGCGAGTAGGCCCGGTCCTGGCCGATGATGGCCTCGAGCTGTGCCGTCTGGGCCGCGCTTCGGGTGTCGGCCCAGATGATCGCCGGGCGCACCGGCTGGTAGGCGGCGTCGAGGAGGACCGCGCCCATCATCTGGCCGCTCACGGTCAGGCCGGTGACGACCGCCGGATCAACGCCCGAACGAGCGACGAGGGAGCGCGTGGCCTCGACGACGGCGTTCCACCAGTGCTGCGGGTTTTGCTCGGCGACGCCGCCGTCAGCGAAGCGCGCAGGGTAGGCCACGGTGACCGCCGTCACGAGGCGCCCGTCGTCGTGGTGAAGCGACGCCTTGTTTCCGGTCGTGCCGAGATCGTGGGCGATGATCACGAGGGTCAGCCTTCGACGTAATCGACGAGCTCAACACCGTCGGCGCCGCTGAGCGCCCGGAGGCCCATGCCGTGCTCGAGCACCCACCCGTAGTCGTGGCCGGCGCCGCCCGGGTAGACGGCGAGAAAGGAATACGGCTCGTCGCCGATGTTGACGCTGCGGTGCGCCCAGCCCGGCGGCATGTAGCCGATGGTACCGGGGGTCATCTCGACCCAGCGGGTTTCGGTGCCGTCGAACATGAGCAGGCCGCCGCGGCCGGAGATGCCGAGATAGATTTCGCCCTGGTGATTGGGGTGCTGGTGGCCCTTCGTCATCCACAGCTCGCCGCCGGTCGTGCCCGGCTGGATTGTCGTGATCGACTGCGGAAGCTCGCGGTCGATTTCCGGTACCGGCGAGGAGATGACGGAGTAGACCACCGGGTCGCCGTCGGCGACCGCCTTTTCCCACGCCTCGTGGTCCCGGAACAGGCCTTCGAGGTCGGACATGCGGCGGGTGAGCGTGGGCCCTTCCGGGCTGAGCGTCCCCGCTGCCTGGTCGAAACGGATGCTCATCGGGGGCACGGGCACTGCGTGGTACTGGGACACGGCGGTCTCCTTGGTTTAGAGTCAGCTGCTTTGCTGCCCTCTCAGACTACCTGTACTTACAGGTGACATGTAATTACAGGAAGGTCAGAGCGTGGGCGGGGGAGCCTCGGCCCCCTGCAGGCCCGTGTGGCGCAGGGATGCGGTGCTCTCGTCCGTCGATGACGCCCGGAGCTGGAACTCGAATCGGCTGCGATCGCCACGATGGTAGGCGACGAAGTACTCCATCGGCCGGTCCGTCTCGTCGTAGCTGACGCTCTTGAGCACGAGCAGTGCCTGCCCGGCGCCGACGGCGAGGAGGGCCCCCTGCGCGGCGTCGGCCGATGTGGCCTCGGCCGAGCGCATGCCGCGCACCGCGCGGATCCCGTGCGTGGCCAGCAACGCATAGAGGGACTGGTCGCGCAGGTCGTCGTGGAGCACCAACGAGCCAACCTCGTGCGGCAGGTAGGTCGTGGTCCAGGACCACGGTTCGTCGTCGACGTACCGGAGTCGCTCGATGACGACGACGGGGGTCCCAGGGGCGACGCCGAGCGCATCCGCGACGTCGTCCTCGGCGGGAATGGTCTCCTGCCGGCGAACGTCGCTGTGCACGTGGCCGCCGCGCGCGGCGACCTCTTCGTAGAGTCCCGTGAGCGTGTGGACGAGGCTTTCGGCGGTCTTCTGGTGAGCGACGAAGGTTCCCTTGCCCTTGACCCGTTCGATGACCCCCTGGTGCTCGAGCTGCAGCAACGCCTGCCGAACGACCGTGCGGGAGACGCCGAACCGCTCGCAGAGCTTGTGCTCGCCGGGCAGCAGGTCGCCCGGTCGCATGCCGAGCCGGTTGATGTCCTCGATGATCCGGCGCTTGAGCTGGTGGTACATCGGTACGGGCGCCTTGCGGTCGATGTCGCGGGCCCCGGACTGTCCGGTGAGGGCGGGGGTGTGTGAGTGGGCGGCCATTGTGTCTTCCAGGTCTTTCGTTGCCTCGGTGGGCGATATCAGTATGCGACGCCGGCGTGCAGGATGACGTTGGCGTAGGGCGTGTACTCGCCGGAGCGCACGAAGGCGCGAGCGTCGTGCGTGAGTTCCTTGAATTCCCGGTGGGGGACGAGCGTGATCGCGATACCGAGCGGGTCGAGTCGCTCGCGGAGCGCGGACAGGACCTGGGGGCTGCGCTGTTCGATCTCCGCGGACGCCGTGGCGCCCTCGATGACGAGTTCGGCGAGGACCGTGTCGAGCACGTCCAGGAAGGTGGGAGCGCCGGGGCGGTAGGCCAGGTCGACGCGCTCGGAGCCAGGAGGGATCGGGAGCCCCGCATCCGTCACGACGATGAGGTCGGTGTGCCCGGTTTCCGAGATCACGCGGGAGAGCTGGGGGTTGATTGTGGTGTGCGTGCTCCGCATCAGGCAAGCGTCTTCTGTGCATCGAGCAGGGCGTCGACGTCGGCCCGCCCGGGCAGGCTGGGCGAGGCTCCGCGCTTGGTGACGGCCAGCGCGCCCGCTGCGATGGCACGGCTGATGGCCTCCGGGAGTTCGTAGCCGAGCGCCAGCGACGCCCCGAGGTAGCCCGCGAAGGCGTCCCCGGCGGCTGTTGTGTCAACGGCGGTCACCGGGATGGAATCGAACGCCACGACGTCTCCGGCGGACACCAGGACGGCGCCGGCCGCCGCCATCGTGATCAGGGCGTAGCGCGCTCCGCGGTCGGTGAACCAGCGGCCGGCCCGAACGGCGGAGTCGCGGTCATGCACGACAATCCCGGTGAGGATGCTCGCCTCGGTTTCGTTGGGGGTAACGATGTCCACCAGCGGCCAGATGGCCTCATCGAGTTTCGCGGCCGGGGCCGGGTCGAGGACGACCGTCAGCCCGGCGTCGTGGCCACGGCGAATCGCGTACTGGGTGAGCGCCCAGGGGATCTCGAGTTGGGTGAGCAGGACCTTCGACGACGCACCGCGTTCGGCGAACGCCACGTCGATCTGGGCCTCGCTGAGCGAGGTGTTGGCCAGGGGCACCATCACGATGTCGTTTTCTCCGGAATCGTCCACCCGGATGTGGGCGATCCCGGTCGGGCCGTCCACCATCCTGACGTGGTCGATGTTGACGCCCGCGGCGCGGAGGCCGTCGGTGACGAGCCCGCTGAAGAGGTCCGTGCCGACGCAGGCGACCATGTGCGCGGTCCCGCCGGCCAGGCCGGCGGCCACCGCCTGATTTGCTCCCTTGCCGCCGAGAACGAGCGTGAATTCATCGCCCAGGATGGTTTCCCCCCGGGCCGGGAGCCGCTGGGAGAACGTGGTGAGATCGGCCGTGATGCTTCCGACGATCAGCACGCCACCGGAGGAGGATGCCGACGACTCTGTCTGGCTCATTCTTGCCTTTCGCAGGCGAAGAACGCCCGTCACGGGGTCGTCGCCTGCGACGCCCCTTCTGCCTGTAATTACATTAGCCGACAGGTAGGACTAGGGTCGGTTCGTCGGTGGATCGCATCGACGACAGTGTGACCTGCCGATCGCCCCGGGAAGAAAGCCAGCACCAGTGACTCGTGAACTTCGTTTCTATGCCGATAGCGCCAACGTCGAGGAGATCAGCGGCCTGCTGGCCGACGGGCTGGTGCATGGAGTCACCACGAACCCGACGATTCTCGAACGCGGCCGGCGGTCGGTCCGCGACATTCCGGAACTGTATGCCCGATGGGAAGCCGAAGGCGCCCGCGAAATCTTCTTCCAGGCCTGGGGCGACAGCGCGAAGACGATGATCGGCAATGCGGAACGCCTGGCCGCGCTCGGGTCGCGCGTCGTGGTCAAGGTCCCGGCGACGCGCGACGGATTCACCGCCGCGGCCGCCCTCGTTTCGGCGGGCGCGACGGTCCTGGTGACCGCCGTGTATGCGCAGGCGCAGGCCCTGGCCGCCGCCACGATCGGCGTGAGGTACATCGCGCCTTACCTCGGCAGGTTGAACGATGCCGGGCGAGAGGGCGTCGCCGAGATCTCGGCCATGCAGTCGCTGGTCCAGGGCAGTGGCACGGACGTGCTCGCCGCGAGCCTGCGGACCCCGGACGACATCGTGTCCCTGGCCGAGGTCGGCGTGCCCTTCTTCACCGCCGCACCGGCGGTCATTCTCGCGGCGCTCTACAGCGAGGTCAGCGACCGCTCAGCCGAGGACTTCGAGGCTGCCGTGGCGCGCGGGTTGCAGGACTAAGGCCACCGACTCACGAACCGACGGCCGCGTCGCGCAGCCACTGCTCGACACCGGAAATGTGCACGATGGTCAGCGCCTGGGCGAGGTCGGCATCGCCTCGCTCGAGGGCGTCAACGATGCTCACGTGCTCGGCCAGCGTGCGAGCGACCGCATGCTCCTGGGTGAGGCCGCGCCAAATGCGCGCCCTGACGGTGCTGCTGGAGAGCGAGTCGACCAGGCTCGCCAGGTAGGAGTTGCCCGCGGCGGCAACGATCGCGCCGTGGAACTCGAGGTCGTGCGCGACGAGTCCCTCCACGCTGGTCGAGTCGCTCACCGACCTGATCTGGTCCCTCAGCTCGGCGATGGCTGCCGCATCCATCCGCACCGCGGCCAGCGCGACAGCGGCCGGTTCGAGGATTCTGCGCACGGCAAAGAGGTCGAGGATCGAGTTGTCGGCGTGGAGGTCCACCACGAACGAGAGAGCCTCGAGCAGCAGCCGCGGCTCGAGGCTGGTGACGTAGGTTCCGTCGCCGCGGCGCACATCGAGGACCCGGATGACCTCCAGTGCCTTGATGGCCTCGCGCATGGAGCTGCGGGACAAGCCCAGCCGCTCGCTGAGCTCCTTCTCCGGGGGCAGCCGGTCGCCCGGTCCGATCTCGCCCGAAAGGATCATTTCCTTGATCTTGAAGATCGCTTCATCCGTCACGGCCATGCAAAGATCCTACCTTTCGGGCCGGGCGGGCCGGACGGGCGCGGGCGCGCGGCGAGGTTAGGTGATCTTCTGCTGCTTCGCCACGACCGGCAGCAGGAGCAGCAGGCCGAGCAGAAGCACGAGCACGATGCCGAGGATGCCCCAGTACGTCTCGCCGAAGATCGTCACCATGAGTGCGAACGCGGTGGGTGCGAGGAAGCTCGCGGCGCGCCCGGTGGTCGCGTAGAGGCCGAAGACCTCGCCTTCGCGTCCCGCCGGGATGAGCCGGGCGAGGAACGTGCGGCTCGCCGACTGCGCCGGTCCGACGAAGAGGGTGAGCGCAAGGCCGGCCGTCCAGAACACGATCTGCCCCCCGTCGTGCAGGAAGAACACGAGTCCGCCGCAGATAATCAGGCCGACGAGGGCAGTCACGATGATCGGTTTCGAGCCGAGCCGGTCGTCGAGCGACCCGGAGATGATGGTCGCGATACCGGCCACGACGTTTGCGGCGATCGCGAAGATGATGACCTCGCCGGGTGAGAAGCCGAAGACGGATGCCGCGAGCACGCCTCCGAAGGTGAACACCCCGGCCAGTCCGTCGCGGAAGACGGCGCTGGCAATGAGGAAATACACGGTCTGCCGGCTGGTCCGCCAGAGCCGCGCAATGTCGTGGCCGAGCACCGCGTAGGACCGGAAGAACCCGACCCGGTCGCGCCGGGCGGCCGGCGGCGTGCGGTATTCGGGCACCCGGAGCAGCACCGGGAGGGCGAAAAGCCCGAACCAGGCGGCGGAGATGAGCATCGTGACGCGCACGGCCAGCCCGTTCTCGCTGGTCACGCCAAACAAGCCCACCTCGGGCTTGATGAAGCCGAAGTAGACGATGAGCAGCAGCACGATGCCGCCGAGGTAGCCCATTCCCCAGCCGAAGCCGCTCACCTTGCCGATCGTGCGCGGGGTCGAGACCTGGGCGAGCATGGCGTTGTAATTGACCCCGGCGAACTCGAAGAACACGTTTCCGGCCGCGACGAGGAACAGCCCGAGCAGCAGGAAGGCGGGCGATGCCTCGACGAAGAACATGGCCGCCGTCAGGGCGACGACGATGAACGTGTTCACGCCGAGCCAGAACTTGCGCCGGCCCGACGTATCGGAGCGCTGCCCGGTGACGGGGGCCAGCACGGCGATCAGGAACCCGGCGATCGCCAGCGCCCAGCCGAGCTGCGCCGAGATCACGTCCTTGTCGCCGAAGGCCGAACCGGTGATGTAGACGGTGAACACGAAGGTGGTGACGACCGCGTTGAAGGCGGCGGATCCCCAGTCCCAGAAGGCCCAGGCAACCACGTGTCCCCGCTCGGGCACGGGGTTGGCGTCGTTGTCGGCGATGACAAGTGGCTCGGTCATGCGATCAGGCTAGTGGCTGGGTCGCCGATCAGTGATAAAGCTCGGCGACGAGTTCGGCGAACACCTCCCGGGCGTCGCACGGGACCCGGCGTCCATCCAACTCAGGCCCGGGTATGAGCCCGAGTGAGCGCTCAACCCGCTGATTACTGCAGGGCCAGCACCGAGCCAAGGAACTCCGGATAACTCGCGAAATACAGCACGCCGTCGCGGTGGTAGAGGGCCGGCGTGTAGTTGGGGTCGTAGTCCTTCGGCGCGGTCAGCGTGCCGGTGAACGGGGCGTCGCCTTCCGTGTATCCGGCGGCGAGCAGTTCCGCGCGCTTCGCGTCCCAGCCCGGCGCATCCAGGTCGACCTGCGCGAACCACACCCGCACGTCGCCCTCCGACTTTTCCCAGACGCAGGCCAGGCCGCCGTCGTCAATCATCGCCTGCATGGCTGGGCCGAGGGCGGACGTGTCTGCCGCGAGATCCATTCCGTCTGTGGCCAGCGAGGCGTACTCGGCGTCGGCCAGCACGGTGTCGCACGTCGCGCTTGCCGCGGGCGTCGCCGGGCTCGACGTTGGCGTTGCCGGTGGGATGGAGGTCGCCGGGCCAACGGCATCCGTTTGTGCTGTCGCGCAGCCGGTCAGGCAGAGGATGAGCGCGCCGGCGATCAGGCTTCCGTGTCGAATGTGCATGTGGTTCCCCCCGCTGACGGTGCCCGTTGGCCACAAACTATCGGTCACGGGGGCTCCGTGACCCGCGATCAGGATAACGATTGAGCCAGGGTGCGCCCGTCATGACGAAGTTGAGTCGTTCACACTCAACTTTCAGGCACGCGGCTTGACACTCATTTCGTTCCGCGTCACACTTGAGTCTGCAACGCTCAAGTTCGTGCAATCGGGTTGAGCAACAATTACTTTGAAGGAGAACGCACACATGGCTCGTGCAGTAGGCATCGACCTCGGAACCACCAACTCTGTGGTGGCCGTCCTCGAGGGTGGAGAACCCACCGTCATCGCAAACGCCGAAGGATTCCGCACGACCCCCTCGGTGGTCGCCTTCACGAAGGACGGTGAGGTGCTGGTCGGTGAGACCGCCAAGCGCCAGGCCGTCACCAACGTCGACCGCACCATCGCCTCGGTCAAGCGCCACATGGGCACCGACTGGACCGTCGCCGTCGACGACAAGAAGTACACGCCGCAGGAAGTTTCCGCGCGCATCCTGGCCAAGCTCAAGCGCGACGCCGAGGCGTACCTGGGCGACACCGTGACGGATGCCGTCATCACGGTCCCCGCCTACTTCAACGACGCCGAGCGCCAGGCCACCAAGGAGGCCGGCGAGGTCTCCGGGCTCAACGTGCTCCGCATCATCAACGAGCCGACCGCCGCGGCGCTGGCCTACGGCCTCGACAAGGGCAAGGAAGACGAGCTCATCCTGGTCTTCGACCTCGGTGGCGGAACGTTCGACGTCTCGCTGCTCGAGGTGGGCAAGGACGACGAGTTCTCGACCATCCAGGTGCGCTCGACCGCCGGCGACAACCGCCTCGGCGGCGACGACTGGGACCAGCGCATCGTCGACCACCTGATCAAGAAGTTCAAGGAGACTACCGGCGTCGACGTCTCGAAGGACAAGATTGCCAAGCAGCGTCTCAAGGAAGCCGCAGAGCAGGCCAAGAAGGAACTCTCGAGCAGCATGTCGACGAGCATCCAGCTGCCCTACCTCTCCCTCACCGAGAACGGCCCCGCCAACCTCGACGAGACGCTCACCCGCGCCCAGTTCGAGAAGATGACCGAGGACCTGCTCGACCGCACGAAGAAGCCGTTCCAGGACGTCATCCGCGAGGCCGGCGTCAAGGTGGGCGACATCGCCCACGTCGTGCTCGTCGGTGGATCGACCCGCATGCCCGCCGTCTACGAGCTCGTCAAGGCCGAGACCGGCGGCAAGGACCCGAACAAGGGTGTCAACCCGGACGAGGTCGTCGCCGTGGGCGCCGCCCTGCAGGCCGGCGTGCTGAAGGGCGAGCGCAAGGACGTCCTGCTCATCGACGTCACCCCGCTGAGCCTCGGCATCGAGACCAAGGGCGGCATCATGACGCGCCTGATCGAGCGCAACACGGCGATCCCGACCAAGCGCAGCGAGACGTTCACCACGGCCGACGACAACCAGCCGTCCGTGGCGATCCAGGTCTTCCAGGGCGAGCGCGAGTTCACCCGCGACAACAAGAACCTGGGCACCTTCGAGCTGACCGGCATCGCGCCGGCCCCGCGCGGCATCCCGCAGGTCGAGGTCACCTTCGACCTCGATGCCAACGGGATCGTGCACGTGTCCGCCAAGGACAAGGGCACCGGCAAGGAGCAGTCGATGACCATCACCGGCGGCACCGCACTGGCGAAGGAAGACATCGAGCGCATGGTGCGCGAGGGCGAGGAGCACGCCGCGGAGGACAAGCGCCGCCGCGAGGCCGCCGAGACCCGCAACACCGCCGAGCAGCTCGCGTACTCGATCGAGAAGCTGATCAAGGAGAACGAGGACAAGCTGCCCGAGGACGTCAAGTCCGAGGTGCAGGGCGATGTCGACGCGCTCAAGTCAGCGCTCGTCGGCGATGACGACGACGCCGTGAAGGCGGCGTTCGACAAGCTCAACGAGAGCCAGGGCAAGATTGGTGAGGCCATCTACGCGAAGAGCCAGGCGGATGCTTCGGCCGCTCCTGAGTCCGGCGCCGAACAGCCCGCCCCGGAGAACTCCGACGAAGACGTTGTCGACGCCGAGGTTGTCGACGACGAGGACGAAGCGAAGAAGTAATGGCAGACGACAACAAGCGTCCGGAGGACGAGCCGGCCTCCGCCGAGGAGACCACCGAGGAGACCGTCGAGGAGATCATCGAGGCCGAGGTGGCGCCTGAGGGTGCCGCCTCGGCGGCCCCGGCCGACGGGATCGAAGAGGACGAACTCACGGTCCAGGACATCCTGGATGCCGCGGAGCGCGAGATCGCCGAACCGTCGAGCGAGCACCTCGCCGACCTCAAGCGCGTGACCGCGGAGTACGCCAACTACCGCAAGCGCACCGAGGCGAACCGCGAGGTGGAACGCGAGCGCATCACCGGCGAGGTCGTCAAGGTTCTCATTCCCGTGCTCGACGACCTCGGTCGCGCCGAGAGGCACGGAGACCTGGCGGGCGACACCGCGTTCGCCACGATCGCGGCCAAGCTCCGGGCGAGCGTCGAGCGCCTGGGCCTGAAGCCGTTCGGCACGGTCGGGGATCCGTTCGATCCGTCCATGCACGAGGCGATCTTCCAGCAGCCCAGCCCGGACGTCCAGACGGAAACCGTCGGCGACGTCGTCGAAACCGGGTACTACCTCGGCTCGAGCCTGTTGCGCGTGGCGAAGGTCGTCGTTCAGGTACCGAGCGATGGCTAGCCAGGACTGGTTCGATAAGGATTTCTACAAGGTCCTTGGCGTCTCCAAGGACGTCTCGCCGGCCGAGCTGAAGAAGGCTTACCGGAAGCTCGCCCGCAAGTACCATCCGGATGCGAATCCGGGCAATGCGGCGGCCGAGGCCAAGTTCAAGGAACTCAGCGAGGCGCATGCCGTCATCGGCGACGCTGAACAGCGCAAGGAGTACGACGCCGTGCGCGCCATGGGCGGTGGAGCACGCTTCACCGCCCCGGGCGGCGGCGGACAGGCCGGCGGGTTCGAGGACGTCTTCGGCGGCATGTTCGGCGGCGGTGGCGGGGGGCGCCAGCAGGGCTACAGCTTCCAGCAGGGCGGGTTCGACGACGTGCTCGGCGGCGTCTTCGGACGCGGCGGCGGCCAGTTCGGCACCTCCAGCGGCGGCTTCCGCGGCTACGGTGGGCCGAGCAGGGGCCATGACGTGGTCGCCACGGCCACCATCGACTTCATCACCGCCGTCCACGGCGACCAGATCACGCTGCAGACGCAGGATGGCCGGCCGATCAAGGTCAAGATTCCCGCGGGCGTGGCCGACGGCCAGAAGATCAAACTGCGCGGCAAGGGGCAGCCGAGCCCCGACGGTGGCGAGCCGGGCGACATCGTGCTCACGATCACGGTGCGCAAGCACCCGGTCTTCGAGCGCGAAGGACTCAACCTGCGCGTCACCGTGCCGATCACGTTTGTCGAGGCGACCCTCGGCGCCACGATCGAGGTGCCCACCCTCGGCGGCCCCCCGGTCAAGCTGCGCGTCGCCCCCGGCACGCCCAGCGGCCGGGTGCTCCGGGTCAAGGGGCGCGGGGTGACCACGCCCAAGGGCGTCGGTGACCTCCTCGCGGTCGTGCAGGTGGCCGTTCCGTCGCACCTCTCGAATGACGCCCAGGAGAAGCTCGAGGCGTTCGCCGAGGCCCTGCCCAGGGAAAACCCGCGCGAGGACCTCCTGGCGAGGGCGAAGGGCTGACCATGGACGAGAACACCCGGGTCTTCGTGATTTCGATGGCGGCGGAGCTTGCGGGCATGCACCCGCAAACCCTGCGCCAATACGATCGCCTCGGGCTCGTCAGCCCGGGGCGCACGCCCGGGAAGTCCCGCCGCTACTCCGTGCGGGACGTGGCCAGGCTGCGGGAGGTCGCCCAGCTGGGCGCCCAGGGGGTGAGCCTGGAAGGCATCCGGCGCATTCTCGAGCTCGAAGACCACGTGCGTGGACTCGAGTCCCGGCTGCGTGAACTCGAATCGGCCCTGGCCGATGAGATGCTCAACCGCCCGGGCCGCCGCGTTTTCGCGGCCGGCTCGGCCGGTGAGGTCACCTCGATGCGGGCCGGAACGCGCCTCCGCCGCTCGAACCAGGTGGTCATCTGGCGGCCGCTCGAACCTCGCTGACAGCGCTGAGTTGCGGACAACGCACCTTCACTTCGCTCGCGAAGGTTCGTTGTCCGCAGGTCAAACCTGGCGGCCGCGGGGAGGGCGCCCCAGCGTCCCGGCTACCTTGGCCCGGCTACCCTGAGGGGATGCCCGACTTCTCCTTCGACCGCCTCCGGCGCCACCCGGATGTCGAGGCCGAGAACCTCTTCGCCGTCGACGCGAGCGACCGGCTGATCCTCGATGAGGCGGCCGCGGACCTGGCGGCTGCGGGGCCCGGAGAGGTGGTCGTGCTCGAGGACCATTACGGGGCGCTCACGCTCGGTGCGGCGGCGCTGCACGGCGCGCGGGGCATCCGGACCCACCAGGACGGACTCTCCGGTGAGCAGGCGCTCGCCCGCAACGCGGCCGAGTCCGGGTTGGCGGAGGCCTACCGCTCGCTGCCGCTGGGCGAGGAACTCCTGGCCGGGGCTCGGGTCGTGCTGCTGCAATTGCCGCGCAGCCTGTCGGCGCTCGACGAGCTGGCCGACGCCGTGCGCCGGTTCGCGTCGCCGCACGTGCGCGTGTTCGCGGGCGGGCGGATCAAACACATGACCATCGCCATGAACGAGGTCCTGGGCCGCCACTTCGGCGAACTGCGGGTCTCGCCGGCCCGGCAGAAGTCCCGGGTGCTGATCGCCTCGGCGCCGTTGCCGGTGACCGACGCGCCGGCCTGGCCGCGGGTGGCGCGGCACGACGACCTGGCCCCCGGGCTGTCGCTCACAGTCTGCGCGCACGGGGCGGCCTTCGCGGGCACTACGATCGACATCGGCACGCGATTCCTGCTGGAGTTCCTCGACCGGATGAAGCCGGATGCCGGGTCGGCCATCGACCTCGGCTGCGGCACCGGCGTGCTCGCGGCAGCCCTGGCCCGGCGCCGCCCCGGGCTGCGGCTGATCGCCACCGACCAGTCGGCCGCGGCCGTCGCATCCGCCCGGGCCACCATGGAGGCCAACGGCGTGACCGAACGGGTGCGTGTCGTGCGGGACGACGCGCTCGGCAGCCGACCGGATGCCTCGGCCGAGCTGATTGTGCTGAACCCGCCCTTCCACATCGGCTCGTCGGTGCACGCCGGGATCGCGCTGAAGCTCTTCGAGGATGCCGCGCGCGTGCTCCGGCCCGGCGGGGAGCTGTGGACCGTCTGGAACACCCACCTCGGCTACCGCCCCGCGCTCACCCGCATCGTCGGCCCGACGCACCAGGTCGCTCGCAACGCCAAATTCACCGTCACCGTCTCAACCCGCTAACTCACCCCGCGAAACCGCAGTTGTGCGCGTTATTCGGGCGTTTTAACGCGCACAACTGCGGTTTCGCGGGGGGAGGAGAGGGGGATTCCGTTCAGGAGGTCGAGGTGCCAGGCGTCGGCGTGGTGGCGCACGAGGGTGAGCGCGGCATTGTCGATGGTGTCCACGTCCCGGGCGAACGCCTTCGTGAGGGCGAGCCGGATGAGCGTGCCGTGGGTGACGATGATGATGCGCGCCCCGGGGTGTTCCCGGGCGAGCAACTCCAGGCTGTCGATTGCGCGTTCGGCGACGTCGGACTCGCTCTCCGCGCCGTGGAAGCCGCCCGGAAACCGGAGCGCCTCGAGTTCGTCGCCCGCGCGGAGCCCCTCGGCCGGGCCGTAGTCGCGCTCGACGAGGCCCGGGATGCGCCGGGTGACGTCGAGCTCGAGCCCCGCGGCGATGAGGTCGGCCGTCTCGGCCGCGCGGGAGAGCGGCGAGGAGACGAGGAAGTCCCAGTCGTAACCGGACAGGGCCGTGACGGCATCCGTCGCCTGCCCCCGGCCGGTGTCGTTGAGCGGGATATCGGTCGCGCCCTGGATGCGCTGCTGGGCGTTCCAGGCGGTCTGGCCGTGGCGGATCAGGGCGAAGGTCGTGGTGGGGCTCACCCGACCATTCTGCCGTGGCCGGCTGGGCGGACGCTCCGCGTGCGGCGGCTCGGCAAGCCCGCCGGAACCGGCGCGCCCCGCCCTCAGGCCAGGAGCTCGCGGATGTCGGCGGTCGAGAGCGCGGTGCCGTGGGCGGCGCCGGTCGTCATCACGCTGTCGAACAGCCGGGCCTTGGCGGCCTTGAGCGCCATCACCTTCTCCTCGATCGTGTCCCTGGAGACCAGCCGGTAGACCATGACGTTCTTGCTCTGGCCGATCCGGTGCACGCGGTCGACGGCCTGCGCCTCGGTCGCCGGGTTCCACCAGGGGTCGAGCAGGATGACGTAGTCCGCCTCGGTCAGGTTGAGGCCGAACCCGCCCGCCTTGAGGCTGATCAGGAAGACCGAGGCGTCGCCCTCCTTGAAGTCTGCGATCACCCGCGCCCGGTTGCGCGTCTTGCCGTCGAGGTAGGCGTAAGAGATCCCGGCGGCGTCCAGGCGGTCCCTGGCCTTGCCGAGGTACTGGGTGAACTGGCTGAAGATGAGGGTGCGGTGCCCCTCGGCCACGGTGTCGGCGAGCAGTTCGAGCAGGGCGTCGAGCTTGGTCGAGGGGATTCCCTCGTAGGCCGGGTCGTAGAGGCTGGCGTCGAGGCTGAGCTGGCGCAGCATGGTCAGCGACCGGAAGATCTCGAACCGGTTCGCGCCCAGGTCGCCGATCAGCCCGAGCACCTTCTGCCGCTCCCGCTGCAGGTGCGTCTCGTAGACCTTGCGGTGCTTCGGGTGCAGTTCGAGCTCGAGCACCTGCTCCTGCTTGGCCGGCAGGTCCCGGGCCACCTCGTCCTTCGTGCGGCGCAGCATGAACGGGCGGATGCGCCGGCGCAACTGGTCCAGCCGGTCGCCGTCGGACTCCTTCTCGATCGGTTTCCGGTAGTACTCGGCGAACCGGCTCGGGCTCGGGAACAGACCCGGCGCGGTGATCGAGAGCAACGACCAAAACTCCATCAGGTTGTTTTCGAGCGGCGTGCCGGTGATCGCCAGCTTGAACGGCGTCGACAGGCGGCGGGCGCACTGGTGCGCGCGGGACTGGTGGTTCTTGACGAACTGCGCCTCGTCGAGCAGCAGGCCGGCCCACTCCCGGGCGTTGTACTCCTCGAAGTCCAGCCGAAAGAGCGTGTACGAGGTGATCACGACATCCGCGCCGGCGATCACGTCCGCCAGGACGGTACCCCGCTTGCGGGCCGTTTGGGTGATCGTCGCCACGGTGAGCCCCGGCGCGAACCTGGCGCACTCGACGGACCAGTTCGGCACCACGCTGGTCGGCGCGACGACCAGGAACGGGGGTCGGGCACCCGGCTCGTCCCGCCCGGCGCCCTGCTCGCGCGCCCGGGCGATCAGGGCGATCGCCTGCAGCGTCTTGCCGAGCCCCATGTCGTCGGCGAGGATGCCGCCCAGCTGGTGGTCGTAGAGGAAGCTCAGCCAGTCGTAGCCGGCCTGCTGGTAGCCGCGCAGCGTGGCCTGGATGCCGCTCGGCAGGGGGCATTCGGGCAGCGCCGTCGCATCCGTCGACACCGTCGCGGCCAGGCCGGCCATCGTCTCGCGCCAGGCGGCCGCCTGGGCGGCCACCACGCCGAGCGCCTGCAGCTCGTCCCAGAGGTCCACCTGGAACCGGCTGATTCCGAGCGCGGCCGAGCCCGGCTCCTGCAGCGCGCGCGCCTCCTCGATCAGGCGCCGGAGCTGGTGCAGCTCGGGCCGGTCGAGGCTGAAGTACGTGCCGCTGCGCAGGATCATCACGTCCCGGTCGGCGGCGAGGGCCCGGAAGAGCGCGTCGAAGGGGATGCTCTCGCCGTCGATGCTCACCGTCACGGCCAGGTCGAACCAGTCGCGGCTGTCGGCCCGGTCTGTCGTGGCCAGGCTGATCACCGGCGGCTGCTCCGCGGCGCGGTAGTCGGGGGCGTCGCCGATCACCTCTACGACCACGTCGCCGGACCGGGTGAACTCGGGCACCGCGTCCAGGAACGCGATCATCGCGCCTCCGGCGAGGCCCGCCGACGCGTTCAGCCGGGGCGCGCCGCGGTGCTGGGGCGCGATGGTCGGGAACCGGGCGAGCGCGGGGCCCAGCGCGTTCAGGATATCCGCCTCACGACCCTCGTCGCGGAAGGCCGTGTCGCCCGGCCACGGCCACAGGGGGCGCCGGGAACCGGACACCGCCGCGGGCGAGTCGCCCGGGGCCAGGTAGCGCCAGTCCCAGCGCACGCCGATCCGCGGGCCGGCCGCGGTCTCGTCGGAGTGCGTGATCGCCAGCGCCAGCACGGGGCGAGGGATGTCGGGCAGGTCGAACGACCCGTCGCGGCTGGTCACCGCGCCCTGCCGCCGCAGGAACGGGTAGACCTGGGCGAGGAAGGCATCCTCGTCGTTCGAACGCACCAGACGGTCCGCGCTCTCGGCGAGGGCGCGCAGTTGGGCGCTGACCGGGTGGGAGAGCTGCGCGAGGGTGAGCCGGACATCGCCGCCCGGGGCCGCTTCGCCGCCGGGCCCGTCCCAGGCGAACAGCCCGTGCGCCGGATCGCCGAGGAAACCGAGGTGCTGCCGATCGAGGCGCCGGCCGGCGAGCGTGACGGTCGGCGTGAGCGCGAGCCCGGCTTCGCCGCGACTGATGTCGACCGCCAGGGTGGCCGGAGCAGACGAGAGCACCACCGGATCCTGCGCCGGGTTGGCGTAGACCAGCGGCATCCGGGCGCCCTGGGCCGTGTCGAGGATCTCCCAGAGGTCCTCGTTCCCGGCGTCGTCGAGGTGCAACCAGTTGTCGGCCGGGGCGCGGTAGCCCCGGCCCGCCGCATACAGCGCGCGCAGGGAGGTCAGGATCGACACGTGGGTGGCATCGAGCGAGTCGAGGGAGTAGAGCAGGTTGTCCCAGGTCAGGCCGCCGCGGAGCCAGGAGCCGCCGCTGCCCATCACCATCGGGCGGATGCCCAGGCGCCGCGCCGGACGCGTGCGCCCGGCCGCGTACCAGCCGGTGCTGATCGGGGCGAGCAGCTCGAATTGCAGGGCGAGCTTGGCGCGGACGGCCGAGACGCCCTGCTGCGAGGGCGCCCTGGGCGCGGCAGGCCGGGCCCCGGGCTCGAAGGCCGGCATCCGGCGTTCTTGAATCGGGGCATCGGGGCCGTCCGCCGGGGAATCCCGGCTGGCCAGGAGCAGGGCGGCGACATGCTTGCAGTTGCGCTTGACCGGGCAGGTGCACACGCCCGTGGCCCGGCTGGCCTGCCCGGCGGCGTTCACCGTGAACGACACGGTCACCGAATAGGGCTCGGGGCGAGTGCCCCGCACCTGTCCGAAGAGCTGGGTGCCGGAACCGAACCAGGTTTGTTTTTGCACGTGTCCGTTGCGCACGTAGCGCTCGCCGCGGGAGAAGGCCTGGCTGCCGACGAGCAGGGCAATCTCGTGCGAGCTGAGGGTATGGGCCATAGTGGGAGGAAATCCGTACGTAAGTCGACGTCCAGTCTCTCACGCGCGGCTGGGAGGCCTGGAGAGAGTCCGCCCTAGCGGGAATCGCCCAACCTCGATAAACCTGAGCCAATCAGACTCAACTTTGAAGGAGACCCTCGCGATGCAAGCCGGACAGCAGCCGCCCCAGGAGGAAGCGAAGAGCGCCCTGGAGCTCTACGGGGTCAACCTCACCGAAATCGCCCGCACGGGCAAGCTCGACCCGGTGATCGGCCGCGATGCCGAGATTCGCCGGGTGAGCCAGGTTCTCACCCGCCGCACGAAGAACAACCCGGTGCTCATCGGGGAACCCGGCGTGGGCAAGACCGCCGTCGTGGAGGGGCTGGCCCAGCGCATCGTAGCCGGCGACGTCGCCGATTCGCTCAAGGGCAAGCAGCTCGTCTCCCTCGACCTGGCCGCGCTCGTCGCCGGCGCGAAGTACCGCGGTGAGTTCGAGGAGCGGCTGAAGGCCGTGCTCAAGGAGATCAACGACGCGGAGGGGGAGATCATCACCTTCGTCGACGAGCTGCACACCCTGATGGGCGCCGGCGGCGGCGAGGGCTCCGTGGCGGCCTCCAACATGCTCAAGCCCATGCTCGCCCGTGGCGAACTCCGCCTGATCGGCGCGACCACCCTGAACGAATACCGCGAGTTCATCGAGAAGGATGCCGCGCTCGAGCGCCGGTTCCAGCCGGTGCTCGTGGACGAGCCGAGCGTCGAAGACACCGTGGCCATCCTCCGCGGGCTCAAGGAGCGCTACGAGGCCCACCACAAGGTGTCGATCGCCGACTCGGCGCTCGTGGCGGCGGCATCCCTGTCGAACCGGTACATCACGGCCCGGCAGCTGCCGGACAAGGCCATCGACCTGATCGACGAGGCGGCGAGCCGGCTGCGGATGGAAATCGACTCTGCCCCGGTGGAGATCGACGAGCTGCGGCGCGGCGTCGATCGGCTCAGGCTCGAGGAACTCGCCCTCAAGAAGGAGAAGGACGACGCGTCCAGGTTGCGCCTGCAGAAGCTGCGCGAAGACCTCGCCGAGCGCCAGGAGAAGCTCTCCGAGCTGCAGGCGCGCTGGGAAACGGAGCGGGCCTCGCTCAACCGGGTCGGCGAACTCAAGGAACGGCTCGACTCCGCGCGCAGCGAGGCCGACCGCGCCCAGCGGGAGGGCAACCTGGAGAAGGCGTCCCGCCTGCTCTACGGCGATATCCCGGTGATGCAGCGGGAGCTGGCCGCCGCGGAGAAGACCGAGTCGGAGGGGCCGCGGATGGTCAACGACCACGTCACCGCCGAGGACATCGCCGCCGTGGTCGCGGCCTGGACCGGCATCCCGGTGGGCCGCCTGCTGCAGGGCGAGACCGAGAAGCTGCTGAACCTCGAGGGCGAGCTCGCCCACCGGCTGATCGGCCAGAAGGATGCCGTGCGCGCGGTTGCCGACGCCGTGCGCCGCACCCGGGCCGGGATCTCCGACCCAGACCGGCCCACCGGGTCGTTCCTGTTCCTCGGCCCGACCGGCGTGGGCAAGACGGAGCTGGCCAAGGCGCTCGCCGACTTCCTCTTCGACGACGAGAAGGCGATGGTGCGCATCGACATGAGCGAGTACGGCGAGAAGTTCTCCGTATCGCGCCTGGTCGGGGCGCCCCCCGGGTACATCGGGTACGAGCAGGGCGGGCAGCTCACCGAGGCCGTGCGCCGGCGGCCGTACTCTGTGATCCTCTTCGACGAGGTAGAGAAGGCGCACCCTGAGGTGTTCGACGTGCTGCTGCAGGTGCTCGACGACGGCCGGCTCACCGACGGCCAGGGCCGCACCGTCGACTTCCGCAACACGATCATGGTGCTCACCTCGAACCTCGGTTCGCAGTTCATGGTCGACCAGACGCTCTCGCCCGAGCAGAAGGAAACCGCCGTCCGGGACCTGGTGCGCAAGTCCTTCAAGCCCGAGTTCGTGAACCGCCTCGACGACATCGTGGTGTTCTCGTCGCTGTCGATGGAGGATCTCGGCCGGATCGTGGAGCTGAACGTCGACCGGCTGCAGCGGCGGCTCGCCGAGCGCAGGCTCGACCTGGCCGTGACCCCGGATGCCCGGGCCTGGCTGGCCGAGCGCGGATACGACCCGATCTACGGCGCGCGTCCGCTGCGCAGGCTGATGCAGCAAGAAATCGACGACCGGCTGGCCCGGGCGCTGCTGTCCGGCGAGGTTCGCGACGGTGACACGGTTCGGGTCGAACTCGCACCGGACGGGGACTCGCTCACCGTCGCATCCGCCGCCGCCCCGCCCGTGCCCTCCGGCGAAGAGGACGTCGACGACGTCGAGCTCTAGACCGTCCAGCGATCCCTCGGGCCCGCGGGGGTTAGGCTCGGGGGATGCGTGCAACAGTGATTTACGGCGAGAGAGACGTCCGCCTGGAAGAAGTAGCCGACCCGATCCTCTCCACCGGGGGTGACGCCATCGTGCGCGTCGTCGCCGCGTGCGTCTGCGGCTCGGACCTCTGGCCCTACCGGGGAGTGCAGCCCACGACCGAGCCGCACCGGATCGGCCACGAATTCGTCGGCGTGGTCGAGGAAATCGGCCCGGATGTCAAGACGGTCGCCGTGGGCGACTTCGTCATCGCGCCGTTCTACGACTGCGACAACACCTGCATCAACTGCCGGAACGGCGTGAGCACCTCCTGCCTGAACGGCGGCTGGTGGGGATCCGACGACCAGCTCGGCGGCTTCGCCGACGGCGCGCAGGGCGAGAAGGTGCGCGTGCCGCACGCCGACGGCTCGCTCGTGGCCACCCCGTCGATGCCGGACGACGCCCAGATTCCCGGCCTGCTCGCCCTTTCCGACGTCATGGGCACCGGCCACCACGCGGCCGTCTCGGCCGGCGTGACCATGGGCAGCACGGTCGTCGTCGTCGGCGACGGCGCGGTCGGCCTGTGCGCCATCATCGCGGCCAAGCGCCTCGGCGCATCCCGGATCGTCGCCATGTCCCGCCACGCGGACCGGCAGGCGGTCGCCCGCGAGTTCGGGGCGACCGACATCGTCGAGGAGCGTGGCGAGGCCGGCGTCGCCCGCATCCGCGAGCTCTTCGACGGCATCGGCGCGGACTGCGTGCTCGAATGCGTCGGCACGAAGGAGTCGATGGACCAGGCGATCGAGTCGGCCAGGCCCGGCGGCATGGTCGGCTACGTCGGCGTTCCCACCGGCGGCCCCATCGCCGTGCGCCCGCTGTTCGGCCGCAACGTCGGCCTCAACGGCGGCGTCGCGCCCGTGCGCGGCTACGTCGAGGAGCTGCTGCCCGAGGTGCTCTCCGGCGCCATCGACCCGGGCCGGGTCTTCGACCTCGAACTGCCGCTGGCGGAGGTCGCGGAAGCCTACGCCGCCATGGACGAACGCCGCGCGATCAAGGTTCTGCTCCGCCCCTAGCGGCCCGAAAGCCAGGTGCCGCTCGTGCGGCACCTGGCCGGGTCGATGCTTGACAGACCCACCCCCAGCCACTTCACTTGCAATGACATAGCGCTTTCTCATTGTGGAAGTTACGCCAGGGGGAACAAGCAATGACGCTTGAACAGTTCAACCTCCTCGACCGCGAGCAGGCTCGGGATGCCGTGCGCCCGTGCGTGCAGATCGCCCGGTGGGTCGATGGCGTCGTCGACGCCCGCCCGTACTCCGACGTGGAGGAGCTCCTCACGGTGGCGCGGCACATCGCAGCGCCCTGGACGATCGCCGAAATCGACGGAGCCCTCGCCCGCCACCCCCGGATCGGGGAGCGGGCGCGCGGCGCGCACGCCGAAGCCTCGCTCTCCCGTTCGGAACAGGCCGGAATCGATCCAGGGGACACCGCCGTCGCGGAGGCGCTTGCCGCGGGCAACCGCGCCTATGAGGAACGATTCGGGCGAGTCTTTCTGATCCGGGCTGCGCGGCGCACGCCGGAGGAGATCCTTGCTGCGCTGCGGAGCCGGCTGACGCACTCACCCGAGGAGGAGATCCCCGTCGTCGCGGATCAGCTGCGCGAGATCGCCGTGCTCCGTCTGGAAGGAATCCTGACGTCGTGAGCCAGCTCCGTAGTCATGTCAGTACTCATATTCTGGATGCCGCCACCGGTCGTCCGGCCGGAGGCGTCGCCGTCTCCCTGCTGGACGTGGACGGCACCGAGATCGCTGCCGGCCGAACCGCCGCCGATGGCCGCGTGAGTGACCTCGGTCCGGAGCTGCTCGAGCGCGGAACCTACCGGCTGCGCTTCGCCACCGGCGAATACTTCGCCGGAACCAGCCGAGACACGTTCTACCCCGTGGTGTCGATCGATTTCGAGGTCACCGACCCCGCGCAGCACTACCACGTACCTCTGCTGCTCAGCCCATTCGCATACTCGACCTACAGGGGAAGCTGACCATGGCACACGGCAGCATCGTTCTCGGCGCCAACCAGTATGGGAAGGCCGAGGTGCGCCTCGTCAAGGTGACCAGGGACACGGCGCGCCACGAGATCGAAGACCTGAGCATCACCTCCCAGCTGCGCGGCGACTTCGAGGCGGCCCACGTCGAGGGCGACAACGCGCACGTCATTGCCACGGACACCCAGAAGAACACGGCCTTCGCCTTCGCCAGGGACGGCGTCGGCGCCCCCGAGGATCTCCTCCTTCGCCTCGCCCGGCATTTCGTTGACGACTTCGAGTGGGTCACCGGCGGCCGCTGGGCGGCCGAAAAGTACTCCTGGGCCCACATCGACATGGGCAACGAAGACGGCGAAAGCACCCATGACCACGCCTTCGTCCGTGGCGGCACCGAAATCCGCACCGCCACCGTCACGATCGACGGAGGCGGCGCACCCACGGTCATCGCCGGCCTGAAGGACCTCTCGGTGCTCAAATCCACCGGGTCGCAGTTCACCGGCTTCCCCCGCGACGTGTACACGACCCTGCAGGACGCCACCGATCGCATCCTCGCCACCTCGGTCACCGCCCGCTGGCGCTACAACACCGCAGGGCTCGATTACGACGCGGTCTACGCGGACGTGCGACGCGTGCTGCTCAGGGCCTTCGCCGACAAGCATTCCCACGCCCTGCAGCAGACCCTGTTCCAGATGGGCAAGGCCGTTCTCGAGGCTCACCCCGAGATCGACGAGATCAAGTTCTCGATGCCCAACCGCCACCATTACCTGGTCGACCTCTCGCCGTTCGACCTCGACAACCCCGGCGAGGTCTTCTTCGCCGCCGACCGCCCGTACGGCCTGATCGAGGCCGTCGTGCAGCGCGATGACGCAACCGATGCCGCAGCCGCCTGGGAGGGCATGGCCGGCTTCTGTTAGTCCCGGAATTCACGGTTCAAAAGAATTAAGGAGCCCAGTCCCATGGATGCATCGCACCAGGAGGCACTGCTGCTGAGGCAGGCCGTGCAACTCGCCACCGACAACGTCCGGAGCAGCGGCGGGCCTTTCGGGGCCCTCGTCGTCGCGCCGGACGGCCGCGTGTTCGAGGGAGTGAACCGGGTCACCGCGAACCTGGACCCCACGGCCCATGCCGAGGTGACCGCAATCAGGGCGGCCTGCCAGGGTCTCGGCACGTTCGACCTCACCGGGGCGACGTTGTACGCGAGCTGCGAACCGTGCCCGATGTGTCTCTCCTCGGCCCTGTGGGCGCGCATCGGCACGGTGTTCTTCGCGGCCGACCGTGACGATGCGGCCGGAGCGGGGTTCGATGACGCGGTCTTCTACGACTACTTCGAGAACCCCGGCGGCGAGGACAGCATCATGCCGATCAAGCGGATCGGCCTCGGCGATGACGCCACGGAACCCTTCAGCGTCTGGCTGAGCACCCCCGACCGGATCGCATATTAGGTCCGGGATGTCAGTGTGCCCGTCGTCACGATGGCTTACATTGTCATCCTGGGGGAAGGTACGAAAAGGAGCGGGGACCATGGATGATCCAAGCGTGAACTATGAATCCAGTGTGACCTATGAATCCAGCGTGACTGTGAACGGGCAACGACGCTCGTTGGCCGGTGTGCGTGCACACGCGACGGCCCTCGAGTGGCTGCGGGAGAACGGCCTGTCCGGCAGCAAGGAAGGCTGCGCCGAGGGTGAGTGCGGCGCGTGCGCAGTGCTCGTCGGCCAGGCCGACGGTTCGGGCGGCACCGCCTGGGCGGCGGTCAACGCGTGCCTGATCCCGGTCGCGGCGCTCGACGGCCAGGAGCTGGTGACAGCAGAGGGACTGGGCACGCCGGCAGCGCTTCACCCGGTCCAGGCCGGACTCGCCGCAGCAGGCGGCTCCCAGTGCGGATACTGCACTCCGGGTTTCGCCTGCAGCATGGCGGCCGAATTCTACCGGCGGGACCGGCAGCCGGGAGGCGACCTCAGCGACGATGCCCCGTGCGGAGAACGCGGCCCGAACGGGTTCGATCTTCATGCGCTGGCCGGCAATCTCTGCCGGTGCACCGGGTACCGCCCGATCCGCGACGCCGCCTACGCCCTCGGCGCCCCGCAGGCCGGCGACGAGCTCGCCGCCCGGCGGGACCTCCCGCCCCCGCGGCCGGCGGCAACGGTGCTGGAGGCTCCCGACGGGAAATTCGTGCGCCCGCGGACGCTGGCCGAGGCGGTCGGCCTGCTGGCCGAGAATCCGACCGCGGTGCTGATCGCCGGGTCGACGGACTGGGGCGTGGAAGTCAATCTGCGCGGCCGCCGCAGCCCGCTCGTGCTCGCCATCGATGCGATCGGGGAGCTTCGCACCCTGGAATTCGGGGACCGGTTCATCGAGATCGGCGCGGCCGTGCCGCTGTCTGAGGTCGAGAGCGCCCTGGCCGGCCGGGTGCCTCTGCTTGGCGACATGATCCCCCAGTTCGCGTCCCGGCTCATCCGCAATCGTGCGACCTTCGGCGGCAACCTGGGCACCGGCTCTCCCATCGGCGACAGCCCGCCGGCCCTCCTGGCCCTGGACGCGGTGGTCGTCCTGGCCTCGACGGTGGGCGAGCGCGAGGTCGAGCTCAGCGACTACTTCACCGGCTATCGCAGGTCCGTGCGCCGCCCGGACGAGATTCTCCGGGCGATCCGGATACCGCTGCCGCTGGCGGGGACCACCGCGTTCCACAAAATAGCGAAGCGCCGGTTCGACGACATCTCGAGTGTGGCCGTGGCCTTCGCCATCGACGTCGACGACGGCCTGGTGACACGGGCCCGCATCGGCCTGGGCGGCGTGGCGGCAACCCCGCTGCGCGCGCGGGCAACCGAGCAGGCCCTGGAAGGCCAACCGTGGGCGGCCCCGGCCGTGCGCAGGGCCGCGGCCGCGCTCGGCGACGAGGGGACCCCCCTGGACGACCACCGGGCAAGCGCCGCCTACCGCAAGGCCATGCTCGTCCAGGCGATGCTCAAGTTCTACACCGAAGCCACCGGGGAGGCCCTGTCATGAGTGCCCTCTCGGATCGCCCGGTCGACCCGGCGGTCGGCCTGCCCGTGCCGCACGAAAGCGCGATCCTGCACGCGACCGGGCGGGCGATCTTCACCGACGACCTGGCATCCCGCACGGCCGGGGTGCTGACCGCCTGGCCGGTTCAGTCCACCCATGCCCATGCCCGCGTGAGCGTGTTGCGCACCGACGGCGCCCTCGGCGTTCCCGGCGTCGTCCGGGTGCTCACCGCCGACGACGTGCCCGGCATCAACGATTCCGGGATCAAGCACGACGAGCCGTTGTTCCCCACGGAAGTCATGTTCTACGGTCAGGCGCTGTGCTGGGTCCTGGCCGAATCCACTGAGGCCGCCCGGCTCGGCGCCGACGCCGTGCAGGTCGAGTATGAGGTGCTGACCTCGGTGGTGACCCTGTCGGAGGCCATCACGGCCGAGTCGTTCCAGGGCGAGACCCGCACCGTGCGACGCGGAGACGCCGACGCGGCACTGGCCGAGGCCGCCCGGGTGTTCGAGGGCGAGAGTGAGGTCGGAGGGCAGGAACACTTCTACCTCGAGACCCAGGCCGCGCTGGCGCAGGTCGAAGACGACGGACGGGTGTTCGTGCAGTGCAGCACCCAGCACCCCTCCGAGACGCAGGCAATCGTGGCCCACGTGCTCGGGCTCAGCAGCAACGCGGTGACGGTGCAGTGCCTGCGGATGGGCGGAGCGTTCGGCGGCAAGGAGATGCAGCCGCACGGATTCGCCGCGGTGGCCGCGCTCGGCGCCCTGCTGACCGGCCGGCCGGTGCGGCTGCGGCTCACCCGAACCCAGGACCTGACCCTGACGGGCAAGCGACACCCGTTCCACGCCTCCTGGCGGGTCGGCTTCTCCGAGGACGGGCTGCTGCTGGGGCTGAAAGCCACGCTGACCGCAGACGGCGGCTGGAGCCTCGACCTGTCCGAACCCGTCTTGAGCCGTGCGCTCTGCCACATCGACAATGCCTACTGGATCCCCGCGATCGAAGCCCGCGGCCGGATCGTGAAGACGAACAAGACCTCGCAGACGGCGTTCCGGGGCTTTGGCGGACCGCAGGGCATGTTCATGATCGAAGACATCCTCGGTCGGTGCGCCCCGCTGCTCGGCATCGACCCGGCCGAGCTTCGACGGAAGAACTTCTACGCCCCGGGCCAGTTGACGCCGTACGGACAGCCGGTGCGCCACGCCGAACGGCTGGGCGCGATCTGGACCCAGCTGGTCCACAGCAGCGCCCTCGCGCGGAGGACGGAGGAGGCCCGGGCATTCAACGCGGCCAGTCCGCACCTGAAACGCGCGCTGGCGCTGACGCCGGTCAAGTTCGGGATCTCCTTCAACTTCACCGCGTTCAACCAGGCCGGCGCCCTGGTGCACGTCTACAAGGACGGATCCGTGCTCATCAATCACGGTGGCACCGAGATGGGCCAGGGCCTGCACACGAAGATGCTGCAGGTTGCGTCAACCGCCCTCGGCGTTCCCCTGTCGGCGGTGCGGCTGGCGCCCACTCGCACGGACAAGGTACCCAACACCTCGGCGACGGCGGCCAGTTCCAGCTCCGACCTCAACGGTGGCGCCATCAAGAACGCCTGCGATCAGATTCTTGCGCGGATGGCTGACGTCGCGGGCCGGATGCTCGGCGCGCACTCCCAGGACGTGCGGTTTACCCGCGGCAGGGTGAGCGCCCTGGGTCTGGGCGCCGGCCAGGACATCGGCTTCGCCGAGGTGGCGGGGGAGGCGTACCTGCAGCGCGTGCAGCTGTGGGCGGCCGGCTTCTACCGAACGGAGGGGCTCTACTGGGACCAGAAGGCGATGCAGGGGGAGCCGTTCAAGTACTTCGCCTACGGAGCCGCCGCGACCGAGGTCGAGGTGGACGGGTTCACGGGGGCGTACCGGGTGCGCCGGGTCGACATCGTGCACGACGTGGGCGACTCCCTGTCCCCGATCATCGACATCGGCCAGGTGGAGGGTGGCTTCGTGCAGGGCGCCGGCTGGCTCACCCTGGAGGATCTTCGCTGGGATGCCGGCGACGGCCCGGGTCGAGGACGCCTGCTCACCCAGTCGGCCAGCACCTACAAGCTGCCGAGCCTGTCGGAGATGCCGGACGAATTCAACGTCACGCTGTTCGAGCGGGCCACCGAAGACGGTGCGATCTATGGCTCCAAGGCCGTGGGCGAGCCGCCGGTGATGCTCGCCCTCAGCGTCCGCGAGGCGCTGCGCCAGGCCGTTGCCGGCTTCGGGCCGGCCGGGCACAGCGTGGAGCTGGCTTCCCCGGCGACACCCGAGGCCGTGTTCTGGGCCCTGACGGCGGCGCGCGCGGCCGTCGAGGCTGAGGCGCCGACGCAGGGCACGAGCGGCGCCGAACGCGCTCCCGCCCTGACGGACACCTGACATGGCGTGGATCGACGCGGTGGAACATCTGCGTGCGAACCGGCTGGCCGGGGTCATCGTCACGGTCGCGGCGGTGCGCGGGCACGCACCGAGGAACGGCGGCGCGAAGATGGTCGTCTCCGCGCACGAGGCCTGGGGGACAATCGGCGGCGGCAACCTCGAGGAAACCGCGATCGAGCGGGCCAGGACCCTGATTGCCGCGGATGCCGCCGAGCCGGAGTTGATGACCGTCCAGCTGAGCGACAAGGCCCCGGCCGTGCACGGCGTGCAGTGTTGTGGGGGAGAGGTGGTGCTGCTGGTGGAACCGATCAGGGTTGTGCCCGCCGTCGTCATCTTCGGTCTGGGGCATGTGGGCCTCGAGCTGGCTCGGATTCTCAGCCGCCATGACCTGGACCTGCACCTGGTCGACTCCCGCGCCGACCAGCTCGCCGAGGATCGACTCGCCGTCCTGGGCGGGAGTACTGCCCGCCTTCGCGTGCATCACGCACCGGTTCCGGAGGTGGTTTTCGAGCTGCTTCCGGCCGGCACGCATGTCCTGATCATGACCCACGACCATGCGGAGGATGTGGCGCTCTGCGACGTCGCGCTCCGGTTCCCCGAGCTGGCGTCCATCGGCCTGATCGGTTCGAGCGCCAAATGGCGGCGTTTCCAGCAGCGCCTGGCCGACGAGGGCCACACGCCGGAAGATCTGGCCCGCATCCACACTCCGATCGGCCTGCCGGGGATCACCTCGAAGGATCCCGCGGCCATCGCCGTCAGCGTGGCGGCCGAGCTGCTCCAGCGCTTCGAAACCGTGCCGGCCGGCTCAGGTCCCGCGGCGCAGTAGCCTGCCGGTCGGCGTCCGGCCGTCGACTTCCCGGCCGCAGAGGAACGTCCTGCGCACGACGCCGGTCAGCGTCCGGCCGTCGTAGGGAGTGATCGGATTCTTGTGGTTGAGCTTCCGGGCGTCGACGACGAATGTGTCCTCGGCGCCGAAGATGGCCATGTCCGCGTCGGATCCGACGGAGAGCCGTCCCTTCCGGGTGAGCCGGGCGAGGTTCGCCGGGGTGGTGGACATCCAGCCGAGCACCCGTTCGAGGCTGATCCCTCTGGTCCGGGCCTCTGTCCAGACCAGGGAGAGGCCCAGCTGCAGGGAGGACACCCCGCCCCAGGCGACCGCGAAGTCACCGTTCGCCGGGTCTTTCAGGTCAAGCGTGCTCGGGGAGTGGTCGGACACGATGCAATCGATGACGCCCTCCGTCAGGCCCTGCCAGAGCAGGTCGCGATTGGAGGCTTCGCGGATCGGCGGGCAGCACTTGAACGCCGTCGCGCCGTCGGGGATTTCCTCGGCCGTCAGGGTCAGGTAGTGCGGGCAGGTCTCCACCGTCAGCTTCACCCCGTCGCGCCTGGCGCCGGCGATCATCGGCAGCGCGTCCGAGGAGCTCAGGTGCAGGATGTGCGCGCGCGCACCGGTCCGGCGCGCGCGTTCGATGACGTCGGCGATGGCGAGGTTCTCGGCCGCCCGCGGTCGGGAGGCGAGGAAGGTGTCGTAGTGGTCGCCCGCGGCGGCCGGCGCCCGGTCGATCGTGCGGGCATCCTCGGCGTGAACGATCAGCACGGAGTTCAATCCGCTGATCAGGGCCATGTCCGCCTCCATCTCGGCCGGCTCGAGAGGGGGGAACTCGTCCACCCCCGACGGCAGCAGGAAGCACTTGAAGCCGAACACGCCGGCGTCGTGCAGCCCGCGCAGCTCCGCCGTGTTGCCGGGGACGGCGCCGCCCCAGAAACCGACGTCGACGAAGCACTGGCCCTGCGCCACGCTGCGCTTGAGTTCCAGCGCCCGGGCGGTCGTCGTCGGCGGGATGCTGTTCAGCGGCATGTCGATGATCGTGGTGACACCGCCGGCCGCGGCGGCCCGGGTGGCCGACGCGAAGCCTTCCCACTCCGTGCGTCCGGGCTCATTGACGTGCACGTGGGTGTCGACCAGGCCGGGGATCAGGGTTTCGTCGGCCGTCAGCTCAATCGTGCTGACCCCGTCCAAACCGCTGCCCAGCGGCTCGATCCGGGCGATCACTCCGGCGCGGATGCCGACCTCGGCGGACACGATGCCGGCGGGGGTCAGGATCCTTGAGGCGCGGATGACCAGGTCGAACCCGCGGGCCGCGGGGCCCGTCGGCGCGGTGTCTTCAGGCCTGGCGCTCATCGTCAGGTCAGGCGGATCTGCCGGTTGACGTCTTTGTACAGGAGGTAGCGGAACTGCCCGGGGCCGCCGGCGTAGCAGGCCTGGGGGCAGAACGCGCGCAGCCACATGAAGTCGCCTGCCTCCACCTCGACCCAGTCGTCATTGAGCCGGTAGACGGCCTTGCCCTCGAGCACGAAGATGCCGTGCTCCATCACATGGGTTTCGGCGAACGGGATGACGGCGCCGGGCTCGAACGTGACGATATTGACGTGCATGTCGTGGGCCAGGTCGTTCGGGTCGACGAAGCGGGTGGTCGACCACCGGTTGTCCGTGTCCGGCATGGCCGAGGGCGTCACGGCGGCATCGCTGGTGACGAATGACGTGGCCGTGTAGCCCTCGAGCGGCTCGTAGGCCTTGCGCACCCACTGGAAGGTCGCGGGTTCGTCGCCGTCGTTTCTCACCGACCACCGCGCCCCGGCCGCCGTGTAGACATAGGCGCCCGGTTCCAGCGTGTGTTCGGTGCCGTCGAGCGTCAGCGTGAGCGTGCCCCTGGTGAGGAAGAGAACGGATTCGACGCCGGCCTCTGGCTCCGGCTTCGCGCTGCAGCCGCCGGGCGCCACCTCGACGATGTACTGGGCGAAGGTGGTGGCGAAGCCGGCGATCGGCCTGGCCAGGATCCACGCCCGGGTGTTCTCCCAGCCGGGGAGGTTGCTGGTGACGATGTCCCGCAGCACGCCCCTCGGGATAACCGTGTACGCCGCCTTGACCACCGCGCGGTCGGTGAGGAGCGCGGTCTGGGCGGGCAGGCCGCCCTCTGGGGAATAATAGTTGCTCATGCGTCTGCTCCCGGAGTTCCGGCAAGGCTACCGGCATCCAATCGCGGATGGGCAAGCAGGGTGAGCCTGGCCAGGCCCAGGCCGGTCACGGCCAGGGCCTCCTCGGCGCCGACTGCGCCGCACTGCACACCGCGAAGCACGAACCCCGCCAGGGAGCGTGCCGTCGCCGGCTCGTCCAGGATGCCGCTTCCGGCCCCGACCGGGGCGGCCCTGTCCCGGGCGGTCAGGTCCGCATACGCGCGCAGCCGGAGCGCAGCGGCGGGCAGTCCCTGCCGGTAGAAGCCGAAGGTGGCGGCGAATCGGCTCGGCAGCTGCGCCGCGTGCAGGTCCCAGCCCTGGTAGTAGCCACGCTCCAGCGACCGTCGAACCAGCCGGCCGTGCAAGCGCCAGGCGTCATCGACGCCGTCGCCCACCGGAATGACGTTGGTGGAACCATCCGAGAGCCGGATGCCGGTGCCGGCAACCGCCAGCTGCATGACCTCCTTGGCGAAGTCCGCGACCGGATGCTCCATCGACTGGTATTCGGCCGAGATCTGCAGCGAGGCGCTGTAGTCGTAGGTTCCGTAGTGCAGCCCGCTGATCCGCCCGGGCACAGCGTGCGCCAGTCGGGCCACCGGCGAGGTTCCGTCCGGGCCGAGGATCAGCTGCGGTGTCTCAACCTGCACCTCGAAGCGCAACCGGCCGGCGGGCAGCGAGTGCACGTCCTCCAGCCGGCCAACGGCGTAGCCCATCGCCTGCACCTGGTCCACCGTCGTGACCTTGGGCAGCGTCAGCACCAGGCCGTCGGGGAGCTCGCCCGCCGTGACCAGGCCCGAGATGAACAGGTCCAGGGTGCGCAGCCCTCGGGCACGCGTGGACGTCTCCAGGCCCTTGAAGCGGATCCCGATGAAGGGCGGAGCGGTGCCCTCGGCCACCGACCGGGCCACCAGCCGCGCTGCGTTCGCCGCGTCCTCGTCTTCCGCCTCGTCGCCGCGGTTTCCGTAGCCATCCTCGAAGTCCAGCCGCAGGTCCTCGATCGGTTCGCTCGAAAGCTTCGTCTCGACGCGAGTCGAGATCGCTTCGGCGAGGTCATCGGCGAACCCCAGAAGCGACCCCAGCCGGGCCAGGCCGCCGCGGGCGGCCGCGGCGTGCAGGGCCTGCCCTCCCCACTCGGCGGCCAGGCCCGGCGCGAACAGGTCCGCCGGGACGTAGACGGTGTGCACCGGCTGGCGGCTGCCGTCGTCACCGGGGTAGTTCGTGTCCAGCAGGGTGTCGGTGGCGGCCAGCTGGGTGTCAATCTGCCGCAGATCAGCGGCGGAGAGGGAGGTGGCTGCGCCCACGGGTCAGTCGATCAGCTCGTAGGCGGGCGTGGTGAGGAAATCCGTGTACTCCGGAGAGAGGCAGATCTCCCCAATCAGCTCGCCGGCCGGCCGGTAGAACGCGTTGAAGGCCTCCTCGCCCACTTCCGAGCGAAGTCTCTCCGTCTCCTCGCCGAGAATCCGGGTGACGAGTTCGCGGGTCACCGTGCGCCCCGTGTCACTGAGCGTGACACCGTTGCGGATCTGTTGCCAGACCTGGGACCGGGAGATCTCTGCCGTCGCGGCATCCTCCATCAGGTTGTGGATGGCGACGGCCCCGTTTCCGGAGATCCAGGCGGCGGTGTACGCCACGGCCACGTAAAGGTTCAGCCTCAGCCCGGCCTCGGTCACCTGGCCGGCCGCGGAGGCAATGTCGAGCAGCTGATCCGCCGTCACGGTAACCTCGGGGCGCGCCTTGTCGAGCTGGTTGGGGCGCTCGCCGAGAACGTCGTCGAACACCTCCTGGCAGACGGGCACGAGGTCGGGGTGAGCCACCCAGGAGCCGTCGAAGCCGTCGAGCGCCTCGCGAACCTTGTCCGCCCTGACCTTGCGGAAGGCCTCCTCCGTGACCGCGGGTTCGCGCCGGTTCGGGATGACCGCAGCCATGCCGCCCATGGCGAAGGCGCCGCGCCGGTGACAGGTCTTGACCAGCAGCTCGGTGTACGCGCGCATGAATGGCGCCGTCATGGAGATCGAGGATCGGTCCGGCAGGATGAACGCCGGGCCCGCATCGCGGAAGTATTTCACGATGCTGAACAGGTAGTCCCAGCGTCCGGCATTGAGGCCCGAGGCGTGGTCGCGAAGCTCGAAGAGGATCTCGTCCATTTCGAAGGCCGCCGGGATGGTCTCGATCAGGACCGTGGCACGGATGCTGCCCTGCGGCACGCCCAGGTAGTCCTGGGCGAAAACGAAGATGTCGTTCCAGAGCCTGGCCTCGAGATGGCTCTCCATCTTGGGCAGGTAGTAGTACGGTCCACGGCCAGCCGCCAGCAGCAGTTTCGCTGTGTGGAAGAAGTGCAGGCCGAAGTCCACGAGCGCTGCCACCGCGGGCTCGCCGTCGATCAGCACGTGGCGTTCGACCATGTGCCACCCGCGCGGCCGGGTGATGACCACGGCGGGAGAGGCGTCGGTGCGCAGCAGGTATTCCTTGCCTTCCGGCGAGGTGCAGGCGAGGGTTCCGGCGGCTGCGTCGCGCAGGTTCAGGATGCCGTCGACCACGTTGGGCCAGGTCGGGCAGCTGGCATCCTCGAGGTCCGCCAGCCACACACGGGCCCCTGAGTTGAGCGCGTTGATGGCCATTTTGGCCGGCGAGGCCGGGCCGGTGATTTCGACCCGGCGGTCGCGCAGGGCCGCGGGAGCCGCGGCGACCTGCCAATCGCCGGCGCGCACCGAGGCGGTCTCCGGCAGGAAGTCCAGCCTGCCCGTGGCGGCCACGGTGTCGCGCCTGGCCTTCCGTTCGCCGAGAAGTTCACTCCGTCGGGGAGCGAAGCGGCGGTTCAGGTCTTCGATGAAGGCCAGCGCCTCCTGGGTGAGAATTTCCTCGGCGCGGGCGACCGGGCGCGCGTCAGTGAGTGTCAGCGGCATCATCGTTCCGCTAGGTTCTTTCATATTACGGATATTATTGTCTATCCTGCGGAAACACAACCGTTCCCAGGTCTCCCCGCCGGCCCCCACAATCCTGAGGTATCTTAGGATTTGAGACAAAAATTTCGCCATGCGGTAAATTTCTGTCAGACACTCACGGGAGGCCAGGGAATGGCGGTAAAGACTATCGGCGGCGTTCAGTCTGTGGAGCGTGTCTTCGAACTCCTGGAGCTCATCACGGATGCCGGGCGCGAGGTGACCCTGTCTGAACTGGCCGGGTCGACCGATCTGCCGCTCCCCACTATTCACCGCCTCCTGCGCACCCTGGTGGCGCTCGGATACGCCCGGCAGCTGCCCAACCGGCGCTATGCGCTGGGTCCGCGCCTGATTCGCCTGGGCGACGGGGCGAGCAAGCAGCTCGGCGCCCTGGCCCGGCCGCAACTGGCCTCCCTGGTCTCCGAGCTGGGCGAAACGTCCAACATGGCGATGCTCGACGGGGACATGGTCGTGTACATCGCCCAGGTTCCCTCGGCGCACTCGATGCGGATGTTCACCGAGGTGGGGCGTCGGGTGCACACCCACGACTCGGGGGTCGGCAAGGCGATCCTGGCCCAGCTTGACGACGACCGGGTGCGGGGCATCGTCGCCCGGGCCGGCATGCCGACGCCCACGGAGATGAGCATCGGCACCGTTGACGAGCTGCTGGCCGACCTGGCCCGCACCCGTGAGCGGGGCTACGCCATTGACGACAACGAGCAGGAAATCGGCGTGCGATGCTTTGCCGTTGCGGTCCCCGGCGCCCCGACGCCCACGGCCATCTCGGTCTCCGGCCCGGTGTCCCGCGTCGGCGACGCGTTCGCTGCCCGGGCCATTCCCCTGCTGCTCGCCGCCGCGCGGGTGATTGGCGACGACGTCCGCCCGGAAGCCCACGGCGTCTCGCCCAGACCCGCCGGTTGAGGGCAGACCCGCCGGTTGAGGTCGGGCCGGCCGGTTGAGGTCGGGCCGGCCGGGGAATCAACCGTGCCGCCCGCGTGTTAAAGCCAGCGACGCGCACCACGCGTCCGAACGCACGACGCGCATGACGCGTCCGGGGAGAGGCAATGACACGGAAGATCGAAGAAGTAGAAGACGCCGCCGGCACGGTCACGAAGTACCGTAGGCACGCCAACGGCGGCGGGCTGGTGGCGCCGGGGGCGAACGTCGAGGACAGCACGTTCATCGCGTCCACGACGTATGTGGAGGCCGAGGCTCGCGTCGCCCGCGGAGGATGGATCGGCCAGGGAAGCTGGATCGACCAGGGTGCGCGGATCGGCAGCCTGGCCTTCATCGGCGACGACGTGCACGTGGGCCGTGGGGCCGTCATCGGCAACGACGTGCGCATCGGCAGCCACTCTCGGATCGGGGCTGACGCCCGCATCGGCCACGGGGCCCGGCTGAACCGCGACACGAAGGTGCCGGATGGCGCCGTGCGCCTGGCCCGCCGTTCCCAGGCGCGCCTGGCCGCCTAGCGAAACTCGACACGCTCCCCGGCATTCAGTTGCGGAGAAAGTACCTTCCCCAGCGAAGTGAAGGTCCGTTGTCCGCAACTGAACGTGGAACGGCCCGGTCAGTCGTTGACGAGGAGCAGGTCGGCGAGGGGCTTGCGCGTGCGCGGCGCGGATTCGCGCTCGAGCAGCTCCTTCGAGAGGGTGCCGACATCGGCGAGCACGCCGATGGCCGTGATCGACACGATCGCCTGGTTGTCGGCCAGCCCGAAGGCCAGCGCGAGCGCGGCGGCGTCATAGCCGCCCATCTGGTGGGTGTGCAGGCCCTCGTGCTGCGCCTGGATCGTCAGGTGGGCGACGGCCTGGCCGAGGTCGTACCGGGCCCACGGGTTTTGGCGGGTGTCGTCGATGTCCAGCTCGGCGACGTTCACGATCAAGACGGAGGCGGCATCCGCCCAGGCCCGGTTGAAGCCCATCAGGGCGGCGTGGATGGTGCCGAAGCTCGCCGAGCCGCGACGGGCGACGATGTAGCGCGAGGGCTGGATGTTGCTGGCCGACGGCGCCCAGCGGGCGGCCTCGAGCACCGTGGTCAGGGTGGTCTCGTCGATGACCGCGGCGGAATCGTAGCCGCGCGGGCTCCAGCGCTCGGCGAGAACCGGGAGGATGGGCGAGGCCGTGTCGGCGGCGCGGCTGATGGAATCGGTGATCAGGGTCATGGGGTGCTGTCCTTCGGTTGGAACACGGGGGCGGGGCAACACTGACCCACCTGTCTAAACGCGATCGTCGTCGCCATATTCCATGCACCCGCATATAGCCACCTCGCCGAACTGTGAGTTTGGACCCTTCGTTGGCCTCGCGAAGGGTCCAAACTCACAGTTCGGCGAAAGGGAGGCGCCCTCGCGGGCGACCTACTTCTCGGAAAGACTCTCGCGCACCTGGCGGCGCAGCACCTTGCCGATCAGGGAACGCGGCAGGTCCTCGACCTGGACGACGTTCCTCGGAACCTTGTACGCGGACAGGCGGGTGCGGCAGTGGTCCCGCAGGGCGTCCACGTCGAGGCTCGCGCCCGGCTTGAGCACGACCGCGGCCACGACGTCCTCGCCGCCTGCCTTGCTCGGCAGCCCGACGACGGCGGCATCCTGAACGGCGGGATGGGAGAGCAGGGCCGCTTCGACCTCCGAGGGGGCCACATTGAACCCGCCGGTGATGATGAGTTCCTTGATCCGGTCGACGACCGTGACGAAGCCGTCGGGGGTGACGCTGACGATGTCACCCGTGCGCAGCCAGCCGCCCGGAAGAAGCGCTTCGGCGGTCTCCTCCGGCCGGTTCCAGTATCCGGAGAACACCTGCGGTCCCCGGATGAGCAGTTCGCCCTCCTCGTCGAATCCGCGATCCACGGTAGGGTCGTCCGGGTCGACAACGCGGATCTCGGTGCTCGGGAACGGCACGCCCACCGTGCCGGGGCGCCGACTCGGCCCGATCGGGTTGCCGAGCGCGACCGGTGAGGTCTCGGTCATCCCGTAGCCCTCCACCAGCCAGCCGCCGGTGTCGTCCTCCCATCGTTGCACGGTCGCCACGGGCAGGCTCATCGCCCCGGAGATGGAGAAACGGATGCCGCGCAGGCTCATCTTGCGCTTCGCGGCAGCCGTGACCAGTCGGTCGTAGATGGGGGGAACGGCCGGCATGAACGTCGGCGGGGTGCGCCGGGCGGCATCCAGCACCAGGCCCTCGTCGAACTTCGGGAACAGCACGAGCCGGGAGCCCGTGCCCATGGCGAAGGTCAGGCAGAGCGTCAGCCCGTAGGCGTGGAACATCGGCAGGACCGCGTAGACGACCTCCTCGCCCGGGCGGAGCCCCTGCACCCACGCCTCGCCCTGGAGGGCGTTAGTGCGGAGGTTGAAGTGGGTGAGGATGGCGCCCTTCGGGGCGCCTGTCGTGCCGCTGGTGTACTGGAGCGCGGCGATGTCGCCGACGCTGGGCCGAGGGTGCGAGGGGCGCAGCCGGCGGGAGCCGACGAGGGAATCCCAGTCGAGGGCATCCGACGGGAGGCGACCGATGGTCAGGGCCGATCGGGAGGCGCGCGCCTTCGGGATCGGCAGGGCCAGGAGCAGCCGCTTGCCCAGGGGCATGGCCTGGGTGAGGTCGACGGCGATGACCTTCGACACCCCCATGTCCTTCGGGAAGTCGCGCACGGTGGCGTAGACCTTGTCCCAGACGATCGCGACCTGTGCGCCGTGGTCCTCGAACTGGTGGCGGAGCTCCCGCTCGGTGTAGAGCGGGTTGTGTTCGACGACGATCGCGCCCAGGCGCAGGACCGCGTAGAACGCGACCACGTGCTGCGGGCAGTTCGGCAGCACGAGCGCCACCCGGTCGCCCGGTTTCACGCCCAGGCGGCGCAGCCCGTTCGCCACCCGGGCTACCTGGTCGCCGAGGCGCCGGTAGCTCGTGGTCGCGCCGAAGAAGTCGAGGGCGACTCGGTCGCCGAACCGGGCGACCGAGCCGTCGATCATGTCGACGAGGGTCTGCGTCGATGACTCGACCGCGGTCGGCACGCCGGGCGCGTAGGCGCCGAGCCACGGCCTGGCGGCGAAGATGCTCATCGGACCGCGAGTTCCCGCTCCAGCGCGGCGACGAAGGCGTCGATGTCTTCTTCGTGCGTGTCGAAGCCGCACATCCAGCGCACCTCGCCGGTCGCCGCATCCCAGTCATAGAAGCGGAAGGACTCGCGCAGCCGGTCGCCGATGCCGGGCGGGATCACCGCGAAGATGGAGTTAGCCTGGCTGAGCTGGCTGAACCTGACGCCGGTGATCGAACCCGTCGCGATCCCGTGTTCGAGCGCCAGTCGCATCCGGGCGGCCATGGCGTTGGCGTGTCCGGCGTTGCGCAGCCACAGGTCGCCGCCGAGCAGGGCGATGAACTGGGCCGAGATGAAGCGCATCTTCGAGGACAGCTGCATGTTCAGCTTTCGCAGGTAGATCAGGCCCTCGGAGGCGTCCGGGTTCAGCACGACCACGCATTCGCCGTACATCAGGCCGTTCTTCGTGCCGCCGAAGCTGAGCACGTCGACGCCGGCATCGCGGGTGAAGGCGCGGAACGGCACGCCGAGCGAGGCTGCGGCGTTGGAGATCCTGGCGCCGTCCATATGCAGCTTCATGCCGTTCGCGTGCGCGTAGTCGGCGATCGCCCGCACCTCGTCGACCGTGTAGACCGTGCCGAGCTCGGTGGACTGCGTGATCGAGACCACCAGCGGCTGGGCGCGGTGCTCGTCACCCCAGCCCCAGGCTTCCTGGGCGATGAGCTCGGGGGTGAGCTTGCCGTCGGGGGTCTGGATCGGGAGCAGTTTGATGCCGGCGACCTTCTCGGGCGCTCCGCCCTCATCCGAGTGGATGTGCGCGGTGGCCGTGCAGATGACGGCGCCCCAGCGAGGCAGCATCGACTGCAGCCCGATCACGTTCGCGCCCGTGCCGTTGAACACGGGGAACGCCTCGACGCCCTCGCCGAAGTGCTCGGCGAAGACCTCCTGCAGCCGTGCCGTGTAGACATCCTCGCCGTAGGCGATCTGGTGGGCGCCGTTGGCGGCCACGATGGCTTCGAGGATCTCGGGGTGCACGCCCGAATAGTTGTCTGAGGCGAAGCCGCGGGAGTTCAGGTCATGGATTTGGGTCACCCCTCCATCTTGGCCCATTCTGCTGAGCCCGCGAAGTGGTCACGCCGCGTCCCGCCGACCTTGGCGGTTGCGGTCGAGATTGACCGGTGCGCCCGGCAAACTCGAGCGCAACCGTCAATCTGGGCGCGTGTGGAGCGGGATCCGGGTGTTGTTGACGGATGCCGCCGGCGCGTCCCACAGGCCGACCACCGACGCGGCGAGCTCGGCTTCGAGGCCCTCGAGGGCGCGCACGACGAAGATGACCGCCGCGGCATCCGGGGCCGCCTTCGCGAAGCCCTGCCCGACCGCGCGGGTCCAGGTTTCGGCCGCGGCCTTGGCCGTCGCGTAGTTCGCGCCGCCCGGTGTCGGCTTGTCGACCGAGACCGAGGACACGATCGCCAGGCGGCCCGCCGGGGAGGCAAGCAGGTCGTCGTTGAAGGCGCGGGTCGTGTTGCGCAGGGTGGTGACGACGCGGCCGTGCAGGAAATCCCAGTCCTCGTCGGTCTGGCCGGCCAGTCCGCCCCCGCCGCGCCAGCCGCCCACCAGGTGGATGAGGCCGTCGATGCGGCCGTGCGCCTCGTGCACGGTGTGGGCCAGGGCGCGCACCTCGGCGAAGGAGGCGAGGTCGTAGACGAAGGTGGCGGCATCCGGAACCTGGCTTTTCAGCGCCTGCAGGTGATCCACGTTCGAGCCGACGGCAAGCACCGTGGCCCCCGCCGCCGACAGCGCCGCGCAGACGGCGACGCCGGCCGCGCTGGTCGCACCGGCAATGAGCACGGTGCGACCAGCGACGGCAGGCGCCGTCGCCCCGGTGGGGACATCAGCCACGCGCGGTGATCCCGACGGTCGACTCGATGACGGACTTCATCTTCTTGTCCAGCGCCTCGAAGAACATGGACAGCGGGAATTCGTCGTCCAGCACCAGGTCGGTGTAGCCCTTCGGCGGACCGGCGAGCACCTCGAGCGGCAGCCCGCGAGCCCAGGTCGAAGCCGGGTTCGGGGTCAACGTGGCGCTGATCATGTCGTACGCCGCCAGCCAGTGCGCCTTCTTCGGGCGGTCGATCGACGCCCAGTACAGGTCGTCGATCTGCGCGCCGAGCGCGATCACCACGTCCGGGACGGCGTCCCAGTCGAAGGCGAGCCGGGTGTCGGTCCAGTGCAGCACGTGGTGCTGGTGCATCCACGCGAACAGCAGCTGGCCGCCGAGGCCGTCGTAGTTGCGGGTTCGGCTGCCGGTGATCGAGAACCGGAAGATCCGGTCGAAGATCACGCCGTACTGAACGAGTTTGGCGTGCCTGCGGGCCTCCGGGCTGGCCGATTCGTCGCGTTCGATCCTGACCGACTCGCGGAAGGCGGTCAGGTCGCAGCGCAGTTCCTCCAGCGAATACAGGAAGAACGGCATCCGCTGCTTGATCATGAAGGGGTCGAACGGCAGGTCGCCGCGCATGTGCGTGCGGTCGTGGATGAGGTCCCACATGACGAAGGTCTCCTCGGCCAGCTGCTGATCGTCGAGCAGCGCGGCCGCGTCGTCGGGCAGTTCTAGACGGGTGATCTCGGATGCCGCGCGCACGACCCGGCGGTACCTGGCGGCCTCGCGGTCGGCGAAGATCGCCCCCCAGGTGAACGTCGGGATCTCGCGCATGGCGACCGTCTCGGGGAACAGCACCGCGGAGTTCGTGTCGTAGCCGGGAGTGAAGTCGAGGAAGCGGATCGGCACGAACAAACCGTTGGTGTATTCCTGCTCCAGCTCGGCAATGAAAGCCGGCCAGATGACCGCGATCAGAACGGCCTCGACCAGGCGGTTCGAGCTGCCGTTCTGCGTGTACATCGGGAAGACCACGAGGTGGCGGAGGCCGTCGACCCGGTGCTGCTGCGGCTGGAAGGCCATCAGCGCGTCGTAGAAGTCGGGCTCGCCGAAGCCTTCGCTCGCCCAGCGGTCGAAGTCGGCCACCGCGGCGTCGAGATAGGCGGCGTCGTGCGGGAACAGCGGGGCGAGTTCCCGGATGGCGGCGGTGATCACGGCGACGCGGGCCGCGGCATCCGGGTGCGCCGACGGCTCGGGGATCGAACCGTTCTGCGCCTGGACGCCCTGCAGGGCGGTCGCGGCGGCCTTGAGGCGCAGCCAGGCGGGGTGGGTCGCGACGTCCTCGAGAACCTCGGGCTCACCGACCAGTGCTTCTGCAACATAATTCGACATGGGAACCTCCCGTCCTCTGAGTTCGCCGCGGTCGCGGCAGTGGGCGGCGCGTTGGGTGCGCCGTATCCTCAGAATATCCGGCCGCGAGCGGCGTTTCTTACGACTTCTTGCAAGAAATCGCCGGGTTAGAGTGCGGGAATGACGGATTCTACGGACGAAGGCACCGATGCGAGCACGGATCCGGCAACGGCCGCCGCGGTGCGCGCCGCGCTCGCCGCGCTCGCCGACCCCGACCGCGCCGCCCAGGTCGCCCGCTTCTTCCAGACGGGGCCGGGCCAGTACGGCGAGGGCGACGTCTTCGCCGGCCTGCGGCTGCCCGACATTCGGCTGGTCGTGAAGCGGTTCGCCGGGCTGGGGCTGCGGGAGGTCGAGACGCTCCTCACCAGCGAGGTGCACGAGCACCGGCTCGCGGCCCTGCTGCTCCTGGTCGGCCGGTTCCGGCGCGCGAGCCGCGCCCGAACGCGCGACGAGGTCGCACGCACGAGGCTCGCCGAGTTCTACCTGGCTGCCGTGCGGCGCGGCCTCGTCAACAACTGGGACCTCGTGGATGCGTCCGCGCCGACACTGCTCGGCGAGTACCTCGTCGACCGGCCGCGCGACGTCTTGTTCGACCTCGCCGCCGGCGACAGCCTCTGGGAGCGGCGGGTCGCCATGCTCGCCAGTAGCGCCTTCATCGCGCACGGCGACGCGACCACGACGCTCGAGCTCGCGGAGCGGCTGCTCGGCGACCAGGAAAGCCTGATCCACAAGGCCGTCGGCTGGATGTTGCGCGAGGTCGGCAAGCTCGACCGCCCCCTTCTGCTTGCCTTCCTCGACGAGCATGCCGGCCGGATGCCGCGCACCGCGCTCAGCTACGCCACCGAATACCTCGAGCCGGAGGTTCGCGCCCGCTACCGGGCGTACCCCCGCCGGCCTGCGTGAGGGGTCGCAAATCGACCTTGAATCGGCCAACGAAGGTCGATTTGCGACCCCTCACGGGGTGAGCCGGCGGCCTAGACGAAGAGCAGCACGAAGCCGAGGACGGCCGCCGCGATCCCCACGCCCAGCAGCACGAGGCCGGTCAGGCGCAGGGCCTTGCCGTCGTGGTCCGGAGCGTGCGTGCGGCAGCGCCAGGGCGAACGGGCGCGGAACCAGACCGGCACGTCATCGCCCGGCTCGAGTATGGCGGTCTCCTGCGTCGTCGCCGGCGACTCGTGCACCTCGCCGGTGCGGTCGAACCACCGGATGACCGGGCCGGGCCCGGCGCCGGCGATGACGCCTTCCGTGCGCACCCAGCGCCCGCGCAGGTCGCGAACGGCCAGCCCGGCGAGGTAGAGCCCGCCGCCGCCGAGCAGCCCGACCAGCGTCAGGATTTCGCTGAGGAGGCCCGCGATGTCATGTGCGTCCATGCCCGGCCTCCTCTGCTGCGGCGCCCGCCGATCGCGGAGTCCATGGGCCGATAATACTGGCCGGAGGCGCGGTGATATCGTCGTCCCAGGAAACGGCGAGAGCGGACCCATGACCTTCGAGCAGGTTATTACGGCACTGGTGCAGGTCGTCGAGGCGGTCGGCGCCGCCATCATGGTGTTCGGCGGGGCGGCTGCCTTCCTCGTCGCCGTGCCGCGTGCCCTGCGGGCCGACACCAGGGCCGGCGCGTACCAGAGCCTGCGCAGGAACCTCGGCCGGGCCATCCTGCTCGGCCTGGAAGTGCTGATCGTGGCGGACATCATCCGCACCATCCTCGTCACAACAACGGTGGAGAGCGTGCTGGTGCTCGCCGCGATCGTGCTGATCCGAATCCTCCTGAGCTTCTCGCTCGAGGTCGAAATGGACGGGGTCTGGCCGTGGGCGCGCTGGCGCCTGGCCTCAGGCCGCGCCGCGCCTGGCGCGCAGCCGCCAGAGTGAGGTGACTTCGTTCGAGCGGGCGGCGTGCAGCGGGTCGCTGGCGTCGGCGGCGCGGGGATGCGTGGGCCGGGTGTCGAGTCTCTCCACGACCTCGAGGCCGGCATCGTCGATGAGGCCGAGGAGCTCCGCGCGGGAGCGAAGCCCGAGCAGCTCGGCGATGTCGGAGATGATCAGCCAGCCCTCCCCGCCCGGCTCGAGGTGGTCGGCGAGGCCGGCCAGGAAGCCGCGCAGCATCCGGCTGTCGGGGTCGTAGACGGCGAAGTCGGTCGACGTGACCGCCGCGGCCGGGATCCAGGGCGGGTTGCAGACGACCAGCGGGGCGCGTCCCGGCGGGAACAGGTCGGCCGGGACGATGTCGACCCGGTCGCCCAGACCCAGGCGCTGGATGTTCGCGCGCGCGCAGGCCAGCGCCCGGGGGTCCTGGTCGGTCCCGACGACGCGCGCGAGACCGCGCCGGGCCAGGATGGCCGCAAGCACGCCGGTGCCGACGCCGATGTCGAAGGCCAGGCTGCCGGCGGGAAGCGGAGCGGACTGCACCAGCTCGAGGTACTCCCCACGAATGGGCGAGAACACGCCGTAGTGCGGGTGGATGCGGGCGCCGAGCGCCGGTATCGGCACGCCCTTCGTGCGCCACTCATGCGCCCCGATCACACCGATCAGCTCGCGCAGCGAGGTCACCGACGGCCCGTCGGCCGGCCCGTAGGTCTCGGTGCAGGCCAGGCGAACGTCGGGCGCCCGGCGCAGCGGAACCGTGTAGTCCGCCTCGAGCGGCACGAGCACCAGGCCCAGCACCTGCGCGCGGGTGAGCGCCTCGCTCCGTGAGCGCCGGAAGGCGGCGGTGAGGTCCTTGTCGGCCGGGCGCCGCCCGCGGTCAACCCGCCGGCCGAGTGCCTGCAGCAGCTGGCGGGCGCCCAGGAAATCCCCTCGCCACAGCATCCCGGTGCCCGATTTCGCCAGGCGGTAGGCCACATCCGCGGTCAGCGTGTCGTCGGCGATGACCACTCGCCGGGGCGGCTCCCAGCCGCTCTCGGAGCGCCACAGCGCCGAGCGCTGCTCCCCGGCTTCCTCCCAGCGGATCTCGGTCACAGGGCGGGTCTGCCCCTTCGGACGGGGAAGCGCGCCCGGTTCGTGCTCGCTGGCGTTTCGCATTGCATCCCCTTCGGACAGGGCTCACTCCGGTGAGCTCGGCCATCGTCTTGAGTATCGCAGTCGGCGCTGTGGGGATGGCCGCGACGAGGGCTGCGCAGGTTCGGTGCCGCATCCGCGCTTCGCAATTCGACGGACGTATGGCCCGGATGGCCCGGGTGAGGCCGCAGCGGGCTCATTTGGGCACATTCTCCGTCTATTTCGGTGACGACAGGCAGGCTGGCCGCGCCTACGCAGTCCAATAGGACTTACTCCGGCAGGTGGGGATCGTCACCGGTCGAACCGGTCAAGATTCATGACCTTGTGCCACGCGGACACGAAGTCGCGTATGAACTTCTTTTCAGCGTGCTGGCTCGCGTAGACCTCCGACAGCGCACGCAGCTCGGAGTTGGTCGAAAAAATGAGGTCGGTGCGACTTGCGACCCACTTGAGCTCGTCAGTGTGCCGGTCGCGGCCCTCGTAGGTCGCCTCCGTCGTGGCGTCGTCTGGCTTCGGCGCCCACACGGTGTCCATGTCGAGCAGGTTGACGAAGAAGTCGTTGGTCAGCGAGCCCGGTGTCGAGGTGAGCACGCCCATGGGGGATCGGCTGTGGTTGGCGCCGATCACGCGCAAGCCGCCGAGCAACACTGTCATCTCAGGGGCACTCAGGGTCAGTTGGCCCGCACGCTCGATGAGCAGAACTTCCGACGGCAGTCGGTTGCCCTTGCCGAGGTAGCTGCGGAATGCGTCCGCTGTCGGTTCGAGCACGGCGAACCGTTCGGGGTCGGTCCACTCCTGCGTCGCATCCGTGCGTCCCGGCCGGAACGGGACCTCGATGTCGTGACCGGCCCGGGCGGCAGCATGTTCGACCGCGGCGCACCCGCCAAGCACGATCAGGTCGGCAAGCGAGATCTTCTTGCCGCCACGCTGGGAATCGTTGAACTGCTTGCGGATCTGCTCAAGTGTGCCCAGCACCGTTACCAGCGTTTCAGGCTCGTTGACATCCCAGCGTCGCTGCGGTTCGAGACGGATGCGGGCACCATTCGCCCCACCGCGCTTGTCGCTGTTTCGGAACGTGGAAGCCGAAGCCCACGCCGTGGAGACCAGTTGCCCCACCGCCAGGGACTCGAGCAGTTGGCTCTTTAATGCAGCGATGTCGTCAGCATCGACGAGCTCGTGGTCGACGTCGGGCAGGGGGTCCTGCCAGATCAGTCGTTCGGACGGGACGAGTGGCCCCAGGTAGCGCTGGGTTGGGCCCATGTCGATGTGCGTGAGTTTGAACCAGGCCCGTGCGAACGCATCCGCCATCTGGTCTGGATTCTCCAGGAATCGCCGCGCGATCGCCTCGTATACTGGATCCTCCCGGAATGCGAGGTCCGTGGTGAGTACCGTCGGGACATGGGTCTTGGACGGGTCGTGGGCGTCCGGGACGGTGCCGGCACCGGCACCGTTGCTCGGGATCCATTGCCATAGCCTGGCAGGGCTGAGCGTCACCTCCCACTCGTAGGCGAACAGTGTCTCCAGGAAACTGTTGTCCCATGTGGTCGGGGTGGGTGTCCAGATCCCTTCGAGCCCACTGGTGATGGTGTCGGCACCGTTGCCCGTTCCGAAGCGGCTTGCCCAGCCCAGGCATTGTTGCTCGAGCGGCGCGGCGTCGGGTTCGGGCCCGAGGCAGGTGCCGGGGTCGGCCGCTCCGTGGGTCTTGCCGAACGTGTGCCCGCCCGCAATCAGCGCGACGGTCTCCTGGTCGTCTAACCCCATGCGACGGAACGTCTGACGAATTTCGCGGGCGGCGGCTATCGGGTCGGGCACCGTGGCTGGACCCTGCGGATCGACGTAGATCACTCCCATCTCGCTGGCCGCTAGGGGCTTGTCCAGATCCCGGATGCCGCTGTGCCGCTCGTCGGCGAACCACTTGTCTTCTGGCCCCCAGTAGGTCTCGTCGGCCTCCCATGCATCCTCCCGGCCACCGCCGAACCCGAACGTCGTGAAGCCCATCGATTCCAGCGCACGGTTACCCGCGAAGATCATCAGATCGGCCCAGGAGATCTTGTGGCCGTACTTCTTCTTCACCGGCCACAGGAGTCGGCGCGCCTTGTCCAGGTTGCGGTTATCAGGCCAGCCGTTCAACGGGGAGAAGCGTTGCATTCCCGCGCCGGCACCTCCCCGACCGTCACCGACGCGGTAGGTGCCAGCACTGTGCCAGGCCATCCGCAGCACAAGCGGTCCGTAATGTCCGAAGTCGGCGGGCCACCAGTCCTGCGAGGTCGTCAACACCCCGTCCACATCGCGTGCCAGGTCCTCAAGGTCCAGGGAGAGGAACTCCTTGGCGTAGTCAAAGTCCTCGCCCAACGGATTGGCGGCGCGGCTCGGTCGAGCTAGGCACCTCAGGTCGAGCCTACGGGGCCCGCCGTCATGTGGGTTCCCGCTTTCCGCGGGATGATTCCGCCGGTTGGGCGACTGACGCGCGTTCACGGTCTGGCTGTACGTACGGTCGACGTAGGCGTCAGGGCTTCCAGCCATGGCTACTCCTTCAGGCGAGCCTCGAAGGACTCAATGTGTGACTGGATGTCCGGTGAGGCGTTGAACACGAAGCCGTGCCGCCGGTCAGCGTTCACCGCGATGGACGACTGGGAGCGGATCGGGGGGATCCAGTGCCGAGGAGCAGATCGGAGCGTTCTTCAGTAATCGTCACTGGACATCACCTCCTCATTGAAAATCACATACGTGATTACCGAACTCGTTGCGCAAGGCATATTCAGAGTCCGCTCGCTCATCCGAGCCAGTTGACGGATAACCGTATGCCCACCCGAACCGCGACGATCAGACACAACCGCCGGATCGTCACACCATGCCGCTCAGCCGCCTCAACGTGCCGTTCGTCCTGAACCGTCCCGGTTTTCAGGTCCTCAGCGGTCTCTTCGCTCGTCGGGTCGGGCCGTTCATCATCAAGGATGAGGTCACGGTGCCGGCTTTGATGGATGTGGCAAGGTGGACCGCATGACCACTTCAACGGACCTTACAGTCGCGTCCCTGACCTCCGGGCAGCTCACGGCCCTGCACGAGTCCTTCTCGGCGGACCCCGCCCTGAAGCAGAGGCAAAATGCCATTGTCCGCATCAGCGTCGATGAGCTCGCCATCGACCACCAGGTGGCGACGTCCCTGTCCACCACCGTTTCAAACCGCATCGACGACTGGAAAGTCACCAACCAAAAGAAGTCCGGCCGCTGCTGGCTCTTCGCGGCACTGAACCTGCTGCGGGTCGGCGCCAAGCAGACCCTGGGCATGAAGGAGTTCGAGTTTTCCCAGAACTACGCCATGTATTTCGACAAGCTGGAGCGCGCCAACTACTTCCTGGAATCCATCCTGGAAACCGCTGAACGCGGCGAAGACGACCGCCTGGTGCAGTACCTGCTGCAGACCGTCCTGGGTGACGGCGGCCAGTGGAACATGGCGGTGAACATCTTCCGCAAATACGGGGCCGTGCCAAAGTCGGCCATGCCGGAAACCGAGTCCTCCTCCAACACGGGCCGCATGAACGCTGTCCTGCGCTCCCTCCTGCGCCGCGGGGCGCAGGAGCTGCGCCGGCTCCGCTGCGACGGCGACACGGCCGGGCAGGAACAGGCGAAGGCCCGGATCATCGCCGACGTCCACCGCATCCTCGCCCTGCACCTGGGCACCCCGCCGTCCGCCGTCGACTGGGACTACACCGATGATGCGAAGTCCTTCCACCGCGAGGGCATCCTGACCCCGCAACAATTCCTGGCCAAGTACACCACCATCAACCTCGATGACTACGTCTGCCTGGTCGACGACCCCAGGACGGAGCATCCGAAGGGAACCACCCTGACCGTCGAGCACCTGGGCAATGTGGTCGACGCGGAACCGGTGCTCTACCTCAACGTGGACATCGACCTGGCCAAGCAGCTGGCCAAGGACGCCATCCTGGACGGGGAACCGGTCTGGTTCGGGTGCGACGTGGGCCCGCAGATGCTCCGCAAGGACGGCATCTGGGATGCCCGCCTGTACGACTACGCAGGGCTCTATGGTGCCGAACTGGCCATGGACAAGGAGGCGCGTGTCCGCTTTGGCGAATCGGCCATGACCCACGCCATGCTCCTGACCGGCGTTGACGTGCTCGACGGCGAAACGCGCCGCTGGCGGGTGGAGAACAGCTGGGGCGACGAAGCCGGCGACCAGGGTTTCTTCACCATGGCGGACAACTGGTTCGACGAGTACGTCTTCGAGGTCGTGGTGAACAAGTTGCGGCTGTCCCCGGAGCTGCGGCAGGCGCTGGACGCCGAACCCACAGTGCTGCCGGCCTGGGACCCCATGGGAGCACTGGCATAGGGACCTCCGTTATCCGTCCAACCACCCCGCCGCGGGAAGACATCCGCGGCCCCCACCGATCGAGGAGAACCATCATGACACTGACACTTGCGGACGCCCGCACCATCATCACCGCCGCCGAGGCCAAGGCCTCGGAGATCGGCCAGCCCATGAACATCGCCGTCGCCGACGCCGGCGGCAACATCATCTCTCACGTCCGGATGGACGGCGCCTGGCTTGGCGGCATCGACATCTCCATCAACAAAGCCTTCACCGCCCGGGCCTTCGACATCCAGACCAAGGACCTGGGCGATAACTCCCAGCCCAACCAGCAGTACTACGGCATCCACGCCAGCAACCACGGCCGGATCGTGATCTTTGCCGGCGGCATCCCACTCACCCGCGACGGCGAAGTGGTCGGCGCCGTCGGCGTCAGCGGCGGCTCCGGCGAACAGGACCAGGCCGTCGCCGAAGCAGGCGCCAAAGCCCCTCAGGCATAACCCACCCTCCGCGGGCTGCCCTGCCCACATCACCGGGACAGGGCAGCACGGGAGCCGAAATCCCGAGTCGGTGAACGTTGCCGTGTGACCTCTGGTGCTCTGTGGCGGCGTTCTGTGATCGCTAGGTGCACGATAAGTTTGAAAGTCCCCGTGGACATCCACGCGCTCAAACAGCGTCGACGGTGAAAGACACGTCGTTCGTAGAGGGCTGCCTGACGATGGCGTTGTGGCGGCGTGATCATATGGAACGGCCGGTGCGTCCCGGGATGATCCATCACGAAGAACTCACCCTTCGCGACGGGCCCGCTGACGACCCTGGCTGACGTCGATGCCCTCACCTTCGACTGGGTCGATTGGCACAACAACAGGCGGCTCCACGGCATCCTCGGGCCCGTCCCGCCCGAGGAATACGGGATCAAACGGCTCGTTCCAAGACGAAGCCGCCAACGAAACGGCGGCATGAAAACCGCGACGGTTCGGGACGAGCGGCACGTTGAGGCGGGTGAGCGGCATGGTGTGACGGTCCGGCGGTTGTGTCTGATCGTCGCTGTTTGAGTGGGCATACGGTTATCCCTCAACTGGCTCGGATGAGCGAGCGGACTCTGAATTTGCTGTTGCGTAAAGAGTTCGGTAATCACGTATGTGATTTCAATGAAGAGGTGATGTCCAGTGACGATTACTGAAGAACTAATTACTGAAGAACTGATTACTGAAGAACGCTCCGCTCTACTGACCAGGCTCGGCTTGGACGGACAGAACAAGGCGTCCATGGGTCGAGTGTTGTCGACCGGCTCGATCGCTGAGGCGACCGAGCGTGCTGACGGCACGATGGAAGCGACGATCCGGATCTCGGAAGACGAGATCTGCTGGGAACCAGCGATCCTGGTCCTGCCGCACGGCGGTGATCTTGAACTGACGGTCATTAACGATGACAAGAACACGCACTCCTGCCTGCTGCCGAGTAATGGCGGCCCGAAGTACCTCGGGTTGGTGAACCACGGGAAGGGCCGGGCGACGATCCGTCTGGATGGCCCGGGCTACTACTGGTACAGCTCGCCGGGAGGCAATGACGAGGGCCGCGGTCTGACCGCCGCAATCGTTGTGCGGGGCGAGGTTCCCCCAGAAGCCCGGCTGGATCGCCCCGACCAGCCCCGCCCATAGGAATAGAAAGGGATTGAACCGATGACAATAGAATATGTGGACGCTGGCGAGGCGATCAACCATAGCGCACTGAGCGCCATGCCCGGTATCGCGCCCGCGGTGACGGACAACGTCGATTACGAACGGCTCCTGAAGGCGCGTTCGGAGTCGCAGAACTGGCTCACCTACTACGGTGACTATGACGGGCAGCGGTACAGCCTGCTGGACCAGATCAACACCGAGAACGTGAGCAAGATCGCTCCTGCCTGGATCTTCCAGGCTGGGCAGTCTGGTCACATTGCAGGTGCGTCGACTTACGCATTCGAGACCTGCCCATTGATCGTGGATGGCGTCATGTTCGTCACGGGCTGGGATGGCTGGTTCTGGGCTCTCGACGCGGTGACGGGCAAGGAGCTCTGGCGCTACAAGCATGCGGTGCCCTTCGATGTTTCGCTCTGTTGTGGCAACGTCAACCGAGGTTGCGCGGTGGCCAATGGGAAGGTCTACTTCGTGACCCCGAACGCCCAGTTGGTGGCGTTGGACGCAACCAACGGCGAGAGGGTGTGGCAGAAGACCATCGGCGACGTGCGCTCGGGTGAGAGTGCCTCGCTCGCTCCGACGGTCATCAAGGACATGCTCATCACTGGCAGCGCCGGCGGCGAGTTCGGTGTGCGTGGCCACATCGATTCCTGGGACCTGGAGACCGGCGAGCAGCGCTGGCGCACGTACACCGTGCCCAAGCCTGGCGAACCGGGCTCGGAGACCTGGCCCGCTGACGGGGAGGCCTGGCAGCGCGGTGGTGGGAACCACTGGGTTACTGGGACTTTTGACCCGGAGACAAACCTGTACTACGCGGGCACCGGCAACCCGGCACCGGATTTCGACGGCGGGGTTCGCGAGGGAGACAACCTCTATACCGACAGCGTTGTCGCGCTGGACGTCGACACAGGTGAGATCAAGTGGCACTACCAGTTCACTCCGCACGACCTGTGGGACTACGACTCCACGATGGAGATGACCCTGTTCGAGCGCGATGGCAAGAAGTTGCTGGGTCACTTCGACAAGAACGGCTACTTCTTCGTGCTGGACCGCACCAACGGTGAGCTGCAGCACGTCACTCCCTTCGTTGACCGGATCGACTGGGGTGTCATCACCCGAGATGGGAAGGTGACTCCACGGAAGTACCCGGACAAGGAGGGCGAACCGGTCCATTTCTACCCCGGCCCGGCCGGTGCGAAGGAGTGGACGCACGCGGCGTACAGCCCGAAAACCGAGCTGTTCTACGTGCCAGTGGCCGACGTGGGCGCTACCGCGACCCGGCGGCGTCGGGAGTTCAAGGAGAGCATGCCGTATTGGGGCGCTGCTGTTGTGGTGGACATCGACGACATGGCCGGGTCGGTCAGCGCGTTCGACAGCCACGGTGAGGAAAAGTGGCGCTGGCGCATCGATTACCCCATGGCCGCGTCCGTGCTTGCTACAGCAGGCGACCTGGTGTTCGCGGGCACCCCGACCGGTGAGTTCGTCGCACTGGACGCCCGAACCGGTGAGCAGTTATGGGAGTTCCAGTGTGGTAGCGGCCACCACGGCAGCTGCTCGACCTACAGCGTCGACGGCAAGCAGTACGTCGTCGTCCCAGTCGGTTGGGGTGGATGGCTCGAAGGCATCATTCCCGGAATGCTCGGCGCGGGCCACGGCAGCGCGTTGATCGCCTTCGCCCTGCCCGGCTGATTCCTATCCAAGTACCCATCCAGAGATCGAAAGGAGAAAAGGAACATGATCGTTGATAACAATCTGCAGAAGTGGGAATCGCCCACGCTCGCGGAAATCCGCGTGTCCGCTGAGGTAACCGCTTACGCGGGCACCCTGGACAAGTAAGCGAATCTGATGGGGTGCCGGGCCAAGTTGGCCCGGCACCCCATCAGATTCACGGCGAAAGGGTGTGATGGTGATGTGGGCACGTGTACTGGGATCGGCAGCCGGCGGAGGGTTCCCGCAGTGGAACTGCGCATGCCCTCAGTGCCGCGCGGTACGGAGCGGCTCGCGACCCTGTGTCCCACGCTCCCAGTCGTCCATCGCGGTGAGCGCTGACCGGCAGCAGTGGTTCCTGCTCAACGCCTCACCGGACATCCAGTCACACATAGAGTCTTTCCCCGCCCTTCATACCGACGACGGCCAAGTTGCTCGGCTGCAGGCCGTTCTACTCACCGACGCCGAGCTCGACCACACGCTCGGCCTGCTCCTGATGCGGGAGGGTCGCGGACTCGAGGTGCACGCGACGGAGTCGGTGTACGAGACCCTCACCACCGGAACCGGGATACTGCGGACGCTCGAAGCGTACTGTCCGGTCACGTGGCGGCCGGTGGTCCCCGGCACCGAGGTGGTGCTCGGCGACGGGCTGTCGTATTGCGCTTTCGACGTCCCCACCAAGAAGCGGATGCGCTTCACCGGGGCTGCGGCGAAAGGTCGGGTCGTGGGCTACCGCGTCACCGACACCACCAGCCGTCGTAGCTTGGTCTATCTCCCGTGCGTGCAGCAGCTTACGCCCGACATTCTCCAAGAGTTGGCGGACTGCTCCACCTTGCTGGTCGATGGCACCTGCTGGCGTGATGACGAGATGCCCAGCCTCGGCCTGGCTAGCAAGACCTCGCGCGACATGGGACATGTACCGATCGATGGGCCGGGCGGCAGCCTGGAGCTGCTGTCGCCGCTACCCATCGATCGCAAGATCTACATCCATATCAACAACACCAATCCGATTTTGCTCGACGATTCGCCGGAAAGACTGCATCTCGACCGGCATGACATGGAAGTCGCCGTGGACGGGCTTGAACTACAGATCTAAGGAGCAATGATGACGGCACTACTCACACCCGATGAACTTGAGGAGACGCTCCGCGCGCACGCCAAGCAGTACCACAGCGAGCATCCCTTCCATCGTCGGATGAACGAAGGACAGTCAAGCCCCGAGGAGATCCGGGGGTGGGTGGCCAATCGCTTCTACTACCAGGTGAACATTCCCCGGAAGGATGGGGCGATCCTCAGCAGCTGCCCAGACCGTGAGGTACGGCGCCGCTGGGTCCAGCGCATCATTGACCACGACGGCACCACGGAGGGAACCGGCGGGATCGAGTCGTGGCTGCGTCTCAGCGAGTCCGTTGGCTTGACCCGTGAAGAGGTCGAGGATTCACGGCACCTGCTCCCCGGTGTGCGATTCGCCGTCGATGCCTACGTCACCTTCACGCGCACCCGGCCATGGGTGGAGGCGGTGGCATCCTCGCTGACCGAGTTGTTCGCACCCAACCTGATGGCAGAGCGGCTCGCGGCATTCGAACGCTACTACACCTGGATCGACCCAGAGGGTCTCTCCTACTTCCGGGCGCGCATTACCCAGGCGCCCCGCGACTCAGAGCACGGTCTTGAGATCGTGCGGAAGCACTGCGTCACCCCAGAAACGCAGGCAGCCGCGGTGGCGGCGCTGTCTTTCAAGTGCGACGTGCTGTGGAGCATGCTCGATGCGATTGACCAGCCTTATACAAATCACTGACGAGGACGCCCGGCCGCGGTTGGCGCCGCACGTGCGGCTGGCCTTCAATGCCGCGCGCGGGGAATACGCGCTGCTCTCACCGGAGACGGTTTGGGTCATCAACGCCACCGGCGCCGCGATCGTGGAGCTGTGCGACGCCCAGCGGACTGTCGCAGAGATCAGTGCCGAACTGCGCGGCCGATACGACCAGGTCGCCGAAAACGACGTCCGAAGCTTCGTGGCCCTTCTCGTCACCAAGCACGGTATGGAGGTACACCATGGATAAGCCCTACGGGCTGCTAGCTGAGCTCACATACGCCTGCCCGCTGCAATGCGCCTACTGCTCCAATCCGCTCGAGCTCGACGCCTATAGTGACGAGCTGAGTACCGAGGAGTGGCAACGAGTATTTACCGAAGCCGCCGAACTGGGTGTGCTTCAGCTGCACCTCTCGGGCGGCGAGCCGCTGCAGCGCCACGACATCGTCGACTTGGTGCAGTGCGCCACCGACCTGGGCCTGTACACCAACCTGATCACTAGCGGGCTCGGCTTATCCACCCGTCGCGCCGAGCAACTCCGCGAAGCAGGCCTCGACCACGTCCAGCTCAGCATTCAGGCCGATGAGCGCGACCTGTCCGACAAGATCGCCGGCACTATCTCGTTCGAGCGCAAGCAGGTGGCCGCGCGGCTCGTCAAGCAGCTGGGCTGGCCACTCACCCTCAACGTTGTGCTGCACCGGGAGAACATCGACCGGATCGGCGGCATCCTCGATATGGCGGTGGCGATGGAGGCCGACCGCATAGAGCTGGCAAACACGCAGTATGCCGGCTGGGCAGGGCACAACCGCGACGAGTTGCTGCCGAGCAGGGACCAGCTGGAGCGCGCGGAGGCGGTGGTACGGGAGGCTCGAGAGCGGCTCGGGGACAAGATGGAGATCATCTACGTCATCCCCGACTACTACAGCAAGTACCCTAAGCCCTGCATGGACGGCTGGGCCAGTCGCCAGTTCACCGTGGTTCCCAACGGCGAGGCTCTGCCATGCCCGGCCGCGCATGAGTTGGCCCGCGCCCTTGACATACCCCCTGCCAACGTGCGCGAGCACCCTCTGGAGTGGATCTGGGAGGAGGCACCACTGTTTCAGCAGTACCGCGGCGACGCGTGGATGCCGGACCCGTGCCGCAGCTGTGATCGCAAGGAGATCGACTTCGGCGGCTGTCGCTGTCAGGCCTTTGCACTCACCGGCGACGCCGCCCGGACTGACCCGGTCTGTCACCTCTCTCCCGACCACGGTCTGGTCGAAGCGGCGGTGGAGGCAGCAAACGACCCGATGCGGCCGCAGGACGGCTCGCTGACTCCCCGCTCGAAGGTGATCCGCACGAAGAAACGGGCGACCGCGGCGACGCAGGAAAGGATGGCGAGAACGCCCGTCCCGCTGTCCCCCACCGTGTTGAAGGGCAAAGCATGATCGCGCTGATAGCACTCGGATTCGTCCTCAGCATGGACAACTTTCGGACATCGATCGTGCTCGGGGGACTCAAACCGACCTGGCGCCAGTCCATGAAGACGTCCCTGATCTTCGGCGTGTGGGATGGCCTGGCACCGCTCGTCGGGATGCTGCTTGGTGCGTTCTTGAGCACCAAGATCTCCGACACGGCCGAGATGATCGGGGCGGCCGGCCTTGCCGGATACGGCGTGTGGCTCATCGTTAAAGCGATCCGGTCACCCGAGCGGGTGGACCCTGACATGAAGATGGCCAGGCGGTGGCTGCCCGTGCCGTTGAGCCTCGACAACGTGGCCGGGGGCGCGGCCCTCGGCCTCGCAGGCTTCACGCCATGGCTTGCGCCCCTCCTGTTCGCGTTCACCACCGTCGTGATGTCGTTCGCCGGACACCAGATCGGCCGCACGATCGCCCACTTCGTTCCCCGCATCCGTACGGATCTGTTGACCGGGATCGCGGTCCTGCTGATGGCTGGCCTGATGGCCACGGGCGTGGGTGACTTCTGATGGCGGACATCGACGTGCGCGACCGGGGAGACGACAGTGCGCGGCCAATGTGCTACCAGTGCCTGCAGCCCTACACGGCGGTGGATGCCGACCGGCACACAGAGCCAGTCAACTGCGATGATTGTCCCCGCTGCAAGAGGATGCCCGCTTGCTACACGTGTCGGAACATGTACTGCGCCTGCGAAGTGCACCAACACTGAAGGGCCCAGCGCGACGAATCGTCGCCAAACGAGCACTCGATTCTCACAGCCGTCCGGCACCTGCTCGCCGAAGGCGAGTGCTACCGTAACCCCCAAACCTCAGATACTCAGCGCACGACGTACCGCGCTAACGTTCCGCCGGGACACCGGTACCTGAGTGTTCTCGGCATTGTCCATGACCAGAACCAGTTCGCCCTTTTCTCGACGTTCGACCTCCCGAATACGGCTAAGGTTGACGAGATATTGACGGTGTACTCGCAGGAAACTTCCGGTGTCGGCCAGTTCGTTGTCGAGTTTGTCCAGGCCGGATAAGGCAGCCCGTAGCCTGCCTTCATCCGTAAGCAGCCACACGTCGCTGCCGTCCGATTCGGCTACTGTGACCTCTGACGTCCCCAGCAGCACCATGCGGTTCTCCTCGCGGAGGGCAACTATTCGACGAGATTGTCCCAGCAAGACCCCGCCGGATTCTGCCAGCGGGAACTGCTCGCCAGCGAAGCCACCAAAGGAGATCAGGTGTCCGATCAAATTGCAGTGAAGGAAGACGGGGCGAATTCCGATCGATGCTGGTTCGCCAGCGAGAGGGATGAGGATCTGCGTCGAGCCGGTCCATTCCGGGTCTGAGCTCGCCCGCTTGGTGGCATAGCGGGCGGCGTGGATGAATGACGGGAGCTGCGGAGTCCAGCGCACCGCGGGGTTAACCGCGGGGGTGTTGCCGGGTACGCCGAGGATGACGCTCGCCGCGTCGTCGGCGATCACTACCCCGCCTGCCGTGTCGACGGCGACGAGTGGCTCGTTCGGCCGTCCCCCGGCGTGGGAGAAGGCGGCGAGCAGCTCGCTGCCACTGTCGTGGGCGCGCTTGCGCAAACTGTTCTGGGCGTGGGTGGCAGCGTTCTCCAGCCATTTCTGAGCGGATAGTGGCAGGTCACTGCGCCAACACGAGATGTTCAGGACGGCGAGCGGCTCCCCGCCCACCACGTTCCGCACCGCGACGCCCCCGCAGGACCAATCGTGGAAGGCCTGGCACCAGTGTTCCGATTGCCTGATCAGAACCGCGTGCTTGGTTTCGAGTGCAGTGCCCATGCTGTTCGTGCCCACCGCGCTCTCGGACCAAGAGAACCATGGCGCGAGGCCTCCCTCGGTGGCGATCGAACGGGTGTTCTTGTCGCCCCAGGCGGCCAGAATCCTGCCGCTGGCGTCGGCGACGGTCACAACGCCTCCGGCGTTGGCCACCTCGTTCGCCATGGCGGCAGCACGAAAACCCAGCTCCGCGAAGACGACATCCTGGTCGAGGGAGTGCGGGACCTGTGAGACCGCGTTAGGTGCCTCGGACAGAAACGGGTCGATGTGGTACTGATCCCGGGATCGCTGCCAGGAGATCGCCACTTCTGGCCGCACGCCGTAGACATCGTCCTCTCCCTCAACGAATCGTTCCCACGCGCCGTAGACCTCGGTCGTGGTCAAGTTGCGGGATGTCGGCTGGGTTCGCTGGTCAACTGGAATGGTGCACTGCCTTAGGGCTACTCATCAAATCGCACGGTCTACCACGATAGCCAAAACACCAACTTCGGGCGGGCATCGCCGGTGCAGACTGCTGCCCAGCTCGATGCATGAGCCGGGCGGCGCAGTGAGTGCTCCCGCGGCGCATCCACCGAACGCGATTCGCTGGAGACTACATTCGCTGGAGTACTGAAAGACCATATGTTGTGGCCACGCTATTGGCAAGTGGAGATACTTCCCCCGGGGGGGGGGGGGGTGAGCCCCTGCCTACCCAAACGGGTGGTTCAAACCATCCCGAATCAGCGTTTCCCCCACCCGCAAATGACAGGAGGATGGATGCTAGGCACATTCTTGGAAAGGCAGTCCGATGCGGCAAACCTCAGATTCTTGTCTTGACACGTGGATGGGCAGTGAGGCCCTCGCCGAGTCCATGATTCCGGTGATTGGCCGGCTGTACCGCGAAAACAACGTCGTGACCAGCATTCATGGCCGGAGTTTGATCAACAAGTCCACTATGAACATCCTCAAGGCGCACCGCTTCGCGCGCCGGATCAGTAAGGACGAACTGCTCCTGGAGGAGACTTCCCCGTTGTTGAACACTTTGGCGCAGCTGCGGCTCGGCTCGGCCGCGATCGACATCGCGCGCCTGAACCAGAAATTCAAGGAGGAGGGCAACGGTGCCACCTTGGAGGAATTCCTTCGTGTCGAACTCGACGGGATCGTGGGCGAGCACGGCGGCGACGACCGTACCAGCACCGACGTCGTGCTCTACGGCTTCGGCCGGATCGGCCGGCTGCTGGCCCGCCTCCTCATTGAAGGGGCCGGTGGTGGCCATGGCCTGCGCCTGCGCGCCGTTGTGGTCCGCCGCGGGTTTGACAACGACCTTTCCAAGCGTGCCAGCCTGCTGCGCCGTGACTCGGTTCACGGTTCCTTCGAGGGCACAATCCGGATCAACGAGGATGCCAACACCATCACGGCCAACGGGGTCCAGGTGCAGGTCATCTACTCGGACAACCCTGCCACCATCGACTACACCGCCTACGGCATCACCAATGCCCTGGTGGTAGACAACACCGGCCACTGGCGTGACGCTGAAGGACTGTCCCAGCACCTGCAGAGCAAGGGTGTTGCACGGGTACTGCTGACCGCTCCGGGCGAGGGTTTGCTGAAGAACATCGTCCACGGCATCAACCACGGCACCATCAAGGATTCGGACCGGATCGTGTCCGCGGCGTCCTGCACCACGAACGCCATCACTCCGGTGCTGAAGGCCATTAATGACCGGTTCGGCGTGATCCACGGCCACGTGGAAACTGTCCACTCGTTCACCAATGACCAGAACTTGATTGACAACTTCCACAAGGGTGCCCGGCGCGGCCGCTCCGCCGCGCTGAACATGGTGATTACCGAAACCGGGGCCGCCAAGGCAGTGGCCAAGGCGCTGCCCGAGCTGCTGGGCAAGCTCACGGGCAGCGCCATCCGTGTCCCCACCCCGGACGTTTCCCTGGCCATCCTGAACCTCAGCCTCGAAAACGGAACTACCAAGGACGAGGTGAACAACCACCTTCGTGAGATGTCGCTGCACTCGGACCTGCGCGAGCAGATCGACTACATTGACTCACCGGAGGTGGTCTCCACCGACTTCGTCGGTTCCCGTCGTACCGGCATCGTGGACGGCCTCGCCACCGTTTCCACGGACAAGAACCTCATCCTCTACGTCTGGTACGACAACGAGTTCGGTTACAGCTGCCAGGTGGTCCGCGTCATGGAAGAGATGGCTGGCGTGAACCGGCCGTTCTTCCCCGCGACGGATGTCGTGCGGGAGGCCATGTCGGTGCTTGCCGCCGTGGGGTCGACCTAGCATCCGTCCTCCACCCCACCATGTCGGCATGATCAGCCAAGCACGATCCGCCGCCGGTCAGGGTTGGCTCAGCGTGGTGCTCTGCTTATACGCCCTCTCCCCGGATTTGAGCTGAAACATGAAAATTGGAATTCTCACCAGTGGTGGCGACTGCCCCGGATTGAACGCGGTCATCCGCGGCGCCGTACTTAAAGGCATTGCCATCCACGGCCACGAGTTCGTGGGGTTCCTTGACGGCTGGCGCGGTGTGGTCGGGGGTGACGTCATCGGCATCCCCCGGACCTTGGTCCGGGGGATCGCCAAGCAGGGCGGCACCATTCTTGGCACCTCGCGCACCAATCCCTTTGAAAACGGCGGCGGCCCTGATGTCGTCAGAGACCACATGGAGCGGCTGGTGGACAACGACCTTGAGGCGACGGACTACAGCGTCGGTTTCGACACCGCAGTGCAGATCGCCACGGAAGCCATCGACCGGCTGCGCACGACCGCAGAATCTCACCACCGGTGCATGATCGCAGAAGTAATGGGCCGGCACGTGGGCTGGATCGCGCTGCACGCAGGCATGGCGGCCGGTGCCCACGTCATCCTCATCCCGGAGCAGAAGGTCAGCATCGACCAGATCACCCAGTGGGTGGAGGAGGCCCACACCCGCGGGCGCGCACCGCTGGTAGTGGTGGCCGAAGGGTTTGTTCCGGAGCACATGGAAACCCCGCACTCCGAGCGCGGCCTGGACACCTTTGGCCGTCCGCGCTTGGGCGGCATTGCGGACCAGCTGGCCCCGGAGCTGGAAGCCCGGACCGGCATCGAAACCCGCGCCACCATCCTGGGTCACATCCAGCGCGGCGGCGTGCCGTCGGCCCTCGACCGGGTCCTGGCCACCCGCCTGGGCATGGCTGCCATCGACTCGGTGGTGGAGGGCTTGTGGGGCACCATGGTGGCGCTGAATGGAACGGGCATCGAACACGTGGGCTTCCAGGACGCCCTGGGCCAGCTGAAGGTTGTTCCGCAGAAGCGCTACGACGAAGCCGCGGTCCTGTTCGGCTGAGCTTCCTGCGGAATTCGTCAGGCGGGCGGCCTCCTTTTCGGATGACCCCGAGCCGCCGTGGAACACGAGGTCAAACGGGGTCGCCTTGCCCAGCTTGGCACCGCCCTGCTCCTGGATGTCCTTGAGGATCTCCGGGCGCAGCTTGACGTTGCCCGGCTTGTACACGCCGTGCACATTGCCAAACGTCAGGGCCGTGATGTAGCGGCCGTTCTCACGGAGCCCAGCGCCTCAACCGTGGCCAGTCCGTCGGCAACCGTGGAGTAGAGCTTGTCGTTGATGGCTTTCTCCACGCCGTTCTCCTCGCCGCCGACGGCGCCGATCTCAACTTCAAGAATGATGTGGGCGGCCGCGGTGCGGGCCAGCAGCGGGAGCACAAAGTCGTCCAGCTTGTCCTTGGGGCAGTGGTCCGTGTGCAGCGCCGCCAGTGGAAACCTGGATGATGCCGTCGGATCCGGCACGTGGTGACGCGTCAAGTTACTCGGCAACCTCGCCCGTGGCCTCGTACGTGGCGATCTTGCCGATGCGGCGCTCGTGGCGCTCGGCATTGCTGAAGGGCTCAGCCAGGAATGCCTCGATCAGTTCGGTGGCCTCCTCGACGGTGTGCTGGCGACCGCCCACGGCCACCACGTTGGCGTCGTTGTGTTCGCGGGCCAGTCTTGCCGTGTCGAGGTTCCAGGCCAGGGCCGCGCGCACGCCTATGACCTTGTTTGCGGAGATCTGCTCGCCGTTGCCCGAGCCGCCCAGCACTATGCCGAGGGCGTCCACGCCCGAGGCTTGGTCGGCCACGACGGCGGACGCGGCCTTGATGCAGAATTCTGGGTAGTCGTCCTCGGCGTCGTAGGCCGTGGGGCCGTGGTCCACCATCTCGTAGCCCTTGGCGCTCAGGGCGGTGACGAGGTGGGAGCTGAGCTCCATGCCGGCGTGGTCGGTTGCGATGTGAACGCGCATGAGTGGTCCTTCAGACTTGGGGTGAAGTGTTGTTGGGGTGAAGTGTTGTTGTCGCGAAGGCAAGCTGGCCCTTGGCGCGCAGTGACTCGATGGCGTCCGCAGGCGAAGGCCTGCCGTACACGGCCGATCCGGCTACAAAGACGTTGGCACCAGCCTCCGCGGCCCGGGTGATGGTGTCCTCCGTGATGCCGCCGTCGACTTGGATGGCCACGTCCACCCCGGAACCCTCGACTGCCGCGCGGGCACGGCGGATCTTGGGCAGCACAATATCCAGGAACGACTGCCCCCCAAAACCGGGCTCCACCGTCATGATCAGCAGCATGTCCAGCTCCGGGAGCATGTCCAGGTACGGTTCCACCGGGGTGGCCGGGCGCAGTGCCATGCCGGCCTTGGTCCCCCTGGCCCGCAGTTCGCGGGCGAGCTTGATGGGGGCGTCGGACGCCTCGACGTGGAAGGTCACCGAGTCCACCCCGGCGTCGGCATAGGACGGCGCCCAGAGGTCGACATCGGCAATCATCAGGTGGACGTCCAACGGCACTGGGCTGACCTTTTGCAGCCGTTCCACCACCGGCAAGCCGATGGTGAGGTTCGGTACGAAGCGGTTGTCCATGACGTCCACGTGGACGGCATCGGCGTCGGCGATGCGAGCCAATTCGGTTTCGAGGTTGACGAAGTCGGCGGAGAGGATGCTGGGGTTGATGCAGCACTTCAAGGGTGAAATGGACAAGGTGTCTGCCTTTCGGTAGCGGTCAGAGGGTTAGGATGCTTTCCCGGGCGGTGGCGAGGGCGCCTTCGACGTCGGCCAGGAGCTCCTTCCAGCTGGCGACGAACTTGTCCAGTCCTTGGGATTCCAGGAGGGCGACGACCTCGTTGTAGGAGATGCCGAGGCCTTCGAGGGCGTTGAGCACGCCGTTTGCTTCCTCGTAGGTGCCGGTGATGGTGTCACCGGTGACAACGCCGTGGTCGAAGGTGGCGTCGAGGGTCTTTTCCGGCATGGTGTTCACGACGCCGGCAGCAGCCAGTCCGGTGACGTAGAGGGTGTCGGGGTAGGCGGGGTCTTTGACGCCGGTGGAGGCCCACAGGGGGCGCTGGGGGAGTGCGCCGGCTTCGGCCAGGACTGCCCAGCGCTCGGTGGAGAAGAGCTCTTCGTAGACCTGGTAGGCGAGGCTGGCATTGGCAACGCCTGCCTTGCCCTTGAGTGCCCTGGCTTCGTCGGTGCCGATGGCGTCGAGGCGCTTGTCGATCTCGGTGTCCACTCGGGAGACGAAGAACGATGCCACCGAGTGGATCCTGGAGAGGTCATGGCCGTTTTCCTTTGCCAGTTTCAGGCCCGCTTGGAAGGCGTTGATGACTGCGCGGTAGCGCTCCAGCGAGAAGATCAGGGTGACGTTGACGCTGATGCCTTCGGCCAGGGTTGCCGTGATGGCCGCGAGGCCTTCGAGCGTTGCCGGGATCTTGATGTGGACGTTATCCTTATCGACCTTCTTGTAGAGCTGCTTGGCCTCAGCGATAGTGCCTTCGGTATCCCAAGCGAGGCGGGGGTCGACCTCGATGGAGACACGGCCGTCGACGCCCTTGGTGGCGGCGGCAACCGGGGCAAAGAGGTCGCACGCGTCGGCGACGTCGGCGGTGGTGATCTCGAAGATCGTCTCATCGAGGCTGGCACCCTGGGCCGCAAGTTCGGCGATCTTTGCGTCATAGTCCGTGCCGGAGGTGATCGCGGCCTGGAAAATGGACGGGTTGGTGGTGACGCCGACGACGTTCTTTTCGTCGATGAGTTTCTGCAGGCTGCCGCTGGAGAGCCGTTCGCGGGAGAGATCGTCCAACCAGATGGACACGCCGGCGTCGGAAAGCTGTGCGGTGGGAGTTGCGTTGGTCATGGCTCGTGCTTCCTTCTTTAAGAACAGTGAACGGTTAGTTGCCTGCAGCAACGAGGGAGTCCTTGGCTGCGGCGACGACTGCCTCGACCGTGATGCCAAACTCCTGGAACAGGCGCTGGTAGTCTGCCGAGGCGCCGAAGTGCTCAAGGCTGATTGAACGGCCGGCGTCGCCGACGAATTCCTTCCAGCCCAGAGCCAGGCCGGCCTCAACGGAGACGCGGGCCTTGACGGCGACGGGGAGCACGGACTCGCGGTAAGCGGCGTCCTGCTTGTTGAACCACTCGACGCACGGCATGGACACCACGCGGGCGGCGATGCCTTCGGTGGCCAGTGCTTCGCGGGCTTCAATGGCGAGCTGGACCTCGGAACCGGTCGCGATCAAGATGACATGAGCGGTGGTGACGTAGCCGATAGCGACGGCTTCAGCCAGCACGTACCCACCCTTGGCCACGCCGTCGGCGGAACCAAATTCAGCGGCGGTGGCCACGCCGGTGCCCCGGGCATAGGTGGGAATGTTCTGACGGGTGAGCACAATACCGGCAGGGTTGTCCGTGGTTTCCAGGATCTTCTTCCAGGAAGCGGTAACCTCGTTGGCATCGCCGGGGCGGACCACGTCCAGTCCCGGGATGGCGCGCAGGGTAGCCAGCTGCTCCACGGGCTGGTGGGTGGGGCCGTCCTCACCCAGGCCGATGGAGTCGTGCGACCACACATAGATGGACGGAACGCCCATCAGTGCGCTCAGGCGGATGGCTGGGCGCTGGTAGTCGCTGAAAATCAGGAAGGTGCCCGAGAAGGCCCGGGTTGGACCGCCCAGGTGAATGCCGTTGACGATGGATGCGGCCGCGTGTTCGCGGATACCAAAGTGCAGTACCCGGCCGTAGGGGCCGCCGGACCAGGTGTCGGTCTGCTTGGACGCCGGCACAAACGACCCATATCCCTCAATGGTCGTGTTGTTGGAGCCGGCGAGGTCGCAGGAGCCGCCCCAGAGTTCGGGAAGCACGCCGCCCATGCCGTTGAGGACCTTGCCGGACGCTGCGCGGGTGGAGAGGTCTTTGCCGGGTTCAAAGGCAGGAAGGTTCGTTTCCCAGCCGGCCGGAAGCTCCTTCTTTTCGATGCGTTCGAGCAGGGCGGCGTTTTCCGGGTTGACGGACTTCCAGGCGTTGAAGTCGGTGGTCCATTCCGCACGGGCTTCCGCTCCGCGGTCGATGACTTTGCGGGCGTGGGCCAGGATTGCCGGGTCGACGTCGAAGCTCTTCTCCGGGTCGAATCCGAGTTCGGTCTTCAGCGCCGCCACTTCGGCGGCACCCAGGGCGGAGCCGTGGATGGCGCCCGTGTTCTGCTTCTTCGGCGAGGGGTAGCCGATGATGGTGCGCAGCGAGATGATCGAGGGCTTGGAGGTCTCGGCCTTCGCAGCCAGCAGGGCGGAGTAGAGCTCCTGGACGTCTTCGACGTATTCGCCCGTCTCGGTCCAGTCCACGCGCTGGGTGTGCCAGCCATAGGACTCGTAGCGCTTGAGAACGTCTTCAGTGAAGGCGATGTCGGTGTCGTCCTCGATGGAGATGTGGTTCTCGTCATAGACCACCACGAGGTTGCCCAGTTCCTGATGCCCGGCCAGGGAGGAAGCCTCGGCCGTGACGCCTTCCTGGATGTCGCCGTCGGAAGCAATAACCCAGATGGTGTGGTCGAACGGGCTGGTGCCGGGGGCTGCGTCGCGGTCCATGAGTCCGCGCATCCGGCGCTGCGAGTAAGCGAAGCCCACCGACGAGGCCAGACCCTGGCCCAGGGGGCCAGTGGTGATTTCCACACCCTTGGTGTGTTTGAATTCCGGGTGTCCGGGCGTCAGCGAGCCCCAGGTGCGCAAGGCTTCCAGGTCGCCGAGTTCCAGGCCGCAGCCGGACAGGAACAACTGGATGTACAGGGTCAGCGAGCTGTGCCCGGGGGACAAGATGAAACGGTCACGGCCAATCCAGTCGGTGTTCTTCGGGTCGTGGCGCATGAGCTTCTGAAAAAGAAGATAGGCGGCCGGGGCAAGACTCATGGCGGTGCCGGGGTGACCGTTGCCAACCTTTTCGACGGCGTCCGCGGCCAACACCCGGATTGTGTCCACGGCGCGCTGGTCATCGGACGTCCAGGTCAATGTTGCTGACTCAGGATTAGACACTGAACCTGTCGTGCTGGACAAGGTACCCACCGCATGTGCTGTCGGATTCACGATTTATCCCCTTTGATTCGGTCATCGGCCTGGAGCGGCCGAACGGATGCTTTCTGCTTGATATCCACGATCTCGAAACAAACAGGCAGGGGTAACACTGTTTTCTGACGGTTCTGCCTACACTTTAGGATGGGGTGGGGGTTTTTGACCCGGTAAACTGTGCACATGAGCGCACCCACCGACCAGCCCCTGCAGGAAATCAGCGCGCCTCTTCCGGACCTGCCGTGGCCACTTTTGCAGGCCGTGACAGAGTTAGCCGACGCCCCCTTGACCCAGATAGCAGAGCGACTACGCAATGCCACACGTCCCTACCTGGGAAGTAGCTCGCTGATCATCTTCACCGAAGACTGCACAGGGCGGCCGCAGAAGAAGGCGGGCGAGGAAGACATCATTGCCCGGGTCTCCATCGTCGAGCTCGACACGCTTCGCGCTGCCCTTTCGGATGAGACACCCTGGGTCGGGGAAGCCGAGATCGCAGGCCGGCCCCGCCCCGTACTCGCCCTGAAACACGCACCCAGCCAGGCACTCCTCGTCCTCACGGACCCTCACCCGAACGATCCAGGGCACAACGCCGGGCTGGACTTGGTGACGTATCTGTGGCGCATTGCTGCCCGGCGGATACAGGAGAAGGTGGCAGATGCGCCGCCGTCGTACCTGCTGGAATCGCGGGCGGCCTCAGCTGAACGCATCCGCGTGACGGCGGAACTGACCGATCTGCACTCCACAACCCTGGAGACCCTCCTGGCAGCCCTGCACTCATCCTTGTTGGACGATGCAGCAGCCCGCTCCACCGTCACTGACCTTACCGCCAAGGCCTTGGTAACGCTCCGCACCCTCAGCGACCGCACGAATGACCTGGTGAAAGAGCCCGTCGCCACAGCTTTCGAACGCCTTCGGGAGGACCTGCGACCGCTCACACGCTTCAGCGGCATTGAGGTCGAGTTCATCGAACCACCGCTAAATGGAAGGGACCTGCCCGGCGAAGTTGCCCACGCGGCACGGGCCATCGTCCGCGGACTTCTGCTGGCCATTATGGAACAACCCGACGTCAGCCGGGTCCGGACGCAGTGGGACTGCGACGGCGAAAACCTGCTAATCAACGTACGAGACAACGGCCGCGGTACACTCGCCGCCGACGCACCGAGCATCATCCGCCTGGACCGCCGGGTCCAGGCGCTCACCGGACACCTGCAGATCGACGTCATGCCGGGCTGGGGCGCAGACGTCTTCGTAACACTCCCCCTGGACCCCCCTGCCCGGCCGGCGGGGGATGTCACCGGATGGAACCTTGCTCCCCGGGAACTCGAAGTGCTCCAGCACCTTGCCGCCGGAGAACGCAACCGCACCATCGCTTCAACACTGGCCATCAGCGAGAATACGGTCAAGTTCCATGTGCGGAACCTATTTAGGAAGCTCGACGTCGGCTCCCGCACCGAGGCCATCGCCTTGGCACACAGCACCGGACTCCGGTGACGATGTAACGACCCCGCTGCACCGGGATTATCTGTGCCCAGGCGAGGTGCCGGGTGAACAAGATTCGGTCCAGTGGATCCACAGACAAGGGCCGGAAAGTCGGACAAGGACTTGGCCGGTGTCCAGATCCACGGCTCGGTCCGGATCCATACCTTCGAGTCCCGGCCTTGGGAGGCGAAATCCGTACGTGGCAGACGTTGTTGCCCTCTATTCTTCGACCAGTGACGGCCCGGGAGTGGGGCCGTCGACCGACGGTCACGAGAGTGTCTGCTCCCAGGTCTCCCCGAATGGAACCGTGTCGCTGAGCTCAAGCGTGTACCGGCCGGGATTATGACGGGTGGCCAGGATGCCGGCACACCGCTGGGCCATCGCTACCTGCCGGAGCTCGGCCTCTGCGTCGTTGAGCAACTCGTGAAGTTGACCAGGCTCGGTAATGAGGACTTCCAAACGCTCGGTGGCTTGGCTACGCATGATAGACAGCTTCCTTCCTAGGAATCTGGGTCCCCAATGTGCCAGCCCCTGATCGTTGACGTGTGGTGTGTCTTAGATCGGATACAGCACGACGGGATCATTACGAACAAACAAACGACGGCAGCCTGTGCCGTTCTCGTGACCCATATCAGTCGTCCATCATCGGTGCGGTCACCTATATAAGCTGCGTAGCGGAACAAATCGACGGACCAGACTTCAACGCATCCCCCGTGCTGAAGGGAAGCCGTGAGGTCTCTCCGGAGGTGGCGTCCCGCGGCTTTAAGGTTGCGGGACGCCACCGTCAATCGGAGGGTTAGATAATGGCGGCGCGGAGTTCCTGAGCTGCCAGGGCGGGATCGGCTGCGCCGTAGATGGCGCCGCCGGCGACGGCGACATCGGCGCCGGCACGCTGGACGGCTTCGATCGTGGAGAGGTTCACGCCGCCGGCCACGGAGAACGGAACGCGAGCTTCTTCTCCGGCGCGGAGCAGCCCCCTCAAGTCGTAACCGGGCTGGGCCTGCTCGTCCAGGCCGGCGTGCATCTCTACGAACTTCGCACCCAGCGCGCGGACTTCCTTGGCGCGGGTGACCTTGTCTGCCACGCCGATGAGGTCAACGACGATGCCCTTGTTGTGGGCCTTGGCTGCTTTGACGCCGCCGGCAATGGTGGAGTCGTCGGCGGTGCCGAGGATGGTCACCAGGTCGGCGCCTGCCTTGAAGGCGATGTCGGCCTCAAGTTCTCCGGCGTCCATGGTCTTCATGTCAGCGAAGACGATCTTGTCCGGGTGCGCCGCCTTAATGGCGGTAACGGCGGAGAGGCCGGCGGCCTTAATCAGGGGGGTGCCGAGCTCAATAATGTCGACGTATTCGGCGACCTTACCGGCCAGTTCGAGGGCGTCTTCGACCGTGAGGAGGTCCATAGCTACTTGGAGCTTCATGATGTTGCTTCTTTCTGTAGGTAAACGCGGTTGGTGTGAAAAGGGGAGGCCTCGGTTATTCGAGGTTGGCGTGCCTGAGCCAGAGCTGTTCGGCCGGTTCATCGGTGCTGTCCCACAGCGACTGGAAGAGGGCCTCGGTGGCGAGGAACAGTACCTGTTCGAACAGGGACCCGGAGTACTGGCGTGAAACGCCGGAGCCGTGGTCGGTCTTCTGAGCGGCGGGAATGATCACCACCGCGTCGGCGAGTCCAGCGAGCGGCGAATCAGGGTTGGTGGTGAACGCGGCAATGCGCGCTCCGGCCTTCGCCGCTGTCTCCGCTGACTTGACCACTCCCGAGGTCGTTCCCGATCCGGAGGCCACCAAGAGCAGGTCGCCGGAACTGATGGCGGGAGTAGTGGTGTCACCGGCGACGTGGACGGTCAGGCCCAGGTGCATCAGCCTCATGGCGGCCATACGCAAGACCAGGCCGCTCCGGCCCGCTCCGGCGATGAACACCCGGCCCGTCTGGCCAAGGTGGGCCGCCAGGGTGGCGACCTCCTGTTCGTCAATTTTGGCCGCAGTGTCCGCGATCTCGTCCCTGACGAGGGACAGATTACGGGCAATGTCACCTGCGGTACTGTGTACGGTACGCATCGCATTTACTGTCGGATTCACGATTTGTCCCCTTCGATTCAGTCATCGGCCTGTAGCGGCCGAACGGATGCTTTCCGTTTGATATCCATCCTCTCGAAGCAAACGGGAGGGGGTAACACTGTTTTCTGACGGTTCTGACTACACTTTCGGATGGGTGTCTGTTTCCCCTCGGTGGACTCTCCGGATGAGCGCAGCTGAAGGTTGTGGCTAAGCGCGTGAAACCGGCCAAGTCCGGTTGCGGAGTCTGCGCCCAGCAGCTCGCCGTCGGCTTACGACATTTCCGGAGCGTTGGCGAGCCTTGCCGGCTCGGGTGCGAGTGGAGGAGCAGATCACCACCTCACCGGCCTCGGTCGCCCCGGATCCCGAGGGCGGCAGTAACCCCGCCAACGACTGGCTGCTCCGGGGCGCGTAAACCGGCGATTGACTCACACCAAGTGGGCAGGCGGTTGTGGTCTGTCGTTATCTTTCGTTATCCGCCGTCGCCGCTGCCGGTGGATTGAGGCTCAGGGGACGAGGGCAAACCGGCGAGGCGGAGCACCGCTTGCAGTCCGGCAGGGGTCCCGGGCCAGTGTCGCTTGATCGCAGCACTCCCCGCTTGGTGGGTAGCAAAGCGCAGCGCGATCGCGACGACGAGCGCGTCATCGGCATAACCAAGAACCGGGATGAAGTCGGGGATGAGATCGATCGGGGAAACCAGGTACACCAGCAGCACGACCAGCCATACCCGGACGCCGAGAGGCACCGTGCGGTCGGCCGCGAGGCGCTTGAGCAGCCGCGCCACATCCGGGGCGAGGCGCAACAGGCCTCGCAGGGACGCCTTGCCCGGGTGTTTGCGTTGCTCTTGCCAGAGCACGAGCACCAAGATCAACCAGATCACGACGAGGCCCAGAAGGATGCTGAGGAAAATCTGCCACCATTCAGTCATAGCCACTCCGGGCCCGGTCGGAAGATGCGAATGGATTCCCGAACGGCGTAGCAAACGATGACGAAACCGGCCACCGGATCCGCCCACCGCCACCCCAACACCAGGTTCAAGACGATGCCCGTGAGCACAGCGACCGCCCCGAGCCCATCGACGAATGTCACGCGAGCCTCCGTTGCCAGAACAGGGTTCCCCAGCGCCCGGCCGGTTCGACCTTTCAAGCCCGCGAGGGCGAACATCATGATCGCTGTCACGGCCGTCCAGCTGATCCCGCCAGCACCGGGCGAGGCGTGGTGCCCCGTGATCAACGCCACCATCGACTGGACCAGCAGGTAAGCCGCCAGCAGAACGAAGGCGATACCGATCAGCTGCAAGGCCCGCCGCTGCCGAGCCTCACCCGTCTCGGGCAACTCCCACAACACGACTGTCGACGCGCCGATCTCGATGAAGCTGTCCAATCCGGCCATCCCCGGCGCACGGCTCAGAACATCGGGTGAAGTCTCAAACCAATTCTCGCGGCGACGCCCGGGGGAGCGGCAAGCCTCCGATCGCCATCGGGATAATCCTTTGCTGAAAGTTCGGGGGAGTGCCCAGCTGGTCCGGTCGCCTACAGCTGGCACTTTGGACAAGGACAAATCAAGCTCGGGTGCGTCTTCATAGTCGTTCCGGCTTTCCGCAGTATCTCCGAGCCTCTAGATCGGCTCGGTCAAACTAGGCCGCGGCGACGGTGCCGGGACCGGAGGTGGTGCACCATATCAACACCCGCAACACAGACATGAACTCTCCTGTGCGGGTGCGATGAAAGAGACGATTTCCGTTCACCCGATGGTAACGGGGTGAATGCCCACAATACTCCTCCAAGTCACCATCGCGGAAACCGAAACGAGTTCATCGTGCAGCAGAGCCACAGAGGATGACCTTGCGCGGCAGTCGGTGCATCCGGAGGCCCGTGGTGCGCCGTAGGAGAGAGGCTCCGACGAAAAGAGCTCTCGGCCACCTCAAAGACGAGGAAGCCGCGAAAGCCGTGTTTGACGTCTACAACGCCCTCGCCGTGATGGCCTGCCTGCTCAGGTGCATCGTCCCAGACAGCGGCTGGCACACCCGTGTGATAGAGCTCCCGGGCTCCTTTCCCGACTCGGATTGTGTCACGACAGAGTCAATGGGCGCCCCACACGCCGGGGCGGCTCTCGAACTCAGGCGCTCGTCGTAGCCGGTAGGGGAGTCCCATTCTGCAATTCCTGCAATTCCTGCAATTCCTGCAATATATGCATTACTTCTTGACTCAATAGTCATAAAGGGCGGGCATGACTTCGCGTTCGAACAGCTCGATCCCGGACCGGTCGTAGGCGGCCTCGGGGAAGTAGTGGATCGAGTAGCCGAGGCCGCGTGCCTTCATCCCGGCCAGGCGCTCCACGATCTGCTCCGGCGTGCCGACGCAGAGAGCCTTGCCGCCGCGGTACTCGGCCATGAAGTTCTCCGCCCCGTCGGCGCCCAGGTACGGCGTGACCCGGGCCTGGATCGCGTCGAGGCGCTCGGCCACCTCGGCCTCGTCCCGTCCGACGACCGTGTTGTAGTTCGACGAGCGGGTGATCGAGCCGAAGTCGGTGCCGGCCGTCGCGCAGTGCTGCTCGAGCAGCCGGCTCTTGCGCTCGAAGCCCTCCGGAGAACCGTCGAAGTTGGTGTAATTCGCGTACTGCGCGGCGATGCGCAGGGTGACCTTCTCGCCGCCGCCGGCGATCCAGATCGGGATGCCGCCCTCCTGCAGCGGCAGCGGCCGCACAATGGCGCCGTCCACCTGGTAGTGCTCGCCGTCGAGGGTGGCCGTGCCGGTCGTCCAGGCCTGGCGCATGATCTGCACGCCCTCGTCGAGGCGGGCGAGGCGTTCGCCGGCGCGCGGGAAGCCGTAGCCGTAGGCGCGCCACTCGTGCTCGTACCAACCGGCGCCGATCCCCATCTCGACCCGGCCGCCGGAGATGATGTCGATCGTGGAGGCGACCTTGGCCAGGTACGCGGGGTTGCGGTAGCTGATGCAGGTGCACATCTGCCCCAGGCGCACGCGCGTCGTGGTCGCCGCGAACGCCGACATGAGCGTCCACGCCTCGTGGGTGGCCTCCTCGCTCGGCACCGGCACGGTGTGGAAGTGGTCGTACACCCAGATGGATTCCCAGGCGCCCGCGTCGGCGTGCGCGGCCAGGCCGCTCATCGCCGCCCACTGCCCCGCGGGGTCGATCCCGACGAGGTCGTGACGCCAGCCCTGGGGTACAAAGAGTCCGAATCGCATGCACCGAGCCTATGCCGCGGGCGGCGGGGCCCGGACGCGCGCTACTTCCCGTTCTTCTTCGGCGGCGTCAGCGTGGCGGCGTAGTCGGGCACCGGCCGGGTCTGCTCGCGCGGGGGCCGCTCGTAGTCGGAGGCCGCCGGGCGCGGCGGAATGGTGACGTCCGGCGGCTGGAGGTGCTCGTAGGGCACGATCGACAACAGGTGGCTGATCATGTTCAGGCGCGCGGCGAGTTTGTCTTCGCTTTCCACCACCCACCACGGCGCCTCGGGAATGTCGGTGTGCACGAACATCTCATCCTTGGCCTTGGAGTAGTCAACCCATTTCGTGATCGAGAGCAGGTCGGTCTCGGAGAGCTTCCACCGGCGCATCGGGTCGTTCAGCCGGGAGCGGAACCGGGCCTCCTGCTCCCGGTCGGACACCGAGAACCAGTACTTGACCAGCAGGATGCCGTCTTCCACGAGCATCCGCTCGAACAGCGGTGCCTGGTTCAGGAAGCGGCGGTATTCGTCGGCCGTGCAGTACCCCATCACCCGTTCGACGCCGGCGCGGTTGTACCAGGAGCGGTCCATCAGCACGATCTCGCCCGCCGCGGGCAGGTGCTCGATGTAGCGCTGGAAATACCACTGGCCGCGCTCGCGCTCGGTGGGCATCGGGAGGGCCATGATCCGGGCGATGCGCGGGTTGAGGTACTGGGTGACGCGCTTGATCGCGGAGCCCTTGCCGGCGGCGTCCCGGCCCTCGAAGATCACGACAATGCGAGCGCCCGAGGCGCGTACCCACTCCTGCATGGCAACGAGCTCGGTCTGCAGGCGGCGCAGCTCGCCGGAGTAGACCGCTTTGCGGAGCCTCGGGGGCCTCGGCTTCTTGGCTGACATGGTCGGCCTCCTCGTCCTCGCCGCAATCATGGCATGCCCCGTCGGGGCGGGGGCGGATCTCTTGCGATGATGGACCCATGAGTCGAACCGTTTCCGGAGCCCACGTCCTGATCACCGGAGCCGCCATGGGCATGGGCCGCCTGTACGCCGAGCGCGCCGTCGCCGAGGGTGCGAAGTCCGTGATTCTCTGGGACCGGGACGCGGGGGCCCTGACCGCGACGGCGTCCGTCCTGTCCGGGCGCGCCGCGGAGGGCACCCAGATCGCCAGCTACGTCGTCGACATCGCCGACCTGGGCGCGATCGCGCAGACCGCCCAGCGCGTGCGCACCGAGGTGGGCGACCCGGACATCGTGATCAACAACGCCGGGATCGTGCGCGGTTCCTACTTCTGGGAGCACGACAACGGCGACGACACGCGCCAGACCATGCAGATCAACGCGCTCGCGCCGATGTACATCACCCGCGAGTTCCTGCCGGCGATGATGGCGAACTCCTACCGGGAGGCGCGGATCGTGAATATCGCCTCGGCCGCGGGCATGCTCTCGAACCCGAGGATGAGCGTCTACGCGGCCTCGAAGGCGGCGCTGATCGGCTGGAGCGACTCGCTTCGCCTCGAGCTGGTGCAGCAGGACTTCGGCAACGTCAAGGTCACCACGGTGTCGCCGAGCTACATCTCGACCGGGATGTTCGAGGGCGCCCGCGGTCCCCTCCTCACGCCCCTGATGACCCCGGAGTATGTCGTGGAGCGGGTGTGGCGCTCGATGCTCGCCGGGAAGGCCTCACTGATGATGCCGTGGACGGTCGGACTCTCCCAGGTGCTCAAGGGCGTGCTTCCCCTGCCCGTCTGGGATTCCGTCGCCGGCCGGGTCTTCGGCGTGTACGGCTCGATGGACAAGTGGGTCGGGCGCGGCTAGAACCGGCCACTCTCGCGCGTCGCCCGAGTCAGCGGGCGGATGCGTGCCGGGCGAGCCGCTCGGTGAGCCCGAGCCGCACCGTCGGCCACTCGCCCTGGACGATCGAAAAGACGACGGTGTCGCGCAGGGTCCCGTCCCGCCCGAGCTGGTGATTGCGCAGCACCCCGTCCTGCTTGGCGCCGAGGGCAATGATCGCGGCGCGGGACTGCCGGTTGTGGAAGTGGGTCCGGAACTCGACCGCGATGCAGTCGAGCGCCTCGAAGGCGTGCGTGAGCAGCAGCAGCTTCGCTTCGGTGTTGATGCCGGTGCGCTGGGCGCTGGGCGCCAGCCAGGTGGAGCCGATTTCGAGGTGACGGTGCTGCGGGGTGATGTTCATGAACGTGGTCATCCCCACGACGGTCCCGCGCGCGTTGTCCCGGATCGCCCAGGGCAGCATCTGCCCGGCCGCGAAGAGCGCCAGTCGCCGTGCCACCTCGGCAGCCATCCGGTCCGGCGAGGGGATGCCCGTGTACCAGGCCCGCCACAGTTCGCCCTCCGTGACCGCGACCTTGAGCTCCTCGACGTGATCGGCCGAGAGCGGTTCCAGGGTGACCCGTTGCCCGGTGAGTGTGGGCAGCGCCGTGAAGTCCATGGCTCAAAGGTAGACCGCGAGGAGACCTCGGCCGGGCAGGGCGCTCAGGCGTTCTGCCAGAGCCCCATCAGGTTGCCCTCGCTGTCGGTGAAGTAAGCCGCGAAGCCCATCTCGCCGACGACCTGCTTGGGCAGGGCTGTCGATCCGCCCAGGCTTGAGACCTTCTCGAGGGCCGCATCGATGTCGGCGACATCGATGGTCACGATCGGATTTGCCAGCTTCGCGTCTCGCTTGAACATTCCGCCGTTGATGGACCCGGCCTCCGCCAGCACTCCCTCTTCGGATATCGGTGTCGGCAGCAGCATCACGTAGTCCATCTCCGGCATCGGCCGGATGTCCCAGCCGAATGCCGCGCGGTAGAACTCCGCAGCCCTGTCCATGTCATCCGCGGGAATTTCGAAGTGCACCACTCGTCCGCTCATCGCGACCACCTACCCTCTCGATCGGCGTGGACAGCCCACGCCACGCAGCAGATAGTAGTTCGAACCATTGCATCCGTCACCGTCGTCTCGCTCTGGGCGCGGGTTCAGCGCACACCCAGCCGGGGCTGGAATCGTGGGAGCAGCACACCGAAGCAAGGGAGCACACCATGGGATTCCTCGATCGCCTCCTGGGCCGCGAAGAGCCGCAGCCGGAACGGCAGCATGCACCGCCCAGGGCCCCGCGCAGCGCGGCCGCGCCCCAGCGCACCGAAGACGAAATGGCCGTCGAGCGTTACCAGTACCTTCTCCGCACGGCCCCGCCCGAGACGATCGAGGAGGTGCACACGGAGGCGTTCGCGAAGCTCACGCCGGAGCAGCGCGACCTGCTCTTCCGGCAGTTCAGTGAGAACGTCAACCCGAGCGAGCGCCCCGCGAACGCGGAGCCGGCGACCCTCGCCCAGGCCGCGACGCGAGCGGAGCTGCAGCAGCCGGGCACGCTCGCCCGCACGTTCGGCAACCAGGGCCAGGGCGGGATGAGCTTCGGCGGCATGGTGGGCAGTTCCATGCTCGGAACCATTGCCGGGTACGTCATCGGGTCGGCGATTGTGAGCGCGTTCATGCCGACGGATGCCGGAGCTGACGCAGGGTCCGGATCCGACGCCGGCGGTGATGCCGGAAGCGCCGACGCGTCCGGGGCGGATGCCTCTGCGGGCGATTCGGGCGGCGGCGACTTCGGAGGTGGCGGCGGCTTTGGCGACTTCGGCGGTGGCGGCGACTTCGGGTTCTAACCTCGGCCGGGCCATCCGCGTGTCGTGTGGGCGGTTCATCACGTGCGCAGCGGGACGCCGACGTCCGTGCCGCCCTCGTGCGTCAGCCGGTTTCTGACCTGCACAACGCACGGAGCCGGCACGAACCCGCCGGCGAACAAGGCCTCACCCTGGCGGAAGCGGGGGACTGGGACAGCAGCGCGGCCGGCGCGAACCCGAAGACGGCCCCCAGCTCCGTCAGGTCCAGGGGTGAGCTCATCTTCATCAGGGCGAGGTTGTCGCACTGCGAATTGATGCTCGGGTGGACCTTGGACGGGCATTGCGTGGACAGCAGCAGCCACAGCCCGAACTTGCGCCGCTCGGCGGCCTCGCCCGGCGCATCGGCGCGCAGATCGGGCAGCCGAACGAAGTCCCCGTTGGGATCGAAGATGACCAGCGGCAGGTCGGTGTGGGCCAGGAGCTGCTCGAGCACGACTCCGAGCGCGTAGGTCTTCCCCGATCCGGTCTGCCCGCACCAGAACGTGTGCCGATTGAAGCGATGCGGCAGCGGTCGCGCGGGCACGTCGGGGTTTGTGGTGAGGGAGCCCACCTCCAGGGTCGCACCCGTCGCGCGGTGGAGGAGCTCGATCGTTTCCTCCTCTGCCGCGGCGACCTCGGCGGACCGGAAGGGCGACGAGGCGAGCGGATCCAGCCGGCCGCCCTCGTCGATGACGCCGAGAATCCGGCCAGAGGCTGCCGCCCGGCCGGCGGGACGCTCCGAGTTGGACTCCACCTGGCCGAGGGCGCTTCGATCAGGCGCCTGGCGGAAGGTCACGAAGCTGCCGGGCGGAAACGCCTCGTCGGGCGAGAACTCGAAACGGAAGGAGCGGCCCTCGGCCGACACCCCACTGTGGTTCGCTTCGTCTTCGGATGACGTGGCCATGCTGCATGCCAGTGCCGCCCCGCGGCAAGCGGAAGGGCGGCCCGCCCGGCCGAAGTCGGGTCAGCCGGCCTCGGCCTCGTCCGTCCCGGTACGCACCCGCACGATGGTTTCCCAGCCGGCGACGGTGACGAGCACTGCCGTGGTCATGGCCCCGAGGAGGAGCGGCGACACCTGGAACGCGAACGCGAAGACCACCAGGAGTGCCGCCACGCCGGTCAGGTGCGAGACGAGCAGCTCCCTGGCGACGATCCGGCGGAAGAGCACGAGTCCGACGAGGTAGAGGGCCGGCCCGCCGACGACGGTGACGGCCGTGGACCAGCGCATGGCCTCATCCGGATGCTCGAGCATTTCCTTGTCGGCGACCGAGGTCAGCACGATCCCGGCAATGATGATCGCGTGCACGTAGGTGTACGCGAGACGCGCGATCCGGCCCGGGGCGGAGGCGCGCGCAATGGCCTTGCTCCCGGCGCGCTCGCCGTGGTCGAAGTAGAGCCACCACATCGCCACCGCGGTGACGAAACCGAGAAGCATCCCGAGCACGCCCGGCAGTGAGGACTCCTGGGCGACGAATGCGAACCCCGTGACCAGGAACGACTCACCGAGCGCGATGATCACGAAGAGGGCGCTGCGCTCGGCGATGTGGGGGCCGGACAGGTCCCAGTCGTCGACGCCGGCCTTTCCCGTTCCGGGCACCCGGAAGCCGAGGCTCGCGGAGAGGTATTCGATCGCGAGGGCGGCGATCCAGAACGGGAGACGGAACTCGAGCGGCAGCAGGGCGCCGACAATCCAGAAGACCGCGGCTACCGACAGCCAGGCGAGCATGCGCAGGAAGGTCTGGTGCAGGGCGCGGTCGTGCCGGGCGAGCGCGAGCACCATGAACACCGTGCGCCCGAGCTGCAGGCTCACGTAGGCGATCGCGAAGACGATGCCCCGGTCGCCGAACGACTCGAAGATGGAGGTGCTCATCACGAGGCCGACGAGCGAGAGGGCGATGATCACGCCGCGCACCGGCAGCCGCGCCGGGTCGAGCCAGTTGGTGACCCAGGTCGTGAACACCCAGACCCACCAGAGGGCGAGCACCAGCATGGCGGACTCGAGCGCGCCGGTCCAGGACTGGTTCTCGTAGAGATACCGGGAGAGCTGGGTGAGCGCGAGGATGAAGATCAGGTCGAAGAACAGCTCGATATAGGTGACGCGGTCGGTGCGCTCGGAGTCGTCGGGCCGGAGCAGATTGCGGCGGAACCCGAAGGGCGCGGTCTTCGTCGTTGGGGTCACGCCCCCATTCTGCCCGTCCTCCCCGCGAATCCGCAGTTGTGCGCGTTATGCGGCCCGTTTAAGGCGCACAACTGCGGTTTCGCGGCATCGAGACCTGCGGGGGGCCGGCCAGGAGTTCGCGCCAGCGGTGCAGGTACGCGATCATCTCAGGGTCCGGCTCCACGCGGAGCTGGTCCCGGTCATGGGAGTCCTGGTCCGCGTACTCAATGATCTCGACGAACCGGTCCGGGTTGGCCAGGTCCCACAGCACACGCACGCGGATGCCGCCGGGCCGTTCGTAGAACGGGATCGCTTCGGCCAGGAGCCGGACGAGGTCCGCGCGGCGGCCGGCCGCGACCCGTCCGCGCAGATGCAGCTCGATCACGGGCCCCAGACTAGCGACCGGGGCGCCGCTCGCCGGCGATCAGGCAGGCCAGGGGTCACAGGCCCTTTTCGGTCAGCCAATCGAGGAGGACCTGCTCGAATTCCGCCGGCAGCTCAACGTTGGGCAGGTGCGCGGCGTCGCGGAACGTGACCCCGCGCGCGTTCGGGAGAGCGGAGAGCAGGTACTCGTACTGCGCGAGCACCGGGGTGATGTCGAATGCGCCGACCGTGACGAGCGCCGGAACCTCGATGTCGACCAGGCGATCGAAGGCGGGCGGATCGAGGGGGACGGGGACGGGGCATTCCTCCGCGTGGACGACATTGACGCGGTTGAGTTCGTATGCGAGGGAGACGAACTCAGGGTCGAGGTCCTCCTCCCGGCGCAGGGGCCCGATCGCCCACAGGGCAACCTCGAGCCGAGCCAGACGGTGCCAGTCCTTCGCCTCGAACGCCGCGTCGACCAGGTCGAACGCCGCGTCCTCGACGTCGGTGAGCTCCACTTCGGGGAACCCGCTCGGGCCGGAGCCGATCGTGACCAGGCCCCTCACGCGCTCCGGGGTCTCCGCGGCGACGTCGATCGCGATCGAGCCGCCGCGCGAGCATCCGACGAGGGTCGCCGCGGCAATGCCGAGGTGGTCGAGCACGGCCCGGGCGTCGTCGCGGTTGGAGAACTGGACATCCTCCGAGGTGGTCTGGCCGAAACCGCGGGAATCGAATCGGATGACGAAGTGGTCCGCGGCCAGTGCCTCGACCTGCGGGTCCCACATCCGCAGGTTCGCGATCCCCGCGTGGAGCAGCAGCAGGGCGGGCGCGGACACGTGTCCGGCGGTTTCGTAGTAGAGCGATGCGCCTGGTACGTCGATGTGGGGCATGGTCTGAGGGTAAGGGCGGGGCTGCGCCCGCCGCAAGGAAACGCCCCGAGAAGGTCAGTGCGGCCGGACCGCCCGCGCGCCGCGCGCCGCGTAGACTCCCGGTAATGGGTGGTGTGCTGATCGGGTTCGCGATCATCGGGTTCGTGATCCTGGTCGGCTATGTGGTTGGTCGGATCGGGATTGCCGGTCCGGGGGCCGGGTATGTGCTGAATCGGCTCACGTTTTTCGTGGCGACCCCCGCCCTGTTGTTCACGGTCCTCGTGCATGCAGACGTGAGGGTCTTCGTCTCCCCGTTCCTGATGACCGTGCTGTGCAGCGTCCTGCTGGGCGCGGCGCTGTTCGTGACGGTGTCCCTGGTCTTCTTCCGCACGCCGGTGGCCGAGACCACGCTCGGGGCGACCGCGGCGACCTACGTCAATGCCAACAACATCGGCCTGCCGGTGGCCATCTATGTCCTCGGCAGCGCCCAGTACGTCGCCCCGGTGCTGCTGCTCCAGCTGCTCGTGCTTGCGCCGCTCACCCTGACCATCCTCGACATGTCCACCCGCGGCCGGGTGTCGCTGCGGTCCATCCTGACCCAGCCGGTGCGCAACCCGATGATCATCGCCTCCGCAGCCGCCGTGCTGATCGCCACCCTCGGGATCACGGTCCCCGAGCCGATCCTGGCGCCGCTGGAGATCATCGGCGGCGCGGCGATCCCGATGGTTGTGCAGGCTAAACGGGCCTCATAACGCGCACAAGTGCGGTTTCGCGAGGGTTGGCGGGGGGTTTTTTAGAAGATCATCGGGCGGTCGTCGTCCTCGGCCTCGAGGGCGAGCTCGACGGCGACCGGCACGTGGTCGCTCGGGGCGTCGCCCTTGCGCTCGTTGCGGTGGATGCTCGCGCCGGTGACCAGGTCGGCGAATGCCGGCGAGCCGAGGATGAAGTCGATGCGCATGCCCTCGTTGCGCGGAAAAGCGAGCTGTTTGTAGTCCCAGTAGGTGAACGCCCCCTCCGGGACGAGCGGCCGCACCACGTCGGTGAAACCGGCGGCCTCGAAGGCGTGGAAGGCGGCGCGCTCCGGCGCGGAGATGTGGGTGGATAACCCGGGGACGAGCCCGGGGACGTTCTGGTCGGAGTCCAGCGGCGCCACGTTCCAGTCGCCCATCAGCGCGAGGGCCAGCTGCGGGTTGGCGGCGAGCTCGGCGCTCGCGTGCTCCTTGAGGCGGGCCAGCCAGTCGAGCTTGTAGACGTAGTGCGGGTCGTCCAGGGTGCGCCCGTTCGGCACGTAGAGGCTCCACAGGCGCAGGTCGTTGACCGTGACCCCCATCGCGCGCGCCTCCAGCGGCAGGCCGGGCCCCTCCTCGCCCTTCAGGAAGCCGGGCATCCCGGGGAAGGTGGTGGCGACATCCGTCATCGGTTCGCGGCTCGCGAAGGCGACGCCGTTCCACTGGCTCAGCCCGTGGATGGCGAGCTCGTAGCCGGCGTCTTCGAAGGCCTGGGCCGGGAATTGCTCCGGCTTGCACTTGATCTCCTGCATGGCGAGCACGTCGATGTCCTCGCGCACCATCCAGTCGACGACCCGGGCGGAGCGGGCACGGATGGAGTTGACGTTCCAGGTGGCGATGCGCATTGTTCCAGCCTATGACTGGCAGGATGACTGCATGACGGATTTGCAGATCGGCTACGCGGCAATGCTCGAGCAGTTCGCCCCCGCGGAGGCTGTCGCCCTGTCGGCCTACGCCGAGGAGCACGGCTTCAGCGGTGTGATGGCGGCGGACCACTTCCAGCCGTGGGTGCCGGCCCAGGGCGAGTCCTCGTTCGTGTGGAGCGTGCTCGCGGCAATCGGCGAGCGCACGAAGGGCGACCTCGGGCCCGGGGTCACCGCGCCGACGTTCCGCTGGCATCCGGCCATGGTCGCCCAGGCCTCCGCCACCCTCGCCTCGATGTACCCCGGCCGGCACTGGCTGGGCCTCGGCTCGGGCGAGGCGCTCAACGAGCACATCGTCGGCCAGTACTGGCCGGAAGCCCCGGAGCGGATCAACCGCATGTTTGAGGCCATCGAGATCATCTCGAAGCTGTTCACGGCCTCGATCGCCGGCAAGGACGTCAAGCACTCCGGGCAGTTCTACAAGCTCGAGTCGACCCGGCTCTGGACGATGCCCGAGGTAGCCCCCGAGATCCTCATCGCCACCGCGGGCCCGGTCACGGCCAAACGCGCCGGCCGCCACGCCGACGGCCTGATCACGGTGGGCGCCCCGCTCGAGAAGATCTCGATGCTGTTCGGCAAATTCGACGAGGGCGCGAAGGATGCCGGCAAGGACCCGTCGGCGATGCCCAAGGTGCTCCAGCTGCACATGAGCTGGGCCGAAACCGACGAGGAAGCCATGCGCAACGCCATGGTGGAGTGGCCGAACGGCGGGATGAAGTTCCCCAAGGGCGACATCCGTTCGCCGTTCGAATTCGAGCAGATCGCCAAGCTCGTGCGCCCCGAGGACTTCGAGGGACGGATGATCATCTCGGCCGACCCGGACGACCACCGCGCCTACATCCAGAAGTTCGTCGACCTCGGCTTCGACCGGATCTACCTGCACAATGTGGGCCGCAACCAGCGCCAGTGGATCGACGTCTTCGGCCGCGACGTGCTGCCGAAGCTCGTCCGGTAACGATGAACGAGAGGGCTGCGCCCGCAGCCGGGCCCGAGGGCGTGCCTTCCGGCGCGCTCACCGTGTTCGCCCCGGAAGGCATCGGCGAGATCGAGGCCGGCGACGACCTCGCGGCGATCATTCTCGGCGCGGCCGGGGCTTTACTGCGGGGCGGCGACATCCTGGCCGTGACCAGCAAGATCGTCTCCAAGGCCGAGGGCCGGCAGGTGGCCGCCGCCGACCGCGAGCAGGCGATCACCGACGAGACCGTGCGCGTGGTGGCCACCCGGGAGCATCCGGGAGGGGTGACCCGCATCGTCGAGAACCGGCAGGGACTCGTGCTGGCTGCGGCCGGAGTCGACGCGAGCAACACCCCCGACGGCACCGTGCTGCTGCTTCCGATCGACCCGGATGCATCGGCGCGGGCGCTGTGCGCGGCGCTGCGGGAGCGCAGCGGGCTGTGGCTCGGTGTGCTGATCACCGACACGGTCGGGCGACCCTGGCGCGAGGGCCAGACCGACATCGCGATCGGCGCGGCCGGGCTGGCCGTGCTCGACGACCTCCGCGGCACGGAGGATTCCTCCGGCAAGCGCCTCGACGCCACGATCGCCGCCGTCGCCGACGAGATCGCCGGGGCGGCCGACCTGGTCAAGGGCAAGACGAGCGGCAATCCGGTGGCCGTGGTGCGCGGGCTCGGCAGGCTGGTCGGCGAACTCGACGCGGCGGATGCGCGCGGGGCGAGTCGGCTGCTGCGCCCGAGCGACCAGGACATGTTCCGCCTCGGGTCGGCGGAGGCGTATGCGGAGGGTTTCGCGGCCGGGCAGGCTGCTGCTGCTGCTGCTGCTGCTGCTGGCGCTGCTGCCTGTGCGTGCGGAGACGACCCCGCGTGAGCTGGGTGGCCGTGGTTCCGGTCAAGGGCACGCCGGAGGCCAAGAGTCGCCTCGGCGATCTGCCCGACCGCGGTGGGCTGGCGGATGCCTTCGCCCTCGACACCGTGGCGGCACTCCTGGACACGCCACTGATCGGCCAGGTCTTCGTGGTGACCGCCGAGGAAGCGATTGCGGCTCGCCTGGCCGAGCTCGGCGCCGTGATCGTGCCCGAAGTGCGGCTTGACCCGACCGACCAGGGCGACCAGGGCGACCAGGGTGGCCCGCTCAACGCGGCCATCCGGCAGGGCACGGATGCCGCCCGAGCGGCCTTCCCCGGCCGCGGGATCGCCGTGGTGACGGGCGACCTTCCCGCGCTCACCGTGGCCGACGTCGAAGCAGCGCTCGGCCTCGCCGCCGCGCATCCGCTCTCGATGGTGGCCGACGAGGAGGGAACCGGGACCACGGCGCTGCTCGCGCTCGCCGGGGTGCTGTTCAGCCCGCGTTTCGGCCTCGGCTCCCGTGCCGCGCACGAGGCGGCCGGCCATGTGCCGCTCGGCCTGCCGCCGACCGCGTCGATCCGCCGGGACGTCGACACGGTCGACAACCTCGCCGAGGCGCTGCAGCGCGGGGTCGGCGTGCACACGAGCGCGCTCGTGGCCGGCACCTCGGGTGCCCCGGGCGTGGCCGCCGGGGCCCCTGGCCAGATCGAACGCTGACTCCCCGCGCCGCCAGCGTGGTTGAGTTGCGGACAAAGTACCTTCGTTGGCGCGAGGAAGGTACTTTGTCCGCAGTTCAGTTCAGTTCAGTTCAGTTCAGTTCAGTTCTTGCGCGCTCAGCCCGTTGCGGCGGCGATCGCGAGCGCCTCGGCGGCGATCGCGGCCGAGGAGGGCACGTCGCGCATCCAGAGCGGCACTGCAGCAGAGCGGATGCCGGCGGCCTCGAGCACGGGCACGGCCGCGGCATCCGTCTCGTCGACGAGCCAGGCATCGAGCAAGCCGCCGCTCTTCCGGGAGCCGTAGTGCAGGCCCACCGCCGCAGCCGAGGTTTCGACGCCGATCGTGCTCAGGCAGGCGTCGGCCATGCCGCGCACCGCGGCGCCCGCGATGATCGGCGACACCCCGACGACCCGCGCGGAGGTGCCGCGGAGCGCCTCGGCGATCCCCGGAACCGCGACGATCGTGCCGATCGACACGACCGGGTTCGACGGCGGCAGGATGACCAGGTCTGCGCCCTCGATGGCGTCAACAACGCCCGGCGCCGGCCCGGCCGCGGCCAGGCCGACCGGCACGAACTCGGTCACCGGCACTGCCGCCCGATAGCGCACCCACCACTCCTCGAAGTGGATCAGATCGCCCGCCCGGTGCTCGTCGGCATCCATAGCCAGTCGGGCATATGTCTCGACCGGGTCGTCGCTCATCGGCAGCAGCCGGGCGCCGGGCTGCCAACGCCGGCAGAGCACCTCGGTCGCCTCGCTTAGCGTGGAACCGTTCCGGAGCAGGTCGGTGCGCACGATGTGGGTGGCCAGGTCGAGGTCGCCGAGCGTGAACCAGGACCAGCCGCGCCCGTACGCCGCGATCTCGGCCGAGGTGCGGCGGGATTCGTCCGGCCGGCCCCAGCCCTGCTCCTCGTTGATTCCGCCGCCGAGCGTGTACATCACGGTGTCGAGGTCGGGGCAGATGCGCAGGCCGTCCAGCCACATGTCGTCGCCGGTGTTGACCACGACGGTGACGGATGCCTCCGGCCGGGCCGCCGAGAGGTGGTGCAGCAGCCCGCGGGTGAACCGGGCGCCGCCGATGCCCCCGGCCAGGACCGTGATGTTGCCGATCATGCTCCAGCCTCCGGCGCATCGGACGGAGAGAAGACGATGACCGGATGCCCGCCGCGGGGGTGCGCGATGATGTCGCAGTCCACGCCGTAGACATCCGCGATGACACTCGGCCGCAGCACCTCCTCGGGCGTCCCGGAGGCCACCAGCCTTCCGTGGTGCAGCAGCAGGATCTGGTCGCAGTAGGCCGCGGCGAGGTTGAGGTCGTGCAGCGCCATGACCGAGGTGAGCCCGAGGCGGCGCACCTGGCCGAGCAGCGAGAGCTGGGCGCTCACGTCGAGGTGATTGGTCGGCTCGTCGAGCAGCAGCAGGCTCGGGCTTTGCGCCAGCGCCCGCGCGATCTGCACGCGCTGCTGCTGTCCGCCGCTGAGCGTGTGCCACTGCCGATCGGTGAGCCCCTCGGCCCCGACCATCGCCAGGGAGTGCTCGGCGACCCGCTGGTCGTCGTCACCGCCGAAGCTGCCGAGCACCCGGCTGCGGTGCGGGATGCGGCCGAGCAGCACGACCTCCAGCACCGACAAGTCGACGCTCGGCGCCGCGCTCTGCTCGAGCAGGGCGATCCGCCGGGCGGCCTCGCGCCGCGGCAGGGACGCGACGACGGTGCCGCCCAGCCGGACCGTGCCGGCATCCGGTGTCTGCAGGCCCGCGATCAGGCGCAGCAGGGTCGATTTGCCGGCCCCGTTCGGGCCGAGCAGCCCGGTCACGGTGCCCGCCGGGATGACCGCCGACACGTCCTCAAGGATGCTCACGCCGTCGATCGCGAACGACACGTCCGCCAGGATCACGCCCATGCGGCGCTCCGCTTGCGCTTGATCAGCAGGATGAACACCGGCACGCCGATGAACGCCGTGATGATGCCCACCGGCAGCTCACGCGGGTCGAACACGGTGCGAGCGAGAGTGTCGGCGACGACGAGGAACAGGGCGCCGAGCACCGCGACCAGCGGCAGGAGGCGCCGGTGTCCCGGCCCGCTCAGGCCGCGCACGAGGTGCGGCAGGATCAGTCCGACGAACCCGATCGCGCCGCTGACGGCCACCATCGAGCCGGTGAGCAGGGCGACGGCGCCGAGCAGGGCCCAGCGGGTTCGGTTGACGTCGATGCCGAGGGATGCCGCTGACGTGTCGCCGAACGCGAACGCGTCCAGGCGGGTGGCCGCGAGCACGATGCCGGTTCCCACCACGACGAGGGCGGACGCCGAGATGGCGACGCTTGTCCAGTCGCTGCCGGCGAGGGAGCCGAGCAGCCAGTTCAGGATTTCGCGGTAGGAGTCGCCCTTGGCCGACCAGAAGATCACGAAGGAGGTGGCGGCCGCGGCGAGTTGCGCGATCGCCAGGCCGGACAGCACCGCGCGGCCGGGGGTGATCGTGCCGCCGACCCTGGCGATGCTGAGGGTGGCGACGAGCGCGACCAGGGCGCCGAGAAAGGCCGCGGCGGGGAGCGCGAAGGAGACGCCGAGGATGACCACGCAGACCGCGCCGAACGACGCGCCGGAGGAGAGGCCGAGCAGATAGGGGTCGGCCAGCGGGTTCCGGGTGACGCTCTGCATCACCGCGCCGCTGAGGGCCAGCCCGGCGCCGACGGCCGCGGCGGTCAGCACCCGCGGCAGGCGCAGCTGCCAGACGATCGAGTCGGTGAGCGGCGGCACGGCGACGCCGGGCAGGCCGAGGTGCCCGGCGATGCTGCCGATCACGTCGGGCAGGCTGACATCGGCCGGCCCGACCGCGACGGCGGATGCGCTGACGAGCACGAGCGCGACGAGCGACAGGGTCAGCCAGCCGAGGTAGCGGCCGCGTGGTCTCCGGCCGCTCCTCGTGCTTGTCGCCTGCGCCTCGGTCGCCATCTGCTCGCCTCTGTGTCTACTGGTCGAAGGCGGCGAGCTGGTCGATGGCCGACGCGGCGGCCTCCACGTTGCGGATGCCGGCCTCCGTGGCCGCGAAGGGAAGGATGACGTAGCGCTTGTGCTTGACCGCGTCGAGGCCCTGGGTGGCCGGACTCGACTCGAGGGTGGCGATCTTGGACGCCGCCGTGTTCCAGGTGGCGTCGACGAGCACGATCACGTCCGGGTTGGCCTCGACGACGGATTCCCAGCCGACCGAGGTCCAGGTGTCGTGCACGTCGCCGAAGATGTTCGCCAGCCCGGCCGCGTCCATGATCATGGCGGGAGAGCCGATTCCGGCGCCGACGTACGGGGTGTCCGTTCCGCTCGAGTACCAGAGCGCCGTCGTGGTGCCGGAAGCGGGCTCGAGCGCGGCCAGCTCGGCCTTCTGCTCGGCGACCAGCGCGGCGGCGGCATCCGCGGCGCCGAACAGGGCGCCGGCCTCGGTGATCTCGTCGAAGACGCTCTCGAAGGTGAGCGGGTCGGGCATGTGCTCAGCGGCCTTGCACGCGGCCGGGGAGACGTAGCTGCCGATGCCGAGGTCGGCCAGTCGGTCGCGCTCGCCGACGCCGTCGGCCGAGAAGTTCGACTCCCAGCCGCCGTAGATGAAGTCGGGGGTGAGTCCCAGAACGGCCTCCTGGCCGGGCAGGAAGTCGCTGATGACGTTGAGCGCCTTGCCGGCGGGCGCCAGGGCGGGCGGCAGCGGGCCGTCGAGGAAGGCCGAGCCGACGATGTTGTCGCCGAGGCCGAGGGCGAGCAGGAGCTCGGTGGTCGACGACTTGATCGTGACGATGCGCTCCGGCGCCTTCTGCACGGTCACCGTGGTGCCGCAATTGTCGATGCTGACCGGGAAGTCGGCCGTCGCGCTCGCGCTCGGGGCGGTGCCGGCCGGTTGCCCGGCGCAGCCGGCCAGCAGCAGGGTCGAGGCGGCGATGGCCAGCGCGCCGAGGTGCAGGGTTTTGCGGTTCATGGGGAGCCTCACGGGAGGGGGTCCGGCCCGGCGCTTGCGCGAGCGCGGGATGGGACAGGAATGGCAGGGGAATCCGAGGGTGCTCGGCGACCTGCGGCCCAAATCCAAGGCAGCTCGACCGGTCAGAGCCAACCGGCGGTCTGCTTCGAGCTTAACGCGCGCACCGAACACGTGCTGCCGCATCGGACGACTGTCGCCGATGCGCCGGCGACAATTGTCCGAATGGGCACAAGTTGGCCCCGCGTTGGGTGCTAGGTCCATCTCGTTTCGAGGGAGTGGGCACCCGGTCCCGGCGGCCGGGCCGCGATCGCGATCGCCCTGGCGATGGGGGCGACGTCGCCCTCGATGGCCGCCGCCGTCACCCGGATGAACGACCCCGGGCGGTCCGAGGCGGAGTCCGAGGCGAGGAACGACGAGCCGCCGGCGACCCGGATGCCCGCGGCCGCGAGCTGCACGATCGCGTCCCGTTCGTCCGGCACCGCCAGCCAGGTGTTGATCCCGTCGGCCTGGTGCACGCCGAGGCCGAACTCGTTCAGGGCGTCGGCGAGTGCCTTCTGCCGGGCGAAGTAGATGCGTCTGGCCTCGCTGACCTGGGCGATGCTCTCCCCGTTGGTGAGGAGTTCGTATAGGATCGTTTGCAGCATCCGGCTGGTCCAGCCCGGCCCCAGCATGCGGCGGGCGACGATCCGGTCGACGAGTCGGGCCGGCCCGCCGAGCGCGGCGATGCGCAGGTCGGGGCCGTGGGACTTCGAGTAGCTGCGCACGTGCAGCACGCGCCCGGGCAGCCACCGGCCGAGGCTGACATCCGGTGCGATGCTGATCTCGCCCGAGTGGTCGTCCTCGATCACGATCGTGTGGGCGGCGGCCTCGCTTCCCGCGAGCAGGCCCGCCAGTTCCTCCGCGCGCTCGGCCGTCATCGACGCTCCGGTGGGGTTCTGCGCGCGGGGCTGCAGGATGACGGCGGCCGGGGAAAGCTCGAGCGCGGCCGCGAAGGCGGCGGGTTCGATCCCGTGCTCGTCGACGGGGACCGGGATCCGTTCGACGCCGAGCTGGTCGAGCAGGTCGAAGAACGGCGGGAAACCGGGATCCTCCACGATCACGCGGTCGCCGAACCGGGTGACCTGGTCGAGGCTGCGCGAGATCGCGTCGAGGGCGCCGTCGACGACGGTGATCGACTCGGCCGGGAACGGCCAGGACTCGATCAGAACGGCGAGCAGCTCCGGGATGACCGGGAAGTCCTGGTAACTCGGCGTCACGGCGCGCTGGGAGACCCGCGAGAGCGCCGGGCCCAGGGCCGGCAGCAGGAGCGGGTCGGGGGTGCCGCGGGACAGGTCGACCCGGGTGGCCTGCTGGTGGCCGGCCATCGACTGGCTCCGGGCCGGCAGCCACTGCGGCGCCTGCTCGAGCACGAAGGTGCCGCTCCGTCCCCGCGAGGCGATCAGGCCGATCCCGGACAGCGCCTGCCAGGCGTGGCTGATCGTGGCCGGGCTCACCCCGAGTTCGCTGGCGAACTGGCGCACCGTGGGCAGGCGGTCGCCCGGCGCGAGCTGCCCGGTGCGGATCATCCGGCCGATCGCCGCCGCGATCCCGGCCGGCGTGCGCCGCTCGATCTCGTCGATAAAGATTTGCATTCTTCTCTTGCCCCTGCCTGGTTTCGACGACAGGATGATTAACGCGTGCGACACACTCGGAAACACAACTGAAATGTTTACATCGAATAATAACAAATACGGACAACGCAGTCCGAAAAAGTTTCGATCTGGACAGGCTCACCGCGAAATTCTGGAGGCACCATGACCGTTGTTCGGGCAGCAATCACCCAGACCACCTGGACGGGTGACGAGGAATCGATGATCGTCAGGCACGAGGAATTCGTCCGCACCGCGGCCAAACAGGGCGTGCAGGTGATCTGTTTCCAGGAGCTGTTCCACGGTCCGTACTTCGGCATCGTGCAGGACTCGAAGTACTACGGCTACGCGCACCCGGTGCCCGGCCCGCTGGTCGAACGATTCCAGAAGCTCGCTGCCGAGCACAAGATGGTCATCGTCCTCCCGGTCTACGAGGAGGAGCAGCCCGGCGTGCTCTACAACACGGCCGCCGTGATCGACGCCGACGGCACGTACCTCGGCAAGTACCGCAAGCACCACATCCCGAACCTCCCGCAGTTCTGGGAGAAGTTCTACTTCCGCCCCGGCAACGGCGACTACCCCGTCTTCGACACGATGGTCGGCAGGATCGGCGTCTACATCTGTTACGACCGCCACTTCCCCGAGGGCTGGCGCGCGCTGGGCTTGAACGGCGCCGAAATCGTCTTCAACCCCTCCGCCACCAAGCCCGGCCTGTCCAACCGGCTCTGGGAGCTCGAGCAGCCGGCCGCGGCCGCCGCGAACCAGTACTACGTCGGCGCGAACAACCGCATCGGCACCGAAACGAAGGAGTTCGGCGACGACGCCGTGACCTTCTACGGCAGCTCCTACTTCGTCGACCCGCGCGGAAACTACGTCGGCGAGGTGGCCTCCACCGACACCGAGGAGATCGTCATCCGCGACCTCGACCTCGGGCTGATCCGCGAGGTGCGCAACTCCTGGCAGTTCTACCGCGACCGCCGCCCGGACTCCTACGGACCGATCACCGCACCCTGACCGCGGCTTCCACGAAGAGGAGCAAGAGATGACGACAACCCTCATCACCGGCGGCACCGTCGTGACGGCGACCGGCCGGTCGAAGGCAGATGTGCTGATCGACGGCGAGACCATCGTCGCCGTGCTGGAGCCCGGATCCCGCCTGCTCGGGACCGACCTTCCCGCGAGCGTCGACCGGGTGATCGACGCGACCGGGAAGTATGTCATCCCCGGCGGCATCGACGCGCACACGCACATGGAACTGCCCTTCGGCGGCACGGCGGCGTCCGACACGTTCGAAACCGGCACCCGGGCGGCGGCGTGGGGCGGGACGACGACGATCATCGACTTCGCGGTGCAGACCTACGGCCAGCGGGTCTTCGACGGCCTGGCCACCTGGCACCAGAAGGCGGCCGGGAACTGCGCGATCGACTATGCGTTCCACCAGATCATCGGCGACGTCAACGCCGACTCCCTGCAGGCCATGGACGGCCTGCTCGCCGAGGGCGTGTCGAGCTTCAAGCTCTTCATGGCCTATCCCGGCGTCTTCTACTCCGATGACGCGCAGATCCTGCGCGCCATGCAGAAGTCCGCCGACACCGGCCTGATCACCATGATGCACGCCGAGAACGGGCCGGCGATCGACGTGCTCGTGGAGCAGCTGCTCGCCCAGGGCAAGACCGACCCGTACTACCACGGCGTAGCCCGGGCCTGGCAGATGGAGGAGGAGGCCACGCACCGCGCGATCATGATCGCCAACCTCACCGGCGCTCCCCTTTACGTCGTGCACGTGAGCGCCAAGCAGGCCGTCGAGCAGCTCGCCGCGGCCCGCGACAACGGCCAGAACGTGTTCGGGGAGACCTGCCCGCAGTACCTCTACCTCTCGCTCGAAGAGAACCTCGGGGCGCCGGGCTTCGAGGGGGCGAAGTGGGTGTGTTCCACGCCGCTGCGGTCCCGGGCGGAGGGGCACCAGGACCACATGTGGCAGAGCCTGCGCACCAACGACATCCAGATGGTCTCCACCGACCACTGCCCGTTCTGCATGAAGGGCCAGAAGGACCTCGGCCTCGGCAACTTCTCCAAGATCCCCAACGGCATCGGCTCGGTCGAGCACCGGATGGACCTGCTCTACCAGGGGGTCGTCAACGGGCGCATCACCCTGGAGCGCTGGGTGGAGATCACCTCGACGACCCCGGCGAGGATGTTCGGCCTCTACGGCAAGAAGGGCGTCATCCAGCCCGGCGCCGACGGCGACATCGTCATCTACGACCCCCACGGCCACACGTCGATCGGCTACGAAAAGACCCACCACATGAACATGGACCACTCCGCATGGGAGGGCTACGAAATCGACGGCCACGTCGACACCGTGCTCTCCCGCGGCAAGGTCGTCATCGACCACAACGAATACCTCGGCGCCAAGGGTGACGGCCAGTTCGTCAAGCGCGGCCTGAGCCAGTACCTGATCTAGGCGGGGAAACAGATGGATTTCGGAGCAGTTCTGCAGACCAACCCGCCGTCCGCCCGGACGGTGCAGCTGGCCAAGCTCGCCGAGGCGCATGGCTTCAGCCACGTCTGGACGTTCGACTCGCACCTGCTCTGGCAGGAGCCCTACGTGATCTACAGCCGGATCCTCGCCGAGACCGACAAGATCATCGTCGGGCCCATGGTCACCAATCCGGGCACGCGGGACTGGACGGTGACCGCGTCGACCTACGCGACGCTCAACGAGATGTACGGCAACCGCACCATCTGCGGCATCGGCCGCGGCGACTCGGCCGTGCGGGTGATCAACGGCGAACCCACCACGCTGAAGACGCTCCGCGAGTCGATCCACGTCATCCGCGAGCTGGCGAACTCGCGCTCGGTCGAATACAACGGCGCCACCCTGCAGTTCCCGTGGAGCCGCGGCTCGAGCCTCGACGTGTGGGTGGCGGCCTACGGCCCGCTGGCCCTCAAGCTCGCCGGCGAGGTGGGCGACGGCTTCATCCTGCAGATGGCCGACCTCGACGTGGCCGCCTGGATGATCAAGACCGTCCGGGATGCCGCGGCGAACGTCGGCCGGGACCCGCTGTCGATCAAATTCTGCGTCGCGGCGCCGATGTACATCGGTGAGGACTGGGACCACATGCGCAACCAGTGCCGCTGGTTCGGCGGGATGGTCGGCAATCACGTCGCCGACATCGTCGCGAAGTACGGCACCGACTCGCACGTCCCGAAGGCACTGACGGACTACATCGCCGGCCGCCAGGACTACGACTACAACCTGCACGGACGCCCCGGCAACGTGCACGCCGACTTCGTGCCGGACGAGATCGTGGACCGGTTCTGCCTGCTCGGCACGGCCAGGGACCACATCGAGAAGCTCGAGGCGCTCCGGGAGATCGGCGTCGACCAGTTCGCCGGCTACCTCCAGCACGACAACAAAGAAGAAACGATGCGCGTCTACGGGGAGACCGTGATCCCGGCCATGGCCGACCACATCGTGGCCAAGGCATGACCCGAACGGCACCGCCGGCCCAGCCTGCCGCAGCGGGGAAGACCCGGGCCCCGCGCGGCCAGGCGCGCCGCGGGCAGGTGCAGCTGCGGCGCATCGTCACCGGGGCGCTCGGCCTCGTCGTGCTCGCCGCCCTGTGGGAGCTCTACAAACTGCTCGGCCCGGCGGACGGGGTCGTCGTGGGCGGCACGACCCTGCTGCCGCGCACCAGCGACCTCGCCATGCCGCACCTCTGGGTGATGGCCGAGCGGGTTCTCGAACCGGTCACCGGCGCGGCCGCAGCCCTGCCGCTCTGGCTCGTCGTGCTGCAGGGATCGATGTTCACGCTCGGGATCGCGGCGGTCGGCTGGCTCGTCGGGGTCACCGTCGGCCTGCTGCTCGCGCTGCTCATGCAACGCTTCCGGCTCGCCGAATCGGCGGTCCTGCCCTGGATCGTGCTCAGCCAGACCGTGCCGCTGATCGCCCTCGCCCCGCTGGTCCGGCGCTGGGGGTCGCAGATCGAGATCGGCGACTTCAGCTGGGAAAGCTGGATGTCGGTCGCCCTGATCGCGTCCTACCTCGCGTTCTTCCCGGTGTCGGTCGGCGCGCTCCGCGGCCTCGCCTCCCCTGACGCCAACCACGTCGACCTCATGCACTGCTACGCCGCGGGCTGGTGGAAGACGCTCTGGCGGCTCCGGCTGCCGGCGAGCGTCGGCTACCTGCTGCCCGCCCTGCGGCTGGCCGCGGCCAGTGCCGTCATCGGCACCGTGGTCGCCGAGGTGTCGATCGGGCTGCGCGGCGGAATCGGGCGCCTGATCGTCGAGTACGCCGGTGCGGCCGGCGGCGACCCGGGCAAACCGTGGGCGCCCATCTTCGGATCCATCGCCGTCGGCCTCCTGGCCGCCGGTTTCGTGGGCCTCATCGGCCTGTTCCTTCGTCGTTTCCGCAGGGGAGAGGTCGCAGCATGATCATGGAGTCCTCCCCGGGCGGCCGCGCCCCCGCCGTCGACGTGGGCGGCGTCAGCCGTGTCTTCACCGGCCGGAAGGGCGCATCCGTCACCGCCCTCGACGACGTGAGCCTCACCGTCGCGCCCGGCGAATTCGTCTCGCTGATCGGCCCGAGCGGCTGCGGCAAGAGCACGCTCCTGCGGCTGATCGCCGACCTCGACACCCCGACGGCCGGCAGCATCCGGGTCTTCGGCAAGCCGGCCAGGCAGGCGCGGATCGACCAGGACTACGGCATCGCCTTCCAGCAGGCCGGCCTGCTGCCCTGGCGCACGGTGGCCGGCAACATCGAGCTCCCGCTCGAACTGCACGGGGCCGGCAAGGCGGCCCGGCGGGCGCGGGCGGCCGAACTGATCGAACTTGTCGGGCTGTCCGACTTCGCCGACAACTACCCGGACCAGCTCTCCGGCGGCATGCAGCAGCGAGTGGCGATCGCCCGCGCGCTGGCCGAAAGCCCCAGCCTGCTGCTGATGGATGAACCCTTCGGCGCGCTCGACGAGATGACCCGCGAGCGGATGCAGAACGAGCTCGTGCGGATCTGCGGTGAAACCAGCGCGGCCGTCGTCTTCGTCACGCACTCCATCCCGGAGGCCGTGTTCCTCTCCGACCGGGTCGTGGTCATGTCGCCGCGGCCCGGACGCATCCGCGACGTGCTCGGCGTCGGCCTCGGCGACACGGCCGAGCGCGGCGAGAACCTGCGCGAGGACGAGGCGTTCTTCCACGCCGTGAGCCAGGTGCGCGAGCTGCTGCACGGCGAGGCGCCCACCGGCGCGCGCGGGGTCGAGACACGATGAACCAGGGGCCGTCGGGCGGGGCCGGATTCGTGCGCACGGCGCTGCCGCCGGTCGTGTTCGGCGTCGCCGCCCTCCTGCTCTGGCAGTGGGCGGTCGTGGCGTTCGAGATCAAGGCGTTCATCCTGCCCGGGCCCTTCCTGATCGGCGAGGAGTTCGCCGCCAACCTGCAGAACGTCATCAACGGCATGGTCGTCACCGGCCGCAACGCCCTGATCGGCCTGCTGGTCGGCGCGGTGCTCGGCATCCTGGCCGCGACCATCGCAGCGCTCGTCCCCGTGTCCGACGAGATGGGCGCCCCGATCGTGGCATCGATCTCCGTGGTACCGATCGTCGCGCTCGCCCCCGTGCTGTACACGATGTTCGGTGCCGGCGCCGAAACGGCCCGCCAGATCGTCGCCGGGCTCGCGGTGTTCGTGCCGGTGTACTTCAACACCCTCAAGGGGCTCCGCCAGGTGCGACCGGTGCACCGCGACCTGATGCGCTCGTACGCGGCATCCAGTTGGCAGGCGACGAAGACCGTGACCCTGCCGACGGCCACGCCCTACGTCTTCACGGGCCTGCGGATCGCGTCCTCGCTCGCGGTGATCTCCGCCCTGATCGCCGAGTACTTCGGCGGCCCGGTCGGCGGCCTCGGCAAGTCGATCACCTCCTCGGCCTCGAGCAGCAATTACGGGCTGGCCTGGGCCTACGTGCTCGGGTCGATCCTCCTCGGTCTCCTGTTCTATTCCGCCGCGCTCGCCCTCGAGAAGCTGGTCAGCCGCCGCAGCACCGGCTAGGTGTCCGGCCGCCAGGCGGCCGGTCGTTCCCATCCCCACCCTGAGTAGTCACAGCGAAACCGGAGGAAATCATGAAACACAGCACACGATGGCTCGGCACGTTCGGCGCCCTGGCCGCAGCCAGCGCCCTTGTCCTCACCGGATGCACCACCGGTGGCGACGGCGGCACCGATGGGGCGACGGATGGCGCAGGCGAACTCACGCCGGTCACCCTCCAGCTCCAGTGGGTCGCCCAGGCCCAGTTCGCCGGCTACTACGCCGCGGTCGACCAGGGCTTCTACGAGGACGAGGGCCTCGACGTCACCATCACCGAGGGCGCGGCGGACATCGTTCCGCAGGACGTGCTCGCCTCCGGCGACGCCGACTTCGCCATCTCCTGGGTGCCCAAGGTGCTCGGCTCGATCGAGCAGGGTGCCAACATCACCAACGTCGCGCAGATCTTCGAGCGCTCCGCCACCACCCAGATCTCATTCAAGGACGCCGGCATCGAGTCGGCCGCGGACCTCAAGGGCAAGAACGTGGGCAGCTGGGGCTACGGCAACGAGTGGGAGCTCTTCGCCGGAATGCAGGAGGCCGGCGTCGAGGTGGGCGACATCAAGCTCATCCAGCAGGCGTTCGACATGAACGGCTTCCTCTCCGGCGACATCGACGCCGCGCAGGCGATGACGTACAACGAGTACGCGCAGGTGCTCGAGACGAAGAACCCGAAGACCGGCGAGCTCTACCAGCCCGAAGACCTCAACGTCATCGACTGGAACGAGGAAGGCACCGCCATGCTGCAGGATGCCATCTGGGCCAACGCCGACCTGCTCGAGTCCGACAAGGACTACGCCGAGACCACGGTGAAGTTCATCAAGGCCTCCATCAGGGGCTGGATCTTCGCCGCTGAGAACGCCGAGGACGCCGCGGGAATCGTGACGGCCGCGGGATCCCAGCTCGGCCAGAGCCACCAGCTCTGGATGACCAACGAGGTCAACAAGCTGATCTGGCCGTCCACCAACGGCATCGGCATCATCGATGAAGGCGCCTGGCAGAACACCGTCGACATCGCGATGAACACCAAGAATGAGACCGGCGCGACCATCATCACCACCGACCCGCCCAAGACCGCCTGGTCGAACACGTACGTTCAGCAGGCGCTCGACGAACTGGAGAAAGATGGAGTCGACGTCAAGGGCGAGGGATTCAAGCCCCTCACCGTCACCCTGAAGGAGGGCGGCGCCTAACATCGTCCCCCGCCGGGTGGCCCGCTTCGGGCCACCCGGTCACTCCCGCACCGCCAACCCCCGCACCCCCGACCAGGATTCACAGAAGGAACGCGATACCCGTGACTGACACCGTTGACCGCACCACCGGACCCGGCGCCACCGGACCCGGAATGAATGAGCGCACGAGCGAACTCGACCGCGCCTTCGTCTTCCACTCCTGGTCGGCGCAGGCCGCACTCAAGCCGCTCGTCATCGCCGGGGGACTCGGCAGCCGCGTCTGGGACCACGACGGGCGCAGCTACCTGGATTTCTCGAGCCAGCTGGTCAACGTCAACATCGGCCACCAGCATCCGGCCGTCGTCAGGGCAATCATCGAACAGGCGAGCACCCTCACGACGATCGCCCCGTCGACCGCGAACCTCGCCCGTGGCGAGGCTGCCCGGCGCATCGTCGACCGCGCCCCCGAGGGCTTCAGCAAGGTCTTCTTCACCAACGGCGGCGCGGATGCCAACGAGAACGCCATGCGCATGGCCCGGCTGCACACCGGTCGCGACAAGGTGCTCTCGACCTACCGGTCGTACCACGGCAACACGGGCTCTGCCATTGTCGCCACCGGAGACTGGCGCCGCATCCCGAACGAATTCGCGCGGAGCCACGTGCACTTTTTCGGCCCATACCTCTACCGCAGCGAGTTCTGGGCTGCCACACCCGAGCAGGAGTCGGAGCGGGCGCTGCGCCACCTCGAGCGGGTCATCCAGAGCGAAGGTCCCAGCTCGATCGCCGCCGTGCTCCTGGAGACGATCCCCGGCACGGCCGGCGTGATGCCGCCGCCGCCCGGCTACCTCGCCGGGGTGCGCGAACTCTGCGACCGCTACGGCATCATGCTGATCCTGGACGAGGTCATGTGCGGCTTCGGGCGCGCCGGGCGCTGGTTCGCCTTCGACGGCTACGACGTCGTGCCCGACCTGATCACCTTCGCCAAGGGCGTCAACTCCGGTTACGTGCCCACCGGCGGCGTGATCATCCCGGATTCCATCGCCCGTGACTGGGACACCAACGTCTTCCCTGGCGGGCTGACCTACAGCGGTCACCCGTTGGCGATGGCGTCCATCGTGGCCGCGCTCGACGCGATGGAGGACGAGGGCATCGTGGAGAACGCGGCCCGGATCGGCCGCGACGTGCTGGCGCCGGGGCTTGCCGAGTTGCAGGCGAAGCACCCGGTCATCGGCGAGGTGCGCGGTGAGGGTGTGTTCTGGGCGCTCGAACTCGTCGCCGACCGCCAGACCCGCGAGCCGCTCAACGGCGCGGTGATGGGGCGGATCAAGGCGGAGCTGCTCGGCCGGGGCCTGCTGCCGTTCCTCGCGGACAACCGCATCCACGTCGTGCCGCCCTGCGTGGTGACCGATGACGAGGTCGCCGAGGCCCTGGCCGTCTACGACGAGGTGCTCAGCCTCGACCTGCTCAACTGATCGGTGGTCGAGCTTGTCGAGACCCTGATCTCGACAAGCTCGATCACCGCGGCTCGATCACCGCGACACCCGCAAACCACAACACCGACAGAATCGACAGATGACAATGAACGCTATTCCCACAATCAGCCACTGGATTGACGGGGCGGCCGCCGCCGGTACCTCGACCCGCACCGCGCCGGTGTTCAACCCGGCCACGGGCCAGGTCGCCAAAAACGTGAGCCTGGCCAGCACGGCCGACGTCGACGTCGCGATTGCGTCGGCCCTGGCCGCTTTCCCGGCCTGGCGTGACACCTCGCAGGCCAAGCGCCAGAGCATCATGTTCAGTTTCCGTGAGCTGCTCAA
>NZ_SOHO01000036.1:0-31336 GCF_004403225.1 Cryobacterium sp. Sr8 | reverse complement strand
CCGCAACCACGCCGCCGCATCGAACGAACTGCGCCGCGTGACAACGGGCACAAACTACCGCTAATCTAACCCCGCGACCTGGGGAGCTTCGATGAGCAGGACTGGGGAAATGTCCTGGGCATCGCGCAGGGATCGGGCCAGTCGGTCGAGTTTGGTCACGACTAGGGTGTCCCCGTCCCGGCAGGCGGCCAGTGCTTCCCTGAGTCCGGGTCGCGCCCGGTTGGCCCCGGTCAGGCCTTGGTCGGTGAATGTCTTCTCCGGCGTCACACCAAGAGCGATCAGGGCGTTTTTCTGGGCGGTGAGGTCTTGGTCGTTGGTGGATACGCGGGCGTATCCGATGAGGAGTCCGGTCATGGTGTTGAATGTACCGGTTAGCCCCCCTTGACCGGGCATTTTCTCGGGCGGGTCTTACGGGAATCAGGCGCCCGCGGAACTATGCGGATTGTCTTCGGCGTTCTATGTGCGCTTGGGTGTTCCGGTGGACGTCCCCTTACGGCCGAGCTGTGCTCGGAGGTATGACTACCGGTACTGGTTCGTGTGCGGAGTGCTGAATGGAGCGCGGGGGTCGGGTGCGGTTGAGGCGTGTTCGTACGGCGATGCCGGCGCAGAGGATGACGGCGACGCCGCCGATGATCGTTTGCCACGTCAGCTGTTCGCGGAGGATCACAGCGGCCCAAATGATGCTCAGGACGGGTTGGGTGAGTTGCACCTGGCTGACTTGGGTCATGGGCCCAATTGCCAATCCGCGGTACCAGGCGAAGAAGCCCAGGAACATGCTCACCACTCCGAGGTAGGCGAAGGCCGCCCATTGGGTCGGCGTGCCGGTCGGGGGCTGTTCGAGGGTGGCGGTCGTGGCCAGTGTGATCATCAGGGGCGAGGCTAATATCAGCGCCCAGGACACGGTTTGCCAGGACCCGATCTCGCTCGCGAGCAGGCCTCCTTCGGCGTATCCGATGGCGGCGGCCGCAACGGCGCCAAAAAGGAGCAGGTCCGACCAGTGCAATCGAATGATCCCGCCGCCTTGCACGGACGCGAAAGCCACGGCCACCAACGCGCCGATGGCGGCCATGATCCAGAAGGACAGCGGGGGTCGTTCTTTGCCTCGAATGACGGCCATGACGGCTGTTGCCGCTGGGAGCAGGGCGATCACGACGGCACCGTGACTGGCCGAGGCAGTGGTGAGAGCGAATGATGTCAGGAGGGGGAAACCGACGACGACGCCGCCCGCGACCACGACCAGGCGAGACCACTGGATGCCGCGAGGAAGACGCTGTCGGGTGATGGCCAAGGCAGTCGCGGCGAGCACGGCGGCGATGACGGCGCGTCCGGATCCGATGAAAAGCGGAGACATGCCCTCGACGGCGACTCGGGTGAGGGGAACCGTGAAGGAGAACGCGGCAACGCCGAGCAGTCCCCAACCCAGGCCGGCCCGCGATGGTGATAGCGGTGGTGGCGTCTTCTTGATAGCGCTACTATTGCCTGACATGGATAACGATAGCAGTTTTCGGATCGTGGCCGCACTGCGCGAGTGGATCGCGGGCAGCGTGCCGGGCGCGCGGCTGCCGACCAGCCGGGCGCTCGTAGCGGAATACGGGGCGAGCCCGGTGACGGTTCAGAAGGCTCTCCGCACTCTCGTGGCTCAAGGCCTCATCGAAACGCGCCCCGGCGCGGGAACGTTTGTTCGCGCGGTGCGCACAGCGCGCCCGCTCGACTACAGCTGGCAGACGGCGGCGATGCGTTCTCCGCATAGTCGCCTCTCCGCGCTGAGTCCCGCCATGCGCCCGGCACCCCAGGGCGCGATCGCCCTGCACGCGGGCTACCCTGACCGGGAGCTGTTGCCGGAGCGGTTGATCCGGTCCGCGCTGGCCCGCGCGGCCCGCAGCGATGCAGCGCTGACGCGTTCGCCGGTGGCGGGACTTCCTGAGTTGCAGTCTTGGTTTGCCCACGAGCTCGGCGCCGCGACGCCGGTCGGCGTGACCCCGCCCCTGCCGAGCGATGTCATTGTGCTCCCTGGGAGCCAGGGCGGCTTGGCCACGATTTTTCGCGCCCTCGTCACCGCCGGGCGCCCGCTGCTGATGGAATCGCCCACCTACTGGGGTGCGATCCAGGCTGCGGCCCAAGCCGGCGTCGAAGTAGTCCCGATCCCGACGGGGCAAGATGGCCCCGATCCCGACGCACTCGCCCGCGCATTCCAGGAAACCGGCTCCCGCGTCTTCTACGCACAACCCACCTATGCCAACCCCACCGGCGCACAGTGGTCGGATGCCGCGACGACGCAGATCCTCGACGTTGTGCGCGCGCATGGCGCATTCCTCGTCGAGGACGACTGGGCCCATGACTTCGGCATCGACACCGACCCGCGCCCCGTCGCCGCTCGCGATGACGCCGGACACGTCGTCTACGTACGATCGCTCACGAAGAGCGTCTCGCCCTCCATCCGTATCGCGGCCGTCATCGCCCGAGGACCCGCCCGCGAACGCATCCTCGCCGACCGCGGGGCCGAATCGATGTACGTCAGCGGGATCCTCCAAGCCGCAGCCCTCGACATCGTCACTCAACCCGGCTGGCAGACCCACCTCCGCAACCTCCGCCCCCAGCTGCGGGCACGACGCGACCTCCTGCTCACGAGCCTGCGAGAACACGCACCCGACGCACACATCGCCACCGTCCCCGCCGGCGGCCTCAATCTCTGGGCCCGACTCCCCGACGCAACCAACCTCGACCGCCTGGTCGCAGACTGCGAAGCCGACGGAGTCATGATCGCCGAAGGGTCCAGCTGGTTCCCGGCCGAACCCACCGGCCCCTTCATCAGACTCAACTACGCCGGCCCCAACCCCGGCGCATTCGCCGACGGAGCCCGCATCATCGGCCAGGCACTGACTTCAAACCACTGATTCGGTCCACGCGCAGCCTCGCCAGCTCGGTCGAACCACGCGGAGCGGGGCCCAGCGCGGGCATGCCGCCTTCGGCGCGCCGTAGAGGGTTCCACGAATAACCTGGGTCATATAACTCAGTGTCCCACTTAGCGCTCGACTACCCATAGATGAATCCGACTTCGCTGGCAATCCCTTTCATGTCGGGGAAGCGCGCACTAGTCTCGTTGGAATGATTACTCAGACTTGTCCGGAATGCGGTTCTGGTGCTGTGGAGTTCGGAGCGTACTTGTCACACCCCGACCTTGGGCCGCTGGAATGGACGAACAAGTGTAGCTGAAGAAGTTGCTGGTGACGAAGGTGGCGAAGCCGAGCACGTAGTCGAAGTCGCCGATGAGGGCCGTAATCAGGATCAGGGCCAGCAGGATGCGGGCGACACCGAAGATCTTGCGTACCTCGAAGACCCTTCGGCTGAGACCGACGTTCGCTGTCGCATGCTGCCACGCTACGCCCCTCGGGTGTCGGGCGGGGCCAGGACTCAGTCGAATTCCGCCACCCGCAGGCTGAGCCAGAGGGTGAGCGTGTCGTCCGGACTGGCCAGGTCGATGCCGAACAGTTCGGTGGCCCGTCGCAGCCGGTACCGCAGCGTGTTCTGGTGGACGGACAGGCGGGCTGCGGCCTGGGCTGAGTCCCGAGCGCAATCCAGATAGGTGCGCAGCGTGTTCGCGTAGTCGGTGCCCGAACGGGAATCGAGATCCAGGACCTGCCGCGCCTGCGGGGACACCAACCGGGGAGAGTCCCGAAGAACACGGCCGAGTTCGAGCAGGGTGACCCGGCTCCGGACGTCGTGGACGCTCGCCACGGACGTGGACGTGGACGTGGAGCTCGGCTCGGCGGCGAGCAGCAGGAGAACCAAGTCCGCGTCGTGCCGGGAGCGGCTGATCGCTCCGACGCTTGTCACCGGGGAGCCGATGGCCGCGCGGACGATGGCCCGCAGGGCGGCGGCGGCACGGGAGACCAGTCGGCGGGCCATCGATTCCACGCCCCCGGGAAAGGTGGCCGCGGTGCCGGTGAAGAGCACGTACACGGTGTCACCGATGGCCACGCACTCCGCTCCGTGCTGGTGCGCCGCGGAATGGAGCGCGATCAGATCGACCAGCCGAACCATCCTCACCTCGTCCCCGCCGTCGGATGCGAATTCCAGCTGGAAGGCCACGACGACAAAGGGACCGGCCTGGTCGAGGCCGAGTTGCCCGAAGACGAGACTCGAGTCCTCGCCACCCTCGAGGAGGCGCCGGAGGAGTTCGGCGCGTTGCTGCCGGGCCAGGTCTGCCGCGCTGCGGGCGCGGAGCAGGTGCAGGGCCGCGATATCGGCCGCGCGCTCCAACGCGCGCTCGGCATCCGAATCGAGTTGCCCGCCGGCGTCGACAACCCAGATCGAGCCGAGCGCCTGGCTTCCCGCCCGCACGGCAACGGCGAGGCGGGGCAGCGCCGGCGGCACCCCGTCGATCCGCACGGCACCGCCCGAGCGGAAAATGGACGCGTACTGCTCGGCGTTTTCCGGCAGGTCGGGAACCTGGCGGCCGAGGATGCCCTCCTGGCGGTCCCTGTCGATCGGCTGGCCGGGGAGGGTGGAATAGGCGAGCACCCGTTCCTGGAGGTCTTCGATGGCGGTCGCGCCGCCGGTCATCGCGGCGATCGCATTCGCCAGGGCGAACAGGTCGCCGACCGGGGCGGCGGACAGGGAGGTGTCGGCCTCGGCCACCGTGGTGAGCGCGGAGGTGATCAGCGCGTCCAGTTGCCGCCACTCGATCTCGTCGTCCGTGACGAGCAGGGCGATTCCCTCCGCGTCGGCGACGGCCGCGAGGGTCTCAACGCTGAGCGACAACGCTTTCACCACGACGGCGCCGAACCCCTGCCGCGCGGCATCGCGGACGGCATCGGTCGAGGCGGGAGCGGAGGGGTGCAGACCGATGCCGAGCAGGATCCCGGTGCGGGGACCGGTCGGCGGCGTCCAGGGGTCGAAGAGGGTCGGGCTCGCCAACGGCAGCCGCCGCTGGGTGTGGCGGGAGGCGAGCCGGAGCCCCGAGCCGTCGAGAATCTGCAGCAGCTCCGTGACGGTGGGGCCGGGCGAATCGTGCGGATCGGCAGAAGGATCGGCTGTGGCTGGCTGCATCCGGCCACGCTAGCGTTCTTTGTGCTATACGACAACATTCCGGCGGTTTGTTCGTGCTGGCGGCTAGAGAGCGGTGAGGCCGCGGGCCCCACACTTAACCCATGCTCCTCACCGCCGAAGCCGACCAGCTTGTCCGCCAGGCCCGAAATGCGGCTGCCCGCGCGGCGACCCTGGCCCGGGTGCAGGTGGTCGACGAGGACGGCATGGAGCGCCTCCGCGACATCGCCGGCCTCTTCGTCGCAGTCTGGGGGACGTCCCCGTCCGGGGCGCCGCTGCCCGCCGATTTATTGCGCAGCATCAGCCACGCCGGCTGCAACGTCACCGCGGCATACTCGGAGGGCGGCGTGCTGTGCGGCGCGGCCGTGGCGATCGTCTCGCCGGACAACTCGTCGATGTACTCACTCATCGCGGGGGTCCTGCCCGACGTCGCCGACGCGGGCGTCGGTTTCGCACTGAAACAACACCAGCGGGCCTGGGCAGTTGCCAGGGGCCTGGACACCATGACTTGGACCTTCGACCCGTTGGTCAGCCGCAACGCGAGGTTCAACCTGACCAAGCTCGGCGCCTACGCGGCCGAGTACGTCCAGGATTTCTACGGCCTGATGGATGACGAGCTGAACGCCAACGACGAGAGCGATCGACTCGTGGCGGTGTGGCCCTTGACGACGCCGCAGACCATTGCGTGCAGCGATGGACTCCCGATGACGGTCGAGCTGCCCGCGTTCACCGCCGACGGCGTTCGATCGACCGGCCCGGACGGCAACCCGGTTCTCGTCGAAACGGACGGTTCGCTGTGGTGTCGGGTACCGGGCGACATCGTCTCGCTGCGCGGCGTGAACCCGGATGAGGCCACCGCATGGCGCGCCTGCGCGCGAGAGATCTTCCGGGCGGCATTCGCCTCCGGGCACACGGCCCGCGGGGTCACCAGGGCCGGTTGGTACCGGCTCGCACCAGGAGGAGCGCTATGAGAATCGAAAACATCGAACTTCGCCGGGTCACCCTGCCGCTGGTCACACCCTTCCGCACATCGTTTGGAACCGCGAACGAGCGGGAAACGACCCTCGTGCGCGTGGTCACCGCGAACGCGGAGGGCTGGGCCGAATGCGCCGCCGAACCCGATCCGCTGTACAGCTCCGAATTCCTCGACGGCGCAGACCTTGTTATCCGCGACCACCTCATCCCGCGGCTGCAGGCGCTCGGTGACCGGCTCACGGCCGAGCATGTGGCCACGGCGCTGGCACCGGTCAAGGGACACCCGATGTCCAAGGCCGTGCTCGAGACGGCGATCCTCGACGCCCAGCTGAAGGAAACGGGCGTCTCCTTCGGCGGCTACCTCGGGGCCGTCCACGAGCTCGTGCCGGCCGGGGTGTCCGTCGGCATCATGGATTCGATTGACGAAATGCTCGACGCCGTCGAGGGCTACCTCGCCGAGGGGTACCTGCGAATCAAGCTGAAGATCGAACCGGGCTGGGACCTCGTCCCGGTGCGGGCCGTGCGCGAGCGTTTCGGCGACGACATCCTCCTGCAGGTCGACGCGAACACCGCGTACACGCTGGCCGATGCGCGCCACCTCGCCCGGCTCGACCCCTTCGACCTGCTGCTGATGGAGCAGCCGCTGAAGGAAGACGACATCCTCGGCCACGCCGCCCTCGCCCGGCTGATCACCACCCCGATCTGCCTCGACGAGTCGATCGAGTCCGCGCGCGACGCCGCGGCGGCGATATCCCTCGGCGCCTGCAGCATCATCAACGTCAAGCCCGCGCGGGTCGGCGGCTACCTGGAGGCCCGGCGCATCCACGACGTCGCGGCCGCCCACGGAGTGCCGGTCTGGTGCGGAGGTATGCTCGAAACGGGTATCGGCCGGGCCGCGAATGTCGCCCTTGCCGGACTTCCGAACTTCGTGCTGCCGGGCGACACGTCCGCGTCCAGCCGCTACTACGAACAGGACCTGACCGAGCCGTTCGTGCTGGAAAACGGCCACCTCCGGGTGCCGACGGGCCCGGGCATCGGCGTCGAGGTGCTGCCGGACGTCCTGGCCGACCTCACCTCGTCCACGACCAACATCACCTTTTAGTCAGCCCCACCCAAACTAGTCTGGAGATCGCTCATGATCAGCACGAAGCACACCGGGCCCTCGTGGCTCATCCTCGCGTCCGTCGGCATCGCGGCGGCGCTCGTGCTGACCGGGTGCTCCGGGGGAGGCACCGCTGCCGCTCCGGACGCTGCGCCCGTTGCCGGCGACATCGACAAGGCAGCCGCCGCGGCGCTACCGGCGAAGTACACGAAGGCCGGCGTGATCAAGGTCGCATCCGACATCCCCTTCCCGCCGATGGAGATGTTCGACGAGAACCAGAAGCTCACCGGCTTCGACTACGACCTCGCCCAGGCGTTGGGCGGCAAGCTCGGTGTGCGGATGGAGTTGATGACGCAGGCCTTCGACAGCATCATCCCCTCGCTGCAGTCCGGCAAGCACGATGTGATCATGTCCGGGATGAATGACACGGCCGAGCGGCAGCAGACGATCGACTTCGTCGACTACCTCCACGCCGGTTTCTCGATCCTGGTCCCGGCCGGCAACCCGGAGAAGATCACGACGGTCCTCGACCTGTGCGGCCGGGATGTGGCCGTGCAGAAGGCGACCGTGCAGGCCGAAATCCTGCACGGCTACGACGACGAGTGCACGGCAACCGGCGCCGGGCCGATGAAGATCGCCGAACTGCCGCTCGAGACCGACGTGCAGACGGCCGTCCGCTCCGGCAAGGCCATCGCCGACGTCGTCGACTCCGCCGTTGCGGCCTACGCCGCCCAGACCGCCGGCGACGGCGAGATGTTCGAGGTCGTGCGCGATCCGTCGAACCCGGCCGGGTACGACCCGGTGTACACGGGAATCGGCGTGTTGAAGAAGGACTCCGAGCTGAGCCGTGCCCTCCTGCTGGCGCTGGAAGCCGTTATCGCAGACGGATCGTACGAGGAGATCCTGGCCAAGTACTCCATGACCGACTACGCCGTTGACGCGGCCGGAATCAACCTAGGTTCGTGACCCCGTGCAGCACAGCGCCCTGACCTCCAGGGACCCGGTCACCCTGGCCGGGGGCGTCGACCCGGATGACATCGTCGCGGTGCCCCTGCGGCATCCGTGGCGCTGGGTCATCGCGGCGGTCCTCCTGGTGGGCTTCGTCAGCCTCGCCGTGTCGCTGTGGGGGAACCCGAACGTCCATCACCCCACCATCAGCGAGTTCATCTTCAGCCAGCGGATCCTCAGCGGGGTGGTGCTCACCCTCGTGCTCACGGTTGTGGCCATGCTGGTGTCCACCGTGCTGGGCGTGCTGCTGGCGGTCATGCGACTCTCCCACAACCCGGTGATGAACGTGCTGGCGTGGCTGTACGTCTGGGTCTTCCGCGGCACCCCGCTGCTGATCCAGATCGTGTTCTGGGGCTACCTGGGGCTGCTGTACTCGCAGATCTCGCTCGGCATCCCATTCACCGACTTCACGGTGTTCTCGGTCGACACGAACACTCTGATCCCGGCGCTCACGGCCGGGCTGCTCGCCCTCACGCTCAACCAGGCCGCCTACTCGGCCGAGATCGTGCGCGCCGGGATGCTGTCGGTCGACGAAGGCCAGCACGAGGCCGCGTATTCGGTGGGGATGAGCCCGCTGTTCACCCTGTTCAAGGTGGTGCTGCCGCAGGCCATGCGGGTGATCATCCCGCCGATGGGCAACGAGACCATCTCAATGCTAAAGAACACGTCCCTGCTCTCCGTCATCGCGGTGCTCGAGCTGTACACGGTGGCTACGCAGATCTCGTCGCAGAGCCTCCGCCAGGTCGAAATGCTCGTTGTCGTGAGCTGCTGGTACCTCTTCCTGACGTCGGTGCTGTCGATCCCGCAGTACTACCTTGAGCGCCACTTCGGGCGCGGCAACGCGCGCAGCCTGCCGCCCACCCCCATCCAGCGCATCAGGGCGGCACTGCGCCGGGCCCCGAGTACCCCTGTCAGCGAAAGGTCGGACGCACGGTGATCGACATGACAAGTACGACGCAGATGGAAGTCCGGCCGGAGCCGCTGCTCAGCGCCCGCTCGGTGCGGAAGAGTTACGGTGGTGTCGAGGTGCTCAAGGGCGTCTCGCTCACCGTCGACGCCGGCCAGGTCATGTGCCTGCTCGGCCCCTCCGGCTCCGGCAAGTCCACGTTCCTGCGATGCATCAACCACTTGGAGCGCATCGACGGTGGCCGGATCTCCGTCAACGGAGAGCTCGTCGGCTATGTGCAGCGGCAGGACCGGATCTTCGAGATGAACCCGCGCGAGGTCGCCAGGCAGCGCCGCGGCATCGGCATGGTCTTCCAGCGCTTCAACCTGTTCCCGCACATGACCGCCCTGGAGAACATCACGGCGGCGCCGATCGGGATACGGAAGGTCGGGAAACAGAAGGCCAGGGACCGCGGGATGGAACTGCTCGACCGGGTCGGGCTGGTCAAACTTGCCCACTCGTATCCGGCCCAGATGTCCGGTGGGCAGCAGCAACGCGTCGCGATCGCGCGCGCTCTGGCGATGGATCCCAAACTGCTTTTGTTCGACGAGCCGACCAGCGCCCTCGACCCCGAGCTCGTTGGCGATGTGCTGGACGTCATGCGAACCCTCGCCGCGGACGGTATGACGATGGTGGTCGTCACCCACGAGGTCGGCTTCGCGCGTGGAGCCGCCGACGTCGTCGTGTTCATGGACGCGGGCGTCGTCGTGGAGGCAGGTCCGCCGTCCAGCGTGCTCGACAATCCGCAGAGTCCGCGCACCAGGGCCTTCCTCGAAAGCGTGATGTAGCCCGGATTCCTCCATCGACGGATCGGTGGGGGTCGACCGTCGCCGCCTCGCGGAGTAGCGTCGGAACAAATCACGGCGGACGCCGGAGGGAGCCGACCAGGCATGTCAGCACTCACGAATTACGGCCGGGCGAGTGCGGCCACGCCCATGGCCATCCAGAAGTTACTCTCATCGCCTTCTCTGAACCTGCAGGTCACCGCACGAACCCCACACTCGACCCGCGTCGGGGTGACCGGGCCCTCGATGAACCTGTTCCTCTACAGCGACGGGCTGATGGGACTGCCCCGAGTTCAGTTGACTCAAGGGGTTAGTGGTTTCAGGTGGCCTTGAGGGCCATGTGTATTGTCTCAAACTCGATCGGGGTGAGCTTACCGAGGCGGCGTTGCCGGCGCTTCCGGTGGTAGGTCCGCTCGATCCAGACGACGATCGCGAGGCGTAGTTCTTCCCGGGTCGCCCACCGCTGCCGATCGAGGACGTTCTTCTGCAGCAGCGCGAAGAACGACTCCATCGCGGCGTTGTCGCCGCACGCGCCGACGCGTCCCATCGACCCATCGCACACCTCCGTGATCAAGGTGTTGCGACGACCAATTGAATTCGCCGGTGTGCCGCAACCGGTGGGGACGCACCCGGGTCGCCCCCGATGCCTCCCGGTGGCGGCGGAACACCCCGCGCAGCCCCGCTTCCGTCAACGGTTGTCCCGTGTTTGGCCCTCTCAATACGAGGAAACACTCCGATGAATTCACCCCGGTGGGGCGTTCGTGACGCAGGTAGGCGGCGACCTCGGTGAAGAAAGCGCCATCGACGGGGATGTGCCGTTCTTTGGATCCTTTGCCCACGACGCGCAGCCGGCAGCGCCCGAGGTCGACGTCGGATAGCTGCAGCCCGCGCACTTCCGCGGCCCGTAAACCGCCCAGCAGCATCACCAACACGATCGCGCGGTCGCGGTGCGTATCCAACGAACGCAGGAAACGGTCGACGTCGCTAACGGGCAGCGATTCCGGCAGCAACTGGGGCTGACGCACCAGCCGGCCCCCGCCGCGTGAGCGTCCGGCGCCCAGATGACCCAGCAGGCCGCGGGTCGAGGCGCCCGGGCTGCTGCGCCGTCGCGGAGACGGGACGGGATTGCTGGGGCAAGCGCCGGCCATGACCAAGTATTCGAATAACGCCCTCACCGCCGCGACCCGGCGATTGGCCGTCGACGCTGCCGCAGTGCGCACTGCGCCCGAAGCTTCCTCGGCCCGGTCAGATGTGCCGTGTGAACGAACGCCCTGCCAATCGATCCACTCGAAGACCATCATCGGCGAGACCTCGACAAGGGTGCTGCCCCTCGCCAACAGAAACCGTGCGAAGTTGACGATATCGAACGCGTAGGAGCGAACCGTGCTCGGGCTGAACGCCCGAGCATCGAGGTGACCGAGAAAGGCATTCGCCGATGCGGCGTCGCCCCAATCGCCCACGATGCGAAACGTGTCGTCGAGCTTCCTCGCTGAAACGGTCATAGCCTGAACTCCTTTGTCCGTCGATCTCCACCAGCTTCCACCCCAACGATCGCGGAACCCTCGTCATCGGAAGTGTCGAGAGGGACGTGTCGTTCGAGAGCCGGTTAACAGATAGGGGGTTGTTGGACCAGAGCTGACGCCAGATTTCCTTCGGGAAGCCGGTGAACGCGAGCACGTCCGCCCGGGCCGCCTCGAGGTGGGTGGCGACTGCGGGGAGCTTCTCCTCGAGGGCGTTCAGGACCCGGTCGAACTGGGCGTGGACGGCGTCCGCGTCGGGCTGGTCGTAAGACGGAGTGGAGCAGGGTCTTCACCCACGGCCAGCTGGTCTTCGGGGTCGCGGACATCAGGTTCGCGGCGTAGTGGGTACGACAGCGCTGCCAGGTAGCGCCGGGCAGGGTCGCCCCGATCGCGGCCACGAGGCCGGCGTGAGCGTCGCTGGTGACGAGCTTCACGCCGGTGAGGCCGCGGGCGGTCAGGTCGCGGAAGAAGCCGAGCCAGCCGGCACCGTCTTCGGCGCTGGTGACCTGCAGGCCCAGGATCTCGCGGTGGCCGTCCTTGTTCACGCCCGTCGCGAGGAGCGCGTGGACGTTGGCGACACGGCCGCCCTCGCGGACCTTCAGCACAAGGGCGTCGGCGGCCACGAACGTGTAAGGACCGGCATCGAGGGGTCGGGTGCGGAACTGCTCGACCTGCTCGTCGAGGTCCTGGGCCATGATCGACACCTGCGACTTGGAGAGGCGAGTGATGCCGAGGGACTCGACGAGTTTCTCCATCCGCCTCGTCGACACCCCGAGCAGGTAGCAGGTCGCCACGACGCTGGTCAGGGCGGCCTCGGCGCGGCGGCGCCGCTCGAGGAGCCAGTCCGGGAAGTAGGTGCCGGTGCGCAGCTTCGGGATCGCGACGTCGAGGGTGCCAGTGCGCGTGTCGAAGTCCCGGTGCCGATAGCCGTTGCGGGAGGTGACCCGGTCGGCGGAGACTTGGCCGTATTCGGCGCCGCAGACGGCTTCCGCTTCGGCGCTCATCAGCGCGTTGATGAACGTGGTCAGCATCTGGCGCATCAGGTCCGGGGAGGCTTGCTCGAGTTGTTCGGACAGGAAACGGGCAGGGTCAATAAAATGGGGTGCGGTCATCGCGTGTACTCCTTCGGAAAAGACTTGATCGGTCTTTCCAAGAATCACGCGGTGGCCGCCTCACATCGGTGCAACACGCCCATCAGGGCCCGGGGGTTACACCACGCTATTGGACGCAACCCTCCTCGAGCGGAAGGGCGGCGATTGCAGAGTTCCATCCGCGTACGATCCGCCACAGACCCGCGTGCGCCCAATCGGGTATCGAAGCGAGAAATCCCGGTTCCTCGTCACCGCCTCCGCCGTCCCCATCCTTCGGCGCAGCCCACGCCCTCAGCAGGGTGAGCTGGTCGCGGTTGCAAGGATCGACGGTGGGGCTGACGAGAAGAAGACTCCGCACAAGATCGCTCTGAGCCGCTGCGATCCCCGCCGCCTGGCAGCCCACCGACAGACCCACAAGGACATCCACGACCTCGCCGCGAGCCGCGATCTGAGCCGCGAGCCGGCTCCCGTAGTCCTCAAGGTCGTAAGGCGCGCCATACCAAGCGGGAGGTCTCAGCAATGCGACGTTATGCCCTGCGATTCGCAAAGCGTCAGCGGCAGGCTTAGCGTAGCTGCGCACCGCCAACCCAGGCACGATCACGACACGGGTTGGTCTGGGCATGCTTCCGTTCTACAGGTCTTGCCATGGTTGACCCAATCAGGTGGAGTGGATGGGCTCGCCGGAGACGGTGGCCGAACGGTCTCCAACGATTTCGCGGGGAGCGGCGATCGCCCTCCGCCTGCTGGCCCCCGCCGCGATCTCGATCGCCCTTCTCGCGCTGGCAGTACTGCAACGGCGGGGAGGATGAGCACTAGCGTTCTAGAGGCCCTTGCCGCCGGTGACCGGCAGGACCGCGCCGGAGATGTACGATCCCTCGTCGGAGGCGAGCAGCACGTAGGCAGGGGCGAGTTCCGCGGGCTGGCCGGCGCGGCCAAGTGGGGTGTCTTGCCCGAAGGTCGGCAGCTTTTCGGGCCAGCCGGTGGCGGGGATGAGCGGGGTCCAGATTGGTCCGGGCGCCACCGCGTTCACACGGATGCCCTTCGGGCCGAGTTGCTCGGCGAGTGCCTTCGTGAACGCGACCTGCGCCGCTTTTGTCATCGCGTAGTCGATGAGCGCCGAGGACGGGTTGAATGCCTGGATCGACGTGGTCGAGATGATCGACGCGCCGGGCTGGAGATGCGGGATCGCTGCCCCGGCAATCCACATCATCGAGTAAAGGTTGGTGCGGAAGACGCGGTCGAACTCCTCGGTCGGAATCGTCTCGAGCCCGTCCCGGTTCTTCTGGTACGCGGCGTTGAGCACGACGATGTCGAGACCGCCGAGCGCCTCCACCGTCTGGTCGACGACGCTACGGCAGAAGCCCTCCTCCTGCACGTCGCCCGGGATCGAGGCGGCCACGCGCCCGGCCTCGGTGACGAGGCGGAGGGTCTCGTCCGCGTCGTGCTGCTCCTCAGGCAGGTGGACGATCGCGACGTCGGCGCCCTCGCGCGCGAACGCGATCGCCACCGCCCGTCCAATGCCGGAGTCGCCCCCTGTGATGAGCGCGCGACGGCCCTCAAGTCGGCCCGAGCCCTGGTAGCTAGACTCGCCGTGGTCTGGCAACGGATCGGTTCGATCGGTGAGCCCGGGCTGCTCCTGTTCCTGCTTCGGGAAGCCGTCGGACTTGTAGCGGGAGCGGGGGTCGATGAGCGCAGCCATACCTCTAGCCACTCACTGATGGGATGCCAAATCAAGCCCCTTGCACGACCTTGACAACGGCGTAGCGTCGCAAACATGCCAGGTGAACGGAACAGAAGTCTCAAGAATCCAAAGCTCTACGAGGATCTCCGCGACGATGGGGCCAGCAAGGAGAAAGCCGCCCGCGTCAGCAACGCGGCCGCCCGCGACGGGCAGAAGGCGGTCTCGCGGCGCGGGGGCAAGGCTGGCGACTACGAGGATATGACCGTGCCCGAGTTGCGCAAACGCGCCAAAGAGTTCGGCCTGCACGGCTACTCCGGCAAGAACAAGTCCGACCTCATTAGCTCGCTGCGCAACCACTGATGAAGCGCAACGACGACGGGCCCTCGACCGACCACGCCCCGGAGACGGAGGAGGACACTGCCTCCGGCGGCCCCGCCGAACCGCCCGACGAAACTGACCCGCCCGACTAATCTTCAGGCGTGGTCAGTGCGTCCGTTCTTCAGGGATTCGGGCGTGGGACTGTGATTACGCCAGTGGGCGGGTTTGCGGGCTCTGACGAGTTGTCCGTCGGCTCATCGGTCACGCTGAGGCCCTCGGGCGAGTTCGCGGACATCATGAGCTGGTCGATCCATGACCGGTTCACAGCAGGTCTGCGGCTGCCATCGAACCTGAACTGAATGAAGGTGTTGGGCGATAACCACACGGTGGTTCGTCCGCCACCTGTCGAGGCGTCGAACGTTAAGTTGAGTGCGAAAGCCTCGCCCCGTCGCAGCTTCGCTAGCGTAACAAGCTTGATGTGGGTGAGAGTGCGGTCGCCAATCGTGATCCGCTCGGGCGCAGGCCCGTAGATCAACTCACCCACACGGCCCCAGACCTCGCATGCATTAGATACTACAGGGCGGGTTCGAACTGCCGTTTCTCTGGTTCCCGTGTTTATGCCTGTCCACCTAGTGACAGCATTTAAGGTGGCGGGTCGCTTGTCGAGCCGGCGGAAGGGTGCCCTTCTTCCTCGGCGTCGCGTAGTTCCTCTTCGTCGATCGTAGGTACATCCGGATCCGGGTTGGGCGATTGCGGAGTGAAGTGCAGTTTCTGCATGTACGGAGTGGGTGCTTTCCGCCGGGCATCGGTGAACTCTTTCGAATAGTAGGCGCGGGCATCCGGCACGTCGCGATCACCAGAGATGAGGTCGTGCGCGAGGTTCAGGGCGAGCCGATTGGCTTCCTCGTCGTGGCAGGTGGCCGAGAGTTCGCCCATTGTGCGGCGCGCAACCACGCTGCCGTCGAATTGGGCGAGTGCGCTGAACAGGTCCGGGCCCACCCGGTAGTCGATGATCGATTCGACGGAGTCGTAGTGCGGTGCTGGAAACCGGTGTTCCCAGAATGCTTTCGTCGCCACGACCCGCTTCCACTCTCCTACCGCGAACCAGGTCAGCTGGGTAGCGGTCGACTCGTGCGGTTCACCGTACTTGTCGACAACCAACTGCGCGGCCTCCCGCGATTCGTCTGGCCAGTCGGCCAGTACTTCCGAACTGTGCATGAGTAGCTGCTATCCGTCGTTCACGATCGTGGCGTCCTCGTCCGGCTGGAGATCTTCGTCTGCCTCGACGAGACGATCTTGGTCGGGAACGCCTTCGACTCCGGTGGCGATGTCCCCGTCGCGAGTTGGTTCCTCGGTGATGGGGAAGTCGTCCTCGATGCCGCCAGGTGTGTTGATTGTCGGATCTGTCATCAGTACTTTCCTTCCGGGAGTGAGGCCAAGGCGTTCGCCTTGTTCCATAAAGCTCACGTCACGGCTGGCGCCCCCGCAACCCGCTTGACCATTCGCTCTCGGCGAGTAGTCTCTGCGCGTGTCGGGTCCTGTCGAGGCTCGATCGACAGATCAGGTTTCGAACTGGCACCCATCGAATCCCACGATCCGCGGCCCTGTACCGGCTCCTCGAGGCGGCTGCCCGGCATGACGGTCGGCTAGCCGGATGTCGGCAACCCCGTTGACTGCGCGGCAGCATCGTCGTAGACCGGAGGTGACGAAAGGATCGGGATGTCCGTGAAACTGAATCAGGAAGCCCTCTCCCACGCGAAGGGGTTGCTGCGTCGCGGCGAGATCACTCATGACGATCGGGACGACTGGAGCGAGCACGCTCCCAGCACCGATGAGAACAACACCTTCATCGACAAGCACGGGATGGCCGAGTACGCAAAATGGCATCTCGGCGAAGACACCGACCAGACCGAGGGCACCCGAGGTCGTTACCTGTTTCCTTACGGCGACTTCAAGAAGCTCCACCGGTGCGCCGTCATCTCTGGTGAAAGCCGAGCGGGCCAATATGACCATCCCACGATCAAGACCGCGCTCAAGAAGCTGCTTACCTCGATCGACGAAAAGGCTCCCCAAAAGTGACCGGAGGGGTGCGCCCGGATACTGCCGAACCCGATCGGCAGTCGTCACCAGAGAACGTCTCCAGCCCGACTTCGGGGCTGCGGCGTATCGACTTCACGGGGGCCATCTGGTTCGCAGCCACCATCATCGCGACAACCGTGCCGCTGGGTGGGATGCTTGCTGCCGGATGGCATCCCAGCGACTCGACACCCGTGCTGGCCGTGGTGTGGTGGGTCGGTGCCACCGCCATCGTCGTTGGCATTGCCTCGTTGGCCTGGGCCGGGTGCCCCGTGTTGGGTTCCAGCCTGGAGGAAGCGGACCGTCAGAAGTCCTTCTGCATCCGCGCTGGAGTGGTCCTCTACCTCGGCGGGACGGGCGCCGCGATCTTTGCCCTTCTCATCAACCCGGGGGGATGATCCACCCATGACCACAGATCCCACCAGAATCAGAAGTCAGCCAGCTCTGACCACCTCGACCGGACGGATTTGGCTCATCGTCGGCGGCATCTTCACAGGCGTTTCTCTTGCAGTCCTGATGCCGATGACGCAGCTCCCACCGCCAGGCGTTGCGCTGACCGGCGCCATAGCGGTAGCCACTCTCTACATTGCGATGATCGTCGCTCGGATCGTCATCCCCGCCGGCCGGCGCCGGCTCATGCTCCTGGCCGCGGCAATGCTGACGATCGCGGCGACCGCGGTCGTCACCGCAACTGTCGTGGCGAGTGCGGCAACACTCGACTAGCCAGCGAGGTTTCGTCAAACATGGCGAAAGGCTCCGGTGATCGTGACCACTGGAGCCCTTCTGTGCGAATCGTGGTTTTCACCTCGTTCGCACTTTTGACGCTACGCCCGCCAACCCAGGGAAGCAACCCCCCGGTGGATGCCTAGCGGTCGTGCGGATAGTCGGGGTACCGATAGTCCGAACCCCAGAATGGCCCGTACCCGTAGTAGCCCAGAACGCCGCCGTAGGTGTCGCGTTCTCGGACCAGTTCCGGGTCGTAGGCAGGGGCGTCGGCGACGTTCTCGCGGGTCTGGCCGATCCGCACCTCGTCCTCCGTGATGGCGGTGATGGCGTCGACCGGGATGAGAGTCATGTCCTGGCCGATGCCCAGAAACCCTCCCGAGGCCACGTCGAGGAACCGCACCCGACGCTCAGTGCCGTCGATCAGCAGATCCTTGACCTTGCCGAGGTCGTCGCCGTTTCTATCTCTGACGTCACGTCCGCGAATGTCCTCCTCGCGGTCGGCAACCGTCTGATCGGTCTCACTTAGTCTGACCAGTGTTCCCGTGTCCGGGTTGTTCATGATGTTCTCCTTCGTCGTCGTTTCACCGGCTAGTTGCGCCGGACGCTCTCGGGAGGATCACCCACTCTGGGCAGCCCGCCATCGCGAGAGCGAATGAACTGCTGCCCTCTCCACGCTACGTCCCCGTTCGAGCGCCGTCGAAGAAACCTGACCCCTAGCCAAACCGGGAGAAAGGGCGTAAGCACGAAGGACCGACCCAATCGAAGGAGGAGCCGTGGCAACCTGCGACACCTGCGGCAACGAGTACGACAAGACGTTCACCATCGAACGTGCCGACACGACCGGCACGTTCGACAGCTTCGAGTGCGCGATCACATTGATGGCGCCCGTCTGCATGCACTGCGGCTGCCGGATCCTGGGCCATGGCGTCGAAGCCGAAGATGGGATCTACTGTTGTGCCCACTGCGCCCGCAGCACCGGGCACACCGAATTGGTCGACAGGGCATAAATCATGCCACAAGACGACGCACCCAAGCACCGCGACGACAAGCGGCCCCAAGAACCGCTGGCGGCCCGTGCACGGGCCGCGACCGGAAAGGAAGCGACATGGCACAAAGCGACTTCGACCGCGAGAACGGATCCGCGAAGGACGTCGAACCCGGCGTGCCCGGAGCGCCGGAAGCCCCCGAGTTGCCGGACGCCCCCACGGCGCCCGACCCCGAGAGGGAGCCCGCGTCGCCCGAGATTACTCCGAGCGAGCCGCCGCCATACGCGCCCGACGAGGCGAACAACGGCACGATACCCAGCCCAGGAACGCCGACCGGCGGGGACGCGCTCCCGTGACCGACCCCAAATATGGCCCGGGCGATGTGGATCAGGCTGCGGTCGGCTAGCCCGAGGAGTCGTTCGGCTCAGCCTGGGGCGCCAACGACGAACTCACGACCGGCGACGCATCGATGAACGCGAACCGCGGCTTATCGGGCTGGGAAAGGAAATGCAGATGGGACGTCATTCGATAAACCACCACCCAGAGCTCGGCGACCGCGCCGCGCCGTCGTCGGCATCTCCGTCGCCCGCGGCGTCGGACGCCCCTCGGCCGACTCCCGGCTCGGGAGCCGCACCGTTCGAAACTGCGCCCGCGGCGGCGCCAGACGAGCCGGACGCCCACTCGGTGCCGCAGACCGGCGGCACCGGGAGCTCCCCCGGGCACGCGCTGCTCTGATGGCGATGTTCGGCCCCGAGGGCAGCCAGCCCAACGACTCCGACGGTCTGATGAACGATCAGGTGATGCCCACTGCGGATGGTCAGATGGCCTCGAACACCACGGAGGAGGTCGTCCCGCCGAAGTCGGACCGCTCCGCGGCGGAGGACCGCGGGAACTCGGAGTTCGAAGCCCAGGAGGGCAGGCGCGAGGAGACGGCAGGCGCGCCCGCCGCGAGCGTGCCGAGCGACGGCAACTCGACGGTCGGCGACGAGCCGACATAGGGCGGGCGCGACGACCCGACCGATGATGAGCCATCATCGTCGGCCTCGGCGAAGCGCCTCCATCTCCCTACTCGAGCACCGTCGGGGTGTGAGCGAAGCGCTCGAGCGTTGGGCACGCGGACGACGATGGCCGCGTTCCGCGGCCGGGCATGAGAGAGCCAGCCGCTACGGCAGCGTACTCCCCCGATCTGCAAACGCCCCGCGCTAGATCCGAGTCCTGACGAAGCGAGGAATTCGCTCAGCGTCATCCGCCGTTCGAGTCGTCACGTTCGATCGCGACGTATTCCTCAAGGAGGTGAAGCGCCCGCGCCGCCATGCCGCCACCTTCCGACCGCTCGATCTCGAGCGCCGCGCGCATCACGTCGATCTTCTTCCCCGCGGTGCTCAACGGCGGTAGGAGCGGAACGGCGGGATCGGTGCGGAAATGAAGGACGTAGGGACGATCGCTCGCGAATGCGCGATCCCAGGCGTCGCCGAGGTCATCCCGCATTCTCACGGCCTCGCCGGCGAGGCCGATAATGCGGGCATACTCGGCGTAGGGGAAGGCTGGAAGTGCTTGGCTCGCCGGGAATCGCGGCGAGCCTTCCATCTCGCGTTGCTCCCAACTCACTTCGGCGAGGTCTCCGTTGTCGAACACAGCCACAATGAAACGCGGGTCGGGCCAGTCCTGCCACCGCGATGCGACAGTCACGAGTTCGGCGATTCCTGTCATCTGCATTCCACCATCGCCAGCGAGGACCACGACTGGCCGGGCGGGGTCCGTCAGCTTCGCTGCGATGCCGTAGGGCAGCCCGCATCCCATGCTCGCCAGGGTGGATGACACGTGCGCCTGAACGCCGGGAGGAAGCTGCAGTTGGCGGGCGTACCAGTAGACGACGCTGCCGACATCGAGTGCGAGGGCGGCATTGCCGGGGAGTCGGACGTTGAGGGCCATGACTACGGCCTCGGGGTTCAGAGGATCTGCATCGACCTCGGCACGCGCCACGCGGATGCGATGCCAACGGCGTACGGCGTCGTGCACTCGCGAGCTCCAACGCTCCCGATTTCTCGGGCGTACCAGCGTCAGTAGCGAGCGCAGCGCGGGCTCGGCATCCGACGTGATCGCTACTTCGACGGGATAGCGGTTGCCGATGGTGGCGGGGTCGATGTCGATCTGCACGGCACGTGCCTGGCCTGGTGCCGGATAGAACTCTGTCCAGGGGTCGTTAGAGCCGACGATGAGGAGGCCGTCGCACTCGCCGAGAAGTTCGGCACTTGCGGTGGTACCAAGATGTCCCATCGTTCCCGCCACCAGCGGATGGCTCTCATCGACGTATGGCTTGCCGAGAAGGCTGGTGACGATAGCTGCACCGAGCGACTCGGCGAGTTCGATGACGGCCTCTTTCGCTTCGGCGGCGCCACGCCCGACAAGCATGACGGGTCGCTCGCCGACTGAAAGCAGCTCCGCTGCGGCGCGGAGCTGATCCGAGCTGGACCGCACCTCCGGAGCGGAGTATGTGGCGCTCGTCACGACGACGCCGTGCTCGTGGGGGTGCTCGGGGGCGTCCGCGGACTGGACATCGTGGGGAAGGATGACGACAGCCGGACCGCGGCGGCTTAGCGCCTTGCGGAAGGCGCGGTCGATCACCATTGGGATCTGCTCAGCGGATGAGACCTGAGCGACGTACACGGCGACGTCCGCCATGAGGGTTGCGATGTCGACTTCCTGCATGTAGCCGGAGCCGAGCACGCTCCTGTGCTGCTGCCCGACGAGGGCAACCACGGGGACCCCGTCGAGCTTGGCGTCGTAGAGGCCGTTGAGTAGGTGCACCGCTCCCGGTCCCTGGGTGGAAACGATTACGCCGACTGTGCCGCCGTACTTGGCCTCGCCGACCGCCATCAACGCGGCGTTTTCCTCGTGACGCGCCTGGATGAACGTCGGTGTGCCGTTCGCACGCCGGAGTGCGTCGAGGAGGCCATTGACGCCGTCGCCGCTGTAGCCGTAGACCCGCGCGACCCCCCAGTCCTGCAACCGCCGCACGATGATGTCAGAAACTGTGAGTCCCTGGTGCTCGCTTTTCTCCGTCATCGCGCGCCCCGTGGGTTCGGGCCGATGCGGAACAGGGCCGGGCTCACGGCTCGTCGAGTTTGCCCGAGCTGCCCGCGCTCGTGAGTTGCTGCAGGTCTTCGGGCAGTACTCCGCGAACTGTGTCCATGACAAGACTGGCTGCTTCGTCGATCACTTCGAACACGACTCGTGCGAGGTAGGCAGCCTGCGGATCGTCGACGCCGGCGCGGTCGCTGATCCGATGGATGAACTCGTCGCGGTCGAACCGTTCGCCTGACTCATGCGATGGGTCGTCTGCCACCCGCCGCAGGTGCTCGCCCACCTCGTGGGGAAGCTGCGCAGCGAGATTGCTGGCGAGCCCAGCGGGTATCCGCTCGGCGAGCGTCTCAAGCGTCGAGCGAACTGCACGCTCCGCATCCGCTCGACTGCTGAGCCGCACCCGGTTCTGCACTTGGCCCATCAGTGTGTCCTCGTCCATCACCACTCCTCGTTACTTGCGCGCCATCTGATCCGAACGACGAGTTAGGTCGAGGGTCGCGACGGAGGCTCGAGCGACCTCAGGTCAGGTCTCCTCGCGTTGGAGTCGTTCAGCCAGCATCCGCTTGCCCTGGTCGCCGGCCTTGCGATTGTTGTGCTGGATCTTGCGGAACCATTCCGCAAGTTCGCTGTCACCCTCTTCCTCCGCGTCCTGGATGTAGGTCTCCAGCTTCCAGATGTTGTGCAAGGAAGCTTCCAGTGCCCAGATCAGGTTGTAGTTCTTGTCTCGTACGGGGCTCTCCGGTTCGTTCGCCATCTCGTTTCCCATCTATCGCGTCGTGTCACCTGTCAGATATTCACTCCACCGTAGGAACATGTCGAAGTGAACGGCAACGGGGTTGCATCCCTGCCGCAGGCGGCGTAGCGTCGAATTGCGAGAAGAGGTGAAAACCACAGATCGCATAGGAAGGCTCCAGATGGTTTCGTACCGCTGGAGCCTTTCGCCGCTCGGGACAGGTCACGGTTTTCACCCGCATATCCGGAAGGGGCAACACAGGTGCGTGTTGATCGACTGGAGGCTCCCGAGACTACGTGGCTGATCGTTCTCGACACCGATGAGGAGATCGTCGAGTCCCTCACCTCCTTCGCCCGCGAGCGACAGATCCTCGGTGCCTCGATTCGGGCTATCGGCGCCTTCTCGTCGGTTCGGCTGGCCTACTTCGAGTGGGATACCAAGCAATACCGCACGTCCGTGGATCTGAGTGAGCAGGTGGAGTTGGTCTCGCTGAATGGCGACATCGCCGAGCGAGACGGCGAGCCCCAATTGCACGCGCACGCCGCAGTCGCTCTCGCGGACGGGCGCGTGCTCGGTGGCCATGTGCAGTCGGCAACAGTGCGACCGACGTGCGAGGTGATCCTGACGGCGACCCCCGAGCCGATTCGTAAGAGGATCGATCCCGAGTCCGGGCTCGCACTGATTCGCCCCTGACCGGCAACCGTCCCTGCCGCGCGCAGGAAGCACCTACATCCTGTGTGTTCGATGGGAATGGCGACGCCCCGTTCGCCGCGCGCCTAGCGTTTTGATATGGACGAGAGCGGAGAACGAGGAAACACCACGCACGGCCCCGAGCTGGACGACCAGCTGAAACAGGAGACTCGCGGGATGACGCAGGGACATGGCACGCCGCACGCCGAGCCGTTCCGCGAGACCGAGCCCCTCCCCGACGACACCGACGCACCCGAGGCGGATCGGGCATTCCGTCACGAGCCGCCCGATGGCTCAACCCATGGCTGAGCTCGCCGACCTGCTCACCCGTCTGGGAACCTGGACAACGCTCTACATCGATGGGCCGGACGGGTCACCCGCGCCCGAGCGGGATGCGCGCCGGACGTCGATCCGCGATCGGATGCTGAGGGCCGGTACACCGGAGCCGGACGTGGAGGTGGCGCTGGAGCTGCTGACCGACGACGGTCCGCCCGCCCCTTCGAGCCAGACCATCCTTGTGCGGGACGGTACGGTCGAGCTGGACGAGTTCCACCCCGGGGCGCGGATCGGGCCGGAGGTCGTGACGCACGGTCGAGTGCCGCGCATCGTCCCGCTCCTGCGGGAACGCGCCCAAGACGTCCCGTTCCTGATCGTGGAGGTGGGGCGTGAAGGCGGGCGGCTGCGTCTGTCGCACGGGCGCCCCGAGGCGGTCGATGACACACCACCGCGGTCGAGGGCCGGACCGACTTCCTGTCCAAGGTACAAGCAGGCGGCTGGTCGCACGCCCGCTACCAGCGGGCCACGGAGGAGGTCTGGCGCGCCAACGCCGAAGAGGTGGGCAATACCGTTGATCGAATGGTTCGCGAGCACGAGCCGGCCTTCGTGATCGTCTCGGGCGACGCGCGCGCTCGGGAACTGCTCCTCGAAGACCTGGCTCCGGAATCGCTCGACCGCGTCGTCGAGGTACCGACCCACACCCGCGCCGCGGGAGCGTCGTCCGAGGCGCTCGACGCAGAGATCGACATCCGGCTCGAAGAGGAACTGGAACGCGATCGGCAGGACGTGCTCGCTCGTTCCGCGACCGGGGGCGGCCGACGCGGCGAGAGAGGTCTCGGCCCGGTCGTGCACGCCCTCCAGCAGGCGCAGGTCGAGACGCTGCTGCTCGACCCGCGCCGCGACGAACGATCCCTGCTCGCACTTGACGGCCCTCCGTGGATCGCCACGGAACCCGGGGAGCGCCTGTCCACACAGGTGCTCGACGAGGTCCCCGCCATCGAGGGGCTCGCCCGGGCTGCCGTGCTCACTGGCGCACGTGTGCTATTCCTCAACCCGGAACCAGCCGACCCTGCAGCCCCCCGCCCCGAGGAGGAGCCGGCCGAGCCGGTCGCCGCGGTGCGCTGGGCCACCGGGCCCGATCACCCCTGACCCGCCAGTCGCCCTAGCAGGTCAGGTCCGTAGGGAGTCGTGCAGACTCCTGCGGCAAGCGATCGTGCTCCCTGGCCCAAGAGGCGCCGGTTGCGCCATTGGGCCCCGGCGCAAAACCGCGACAGTGTTGAGTGCAAGTCGTCGCGCTGGTCAGCCCAGTTGATGTACTGCGCCGAGCAGGCCCGCTGCGCTGCGCCGGCAGCACGTGGGACTCGAAGTGGCCGTCGTGAAGCCGCCGCCAGCATTCCACTGCATCGACAGCCGCACCGCGTCGCGATGGGACGCACCCAGATCCTCGCCGAGACCCAGCTCTTGGCCGGCCAAGCGGAAGACCGGGGAGGGCGAACCTTCGAGCCTAGTAGGCGCGATGCCCCGCCGGGCAAGGGGGTAGGCGACGCGGGCAGGCCGAGGGAGGCTGGGAACCTGGATGAAGGGACACATCATGGCCGAGGATCTCATCGGCAAGACGGTCGCATTCCTGCTCACGAACGGGTACGAGGACTCCGAGCTCACCGCTCCGTGGGGGGCGGTGACGGATGCGGGCGCCCGCGCCGTGCTCGTCGCGCCGGAGCCGGGCACCGTCGAGGGCAAGAAGGGCCACAGCCAGGCCGTCGATCAGGTGGTCGCCGAGGCGGACACCGACGCGTTCGACGGGCTCGTGCTGCCCGGTGGCGTCGTCAACGCCGACCACCTGCGGATGGACGCCGATGCGGTCGCGTTCGCGCGCCGCTTCTTCGAGGAGCACAAGCCGGTCGGCGTCATCTGCCACGGTGCGTGGATCCTCGTCGAGGCGGATGTGGTGCGCGACCGCGAGATCACCAGCTATCCGAGCCTGAGGACCGACCTCCGCAACGCGGGCGCGAACTGGGTCGACGAGGAGGTCGTCGTCGACAACGGCCTCGTCTCGAGCCGCACCCCCGACGACCTGCCGGCGTTCTGCGCGAAGGTCATCGAGGAGATCGCCGAAGGCGAGCACCCCCTACAGACCGTCTAGGGGTGTCTCCCGACTCCGTGCGCACGCTAGCTGGATGACTCCCCCCGCCGCAGGCTCGCCGTTCTCAGGCGCGGGAGCGTCTCCGGACGACCACGCCCACGGCCCCGATGCCGACGGCGAGAGCGACGAGAACGACGACCCGGCTGTGCCGCCAGCCGCCGTCGATCCGGTTCGACGACGGATCGGGGATGCTCACCGTGCCGTCCCGATCCGTCGCACGGATCCCGCGAATACCGAACACGCGCATAGCGACCGCAAGCAGGCGATCCGCGGGCGCCGGGGCGACGGCGTGCAGGGGCACCGCCATCCCCTGCACCACGCCGACGATGCGCCGCTGCCGGGGCCGCGCCGCGATCCGCACGATCGCGCGCGCCACCCGGTCAGGGTGGACCAGAGGCGGGATGGGGTGCACGGCGCGGCCGGTGAAGTTCGCCGCGTGCTGGTAGATCGGGGTGTCGACCGTCGCCGGCCACACCATCGCGACATCCACCGGCTCGGGTCCACGGCGCAGTTCCTGCCGGATGGACGCGGCGAACCCGGCGACCGCGTGCTTGCTCGTCACATACGCCCACACCTCGGGACTGGCCAGCCCGGAGAACACCGACCCGACGATGACGACGACCCCGCGCCGCTTCCGAAGCTCGGGCAGCGCGGCACGCACACCGTCGATCGTGCCGTGCACGTTCGTATCGATGATGGTCCGCGCGATCTCCGCGGGCATCCGGTCGATCGCGCCGTAGCCGAACACGCTCGCCGCGGCGACCCACACGTCGATGCCGCCGAACCGGTCCACCGCCGCCTCGACGAGGCGGTCGAGGGCCCCCGGCTCGGTGACGTCGGTGCGCACCGCGATCGCCTCCGCGCCGCGCTCCGCGAACCGGTGCACGGCGGCGCGGCCGATGCCGCTCGACGCGCCGACCACCACGATGACGGTGGCGGTGTCGATCGTGCGGCGCATCAGCGCGCGCCCGTGAACGCCTTCGCCTGCGTCGACTCCTCCGCGACCCGGATACCGTACCGGTACGCCATCTCGCCGCCGAGGAACCCGGAGATGCCGACGCCGACGAGCCCGACGATCGCGAGGACGAACCCGCCGACCGTCGGCGCGTCGCCGAAATGCAGCAGGAACGCAATGAAGAAGACGACGACCGCGGCGATGTTGAGCAGCATGTGCGCCGTCGCGACGGTCTTCGCCTTCGTGCCGCGCGCGATGCGCAGGTAGTCGAGGAGCCCCAGCACGGCGGCGACGAGGGCGCCGACGATCCCGATGCCGAGCAACCAGCGTGCCCCGGACGTGAAGACCGCGGGGTCGCCGCCGGCGAAGGCGACGATGTCAAAGACCACCGCCGCCGCCCAGGCGCCGATCGGGATGGGGACCACCACCGCATGGAACGGATGGCCGTACGGCCCGGCGAGTGGTGTGGCCGGATGCTTGGATCTGGTGTGCGCCGAGTCGGTCATGATGCCCTCCCGTTCCGGGCCGAGGCCGGCCCATGCCTTCACGGTAGGAAGCCAAGGGCCCGGTCGTCACCCCCTTGCGCGCCCACCCCGCACAGAGCTAGGGCGTGTCTGAGAAATGTCTTGGGGTTCAACTGGGACTCTGGTCGTGTGTCACGCTTCCAGGTTCTCTCTGATGCCCCGAGCCATCCGAGTCCCACCTGCGCGACCGCGGCATCCGAGCCGTCATCCCGGAGCCGGCCGACCAGCAAGGGTACCGCAAGAGACGAGAACCGGCCGGCGGACCCCGCCCGCGTTCCACCGACTACCGCAACCGCAACGTCGTCCCGCTGGAGTGTGCATGTCCCACCCCGGTTGCCGTCACGAACGAGTTCATGCCTGCGGGGCGGTGAAGCAGTCACCAAAGCTGAGTGCTCGCGCCAACCCGAGGTGGCCAACCAGGTTGGGCCTCAGAGTAAAAACGGACAACAGTCTTCACCAGCAATGCGCTTATTGCGGATTCTGCTGAAGACAGCGTCCCCTTCAGTGCCCGGATGCAGCAGGCCCCTGCATCCGGGCACTGAAATTTTGAGAAGGCTACGAGGCAGCCACGCCGTACACCGCGGCGCTGGCGAATTCAATTCCCACGTACGGCTCGTCGCCCACGACGTCTGCGTTGTGGGCCGGTGGGTTTCCCCTGATGAACATTCTCTCTTGTGAGCTGTTCACATCGGGGGTCAAGGCCACGCAAGCGGCCTTGCAATCGTCAGGGGTCGCGAACTGGTCATCCAGTTTCTGCCTGGCGGGATCAGACACCGGCGCCGTCACTCGTCCTGACTGGGCTTTCTCTCGGCGGCGTTTTCGGCAACTGCTGGCAGATCTGCTTGCTCCATGTTTTCGATGTGAGTCAGTGACGGGTACGGACCTACTTCGGTTTCGCCCTCTACCGACATATCTCCAACCGGGCTGTCCGCGTCCGGCTCGCGTGGCATCGCAGACTGGGACGTCCCGCTTTCACCAGATAGTGGTGTCGCTATCTCTTCGCTCATTGTGGACCTCCGCACGTCGTTTCGCGAACGCTTCGCTGCTGGTGAGAATATGCCTGTGGCCAGCGCGCGTCCAGTGCACGACTCAACGGTTGCCACGGCGGGTGTGGGCATTGCGATCTGGAATGGTCGTCCTGGTAATTCAGCGTCAGGCACAACGTGAACGCGGATTTCAGCTTGGTCTTATCGAGCACCTGTGAGCCCAAACAGCGGCCGCAGGAACCAAGACCAGCCTTGCATCGGCGCTTCGGCTGGGTTCACGCCTGCTACGCGCCTCGGCGACCCGACATCGAGCGCATCAAGAACGCAATCACCGCAATCACCAGCAGGATCACACCCACCCACAATAGGAAGTTCAGCGACTGCACAAAACCGCCCGTCAGCAAGAGGACGACCGCGATGATAGCCACGACGATGAGCAGCATGTTCATGGTGTTCCTTTCCGTTGTTCCCGGAAGGTCCGGGCACCTGAGTGTACCGGGCGCGTTCGCTATTTCTTGAACACGTCTTTCACANGCCGGCCTGCTTCAGACTCGCCTTGGCCTGGTCGGTCTTGCCTTCAGCCTCGAGCGACTTGTCCCCCGCGATCTTGCCCGCGCTCTCCTTGAGCTTTCCCGCGGCCTTCTCAGCCGCGTTCTTGATCTTGTCAGCCTCACTCATTGTTTCCACCTCTCGTCAGTCGAAGACAGTGAGGCCGCGCCGGCTGATCTGACCTTCAGCGTTTTGGACGAGCCCCTTTCCGGCGACTATACCCTCGCGTTAGGCTGCAACAATGGGCTGGACACCGGCTCCCGCTTCATCCACCGGCAATTCCGGAGCCCGCGACCTGCGGGGAATCCGCGCTGGATGGGCCCTCCGGTCAGCGAACCATTTCCAGGCAGGCTTCCGATTGTTGGGACGAGGGACAATTGGCGGTCGTGTGTCGCGGCTGCACTTTTGCAACTCAACCTGTGCTGAGGATCCCGGCGCCGGCGGGGTTCCCGCCAAGAGGCTGCGAGCGGCGGCTGGAACGGATGGCGTCGGTGACCACGGCGGATAGCTTTCCTGTGCGTGCGTGCGAGCGTGGCGCGTTGCCGGCCTTCCCCGGTGCCCCGCCGCATGATGGCAGCCAGCCCGGATCGCACGCGGTGGAGATCCCCGGAATCGGCCAGGGCGGCCCGGACGTGGTTGAGGAGGGCCTCGATGACGTCCGGCGCCGGTTGCGGCCGGTTGTCCACGGGGTGCAGGAGATCACCGTTAATGCCAGACCGGCTGGCCCGCCAGAGGGCCAGCCGAAGCAATGCGGCCGGGACCGGGCGAGGAGGGATGCCCTGCCGCCATTCTCTTGCGGCCGTCTCCACCAGCGCACGGACCAGCCCGGCGATGAGGACGGCGTCCTCGGCGTACAGGCAGACATCGCTCACACGAACCTCCAGGGTGGGGTACTTCCGGGACAGCCGGGCGTCAAAGTAGACCATCCCTTTGTCCAGCAGAACTCCGGATGCGATATACCCGGCGATCAGGGAACGGTACCTGGCAGCCGAGCCGAACAGCTCGACCGGGCCAGCTGTCGGCCACCGACCCCAAGCCTGTGTGCGGTAGCTGGCGTACCCGGTGTCAGCGCCGTTCCAGAACGGCGAATTCGCACTCAAGGCCGCCAGCACCGGAAGCCAGATGCGGATCCGGTCCAGAACCGCCACGCCTTCCTCGTCCGAACCGACGGAGACGTGCACGTGGAGCCCGCACGTTAACTGTTCCCTCGCGGTAAGGCCGAAGCCGTCCATCATGGCCGCATACCGGGGACCACGCGTGGTGTGCGCGCCCGTCGGCAGAGGGGGACGCGGCCAAGGCGGCGACCCTGGCCCCCACGGCCCGCGCAGCAGCGTCGGCCGCGTCGCGTCCGCGGCGGATTTCCTCCAACAGGCCATCAAAGCTTGAGCAGGGACAAGTCTGCACTTCGATCTGCTCTCGCTTGAATTCAACCGCGAGGACGGAGTCGCCGACCACCGATAAGGTACCAGCCGCGGTCCTGCTGGAGGCCAGCAGCTCGCCAGCCAGGGGCAGCAGCCGGCCGTCGGCGGGGTCAACGATCAGCAGCTCCTCCTCGACCCCGAACGTACGCATACCGTCATTGTGGACCAGTGACACCCGTGCTGCACGAACACCCGCGCCCGTACCGCCCCCGGAACATCGAACCGGAAGGAGCCCCGGCCTTCCCGAATGACCCAGCGCTACTATTGTGTGAATCACACCCCGAAGTGGCAGATGAACAATGAAACGCGAAATGGCAGGCGCAAAATGGGCAGGCGCGGAATAGGTCTGATCGGGATCGTGTACCTGGTCATCGGGGTAGTGGTCGCCGCCACCCACGGCTATCTCGTGGCATGGAACGTTCCCGGCAACATTCTGGAAGGCCTGGCGGCGATTGTGCTCTGGCCTCTCGTGCTCTTCGGGGTCGATCTGCACACCTTGATCGCATAAGGATCCGAAAATCCACGCTTCTGACGGACCTTCACTGTTCGTGGGTGAAACGGCTTTCCGGGATGGCGGACGGTACATCACGTTTGATCCGTGTGTCCGAGGGCCATTTCAGCACTGACACAGACCCACTCAGCGCCGAAAATTACAACCGGACGCCCGTAGCGAGATTACGGTGCCGAAATCTACGCGCCCGATCCTCCAGGCGACACCGCCTGCCAATTCCGGCCCCACGCCATTCCCCTGTGACTACCGTCAAGCTCAAGTAGCACAACGCCACCGTTGGGGATCAATTCGCCGGTCCCGAACATGAAGCCACACCAGTAAAAGCCCTGACCACAGGCAATATTCATATTTACCGAGTACGGCAAACCGACAGTCCATTTATCTCATGAACTCGGTGATACCCATCTGGGCCATGAACTGGGGCCGGGCCGGGCCAGTTCGGCCCTGGTCCTGAATTGTGGACACAGCCAATACAGTGATGGCAGATTGAGGAGGACTGATGACGCAGCCTGCACCTGGCTGGTATTCCACAATGAACGCGCCTGAGAAAGAGCGTTGGTGGGACGGAACCGCTTGGACCGAACATTTTCGCGCTTCCAACAGCATGCACGCACGTCCTGAGCCGAAGTCCGCTACGGCTACCGTTCACCGTGCCTTGGCGCTTGACAAGCAAGAAACGAAGAACAGCATGGCAACAGCCGGCCTCATTCTCGGCATCCTGGCTGCCCTATTCAACTATCTGTTTGTTCCCAGCATCCTTGCCTACGTTTTTTCCGGTATCGGACTGTTTCGCGCGAACAAATTGGGTTTGAGCGGTCGCAGGAAAGCGGTCATCGGTATTGTTCTCGCGAGCTGCGGAGTGGTTATCTCCGTCCTGCAACTCGCCTATCGGTTTAGCCAGTACAGCGGGTACTAGCACCGAGAAGCGCGGAGACTCCCACGAAAAGCCCGGGGACCGAATCGCCGCGCGGACCTCGTCAGGACATGAGGAGGAGTCTTGCCCTGCACTAGCATGCAAATATGAACGAAACGCTGCCACCCGCAGGTTGGCACCTTGACCCTGCCAAGCCGGGTTCTGAACGCTGGTGGGATGGCCAGGTCACGTCCCGCTGAGTGGTGGAGTTTCTCAACACCGTGCGGGTCAGTTGTTCTAGTTTAGGCGGCGGCGAGTTCGGGGAGGATCACCGCCTCATCGATGACCTCG
>NZ_SOHO01000037.1:0-15573 GCF_004403225.1 Cryobacterium sp. Sr8 | reverse complement strand
CTCATGAACGAACTCGCGGATCTCCGCCGTGGTGAATCCTGGGCTTATCGACATTCCCCTGCCTCCTTCTGATCGTGAACTGACTCACAATCAGCCTGACGCAGAGGGTAGCAGGTAGACGGTCAGCGGGAAGCCGTACATTTCGGTGAAGAGCGCGACAATGAAGGCTGTCATTCCACCGAAGACTCGCCAGTCCGATTTGTTCTTCGGCCGGATGAAGCTGAAGAAGAACACGATGAACACGATCGAGTTGGCAGCCACCAGCCACCACAGATTGTAGTCAGGGGACGTATCAGCCACCGTCTTCGCCTCCTGCGCGCTTGTCGTGGCGGCCATGGCCGCCATGGCCGTGGCCCAGGTGCATGGCAATCATTGCGATGACGGCGACATACGGAAGCGCATCGAGCACGTGCAGCCAATGGTTGGTCACCAGATAGATCAACAACGCCAGGGCGGCCAGACCGAGGACGACCCACCCTCGTCTCCTGGCCCCGTGACCTTCGCCAAGTGAGTCGTGCCCGGCATGGGGTTCATGATCGATCAAGGTCGTCCGTCCGGCCTGGCGGGTGGGCCCGTTGGCCACCGGCAAGGAAGTCCTGCCGGATCCCCAGCGTCGCGTCCGTTATTGCCATGGAAGCCGCCGCGGTCGGTGCGGTTTCCGTCAACGCGCGGATCGCATCGATGGTTTCCGGAACGACGATGGCCTCGTTGTAGACCTGATAGGTCAGGTAGGCCTCATCTCCGACGACCGTGACCAGATCCTCCCAGACGGCGACCTCCCACATGTCCCCGCGGGGTCGCCCCAGATCCTTCATCAGTTCGATGGTCGAATTGAGTGCCACGAGACCGTCCGCCATCCGGATAAAGGCGATCCGCGGCGCGGCGCGCAGCGCCCCGATTACGTCCTCCCGGCTCGCAGTACGGGTCAATTGGATGCTCCAGTAGTGGTTGTGGGTTTGCGTGTGCGCGCCTTTGGCGGCGATCGTGACAACGTCGAGTTCGGGCCGGACGGTCTTGGTGTCGGGACCCTGGTGCGAGGGGATCTTCGGTTCGGGGACCATGGTGTTCATGATTCCGCCCAGATGCGACTCCCACGGGTCGGTGGCCCGCCGGATCAGCACGCCGCGGGCCCGCGCAAGAAGTCCTGCATCCTGCAGCGCCCCCAGCACTCGCACGATGCTCGTCGTGTTGCAGGACACGACCCGCGTCATGTCCCGGCCGAGAGCGCTCTCGTAATTGGCCTGGGCGACGAAGGAATGACCCGTGGTTTCGTGGGACTCCCCGCCCTGGAACACCACTTTGACTGCGGCCGCCTGGTAGCGCGCCAAGTTGCCCGCGGCCACATGTTTGGGGGTCGTGTCAACAACCACGTCGACCTGCGCGAGCAGGTCATCCAACGTGCCGGCGACAGGCACGCCCGCCGTTCGCATGGCCGCATCCGCCTCGTCGGTGGATGCATACACCGCAAATCGACCGATGGCGGCCTTGATCCTCCAGTCTGTCGCGACGTCCGCGATGCCGACCAGGTCCATATCCGGCTGGAGGAGGACCGCGTCTGCGACTCTCTTTCCGATGACACCATACCCGTTGACTGCGATTCGAGTTCTACTCATCATTCTCCCTTTCCGCAATTGCGGTTGCGATGCTTCGGTGGCCGTCTGGCACGGAAGACGTGCCGCCGGACTCGAGGGAAAACACCTTCGTTTGCCCGCCGGCGAGTGTGGTGTACGTTCCGCGCACCCCGATCCGGACCGGGGCCGAGCCGCACGGGTGGAGCTGGAGCCGAAGCCGTTCCGGAGTGAGGGAGACGTCAATGCGTTGACCCCGGTACAGCACCTGAAAACCGATTGCCTGCAAACGGGTTGGCATACGTGGGTCAAAAGTGAGCGCATCAGCATCAGTGCGGAGGCCGGCGAACGACCGGACCGCCAAGTCTGCGGTCCCCGCCATCGCCCCCAGATGCACACCCTCCCGGGTAGTGCCCCCCTGCGTGTCGTCCAGATCGGCAAGCAGGGCTTCACGGTAGACGTTCCATGCCCGAGAAGGGTCGACACGCGTCAGCACTGAGGCGTGAACCACCCGGCTGAGCGTTGAGCCGTGGGCTGTGCGAGAGAGGTAATACTCGATTGTGCGAGCCAGGTCTGCGTTGGAGACGGCGTAACCGAGCCGGAGGAGCTGGCCCCGCACGGCCTCAGGCCCCAGGAGGTGGAGGAGCATCAGTACGTCCGCCTGTTTGGCCAGCTTGTACCGGTTTGTCGTGTCGTTCTCCGCTTCGAGGATGAGGTCCAGGCGACCGATGTTGCCGTACGCGTCACGATATTGGGCCCAATCCAATTCGGCCAGGAGTTCATATCCGTCGAATTGGCTCAGGATGCCGTCCTCATGGAAGGGAACGGTTAGCCTTCTGCTCAGGCGGGACCAGAGCGACAATTCCTCGGGCTCAATGGACATCCGCTTGATCAGATCGTCGCAAAGGTGGCCGTCCAGCGCTCGGATGGTGTCCGCGGCCCGTTCGCAGAGCCAGGAGACCAGGACATTGGTGTACGTATTATCACGCAGACCTGACCCGGGGGTGTCGGGGTATCCGTCGTGGTACTCATCGGGGCCCATCACCCCGACGATGTGGAACCTGTCCTCGACATCGTCCCAGGTGGCCAGGGACGCAAACATCCGGGTCACTTCGATGATGAGCTCGGCACCACGTTGGGCCAGCCATCCTTTGTCGCCGGTGGTTTGAAAGTGCTGCCAGGCGTTGTACGCGACGGCGAGGCCGACGTGCTTCTGTCGGCGCGAATTGTCGGGCATCCACGCACTGGAGCGGTCGTTGTACAGGTACTCGGGGGTTTCCTCACGGCCGTCGCTGCCGCTTTGCCATGGGAAGAGAGCGCCCCGCAGCCCGGCTTCTCGCGCCGCGTCTCTGGCCGTATCGAGTCGGTGCCACCGGTAGTCCAGGAGCGCCCGGCTGACGCTGGGAAGTCTTAGCCCGGTCACAGGCAGCACGAAGAGTTCGTCCCAGAAAACATGTCCTCTGTAGCCTTCCCCGTGCAGGCCCCGGGCAGGTACCCCCGCGTCCAGAGCGGCAGTGTGTGGAGAAATCACCTGGAGCAGATGAAAGAGGTGCAGGTTGAGCATGAGTTGGCTTTGCCCGTCGGCGTCCAAGTCGAGTGCGAACTGATCCCACAGTCGTTGCCACGCCGCCTTGTGGGCGCCTAACAGTGCGCCCAGACCGTCGCCACTGCGTGACAGCTGCGCCAGGGCACCCGACCCCGGGGAGGCTGTGGCCGGGTCCCGGGATGTGACCACGGCGACTGTTTTGGTCACAGTCGCAGGTCGGCCGTCCTGCAGCGCCAGGTTGAATTGCCGGACGTAGCGGCCGGCCTCGGTGTGAGCGGTGTCGGAGGTGACGGTGTCGCCGCTTGAGACTATCGTGCGGACAGCCACGGCAATCCGAAGTTGGCTTTGGTTGGTTTGAACGGTGCAGAGGACGGTATCGTCGTCCGGACTCTCAAATGTGGGTGACACCAGGTGCTTGGCGGTGCGGTCGGCGTAGGCGCGAACGTTGGTGTTCGTTACGGCCGCGTCAATTCCGGTCCGGACACTGATCACCCCGTTCCATCCGAGCGGGGTGACAGTCGTCTCCAGCGTTGCCAGGTGCGGGTTATGCATGGAGACCAGACGCCGCTGCATGACGGCGAGGAGCTGCCCGTCCGGGCCCGTCAGCGTGGCGTGGCGCACGAGCACTCCACGGCGAAGATCCAATTCATGACGCTCGTCATCTGTCGGCAGCAGCCCCGTTGACCACCAGGGGCCATTGCCGATGCGAACGTCGACGGGGAGCCAGTTGGGGGCGTTCACCAACTGCTCTTCCTCCAGACGACGGTCATGCACGGTGTTGACCAGACGGTTGTAGATGCCGGCGAGGTACGTGCCGGGATAGTGGGTTCCGTCATCGCTGCGTTCCGGACGCGCACCGCGCGTCGCCATATAGCCGTTGCCCAATGCGGTCAGAGCTTCCCGGTGCCCCTCGTGCGCGGGATCGAACCCGTTGTACACCAGCAGCCACGGGTCCGCGCGCGAAGACCCCAAGTCCAGTTCTCCGACATCGCCGAGAACGATGTCAGCGCCGGCGGCCTCGAGCTGGTCCCGATTGCCCGAACGGTCAATCCCGACGACGAGCCCGAACCCGCCCCCGCGACCTGCCTGGACGCCGGCAACCGCGTCTTCGACCACCGCAGTGCGCTGCGGAGGCACGCTGAGCCGCCGTGCAGCCTCCAGGAACATCGCCGGGTCGGGTTTGCCGGGGAGATTCAGTTCTGCGGCCACCTGCCCGTCGACGATGACGTCGAACACGCCATCCAATCCCGCGGAGGCAAGAAGCGTCAGGGCATTCCGGCTGGCCGTTACCAGGCCGATCGGGACAGCGCCCGCCCGCAGGCGATCCAACAGCGCGCTCGTTCCCGGATATACCCGCATGCCGTCGCGGGCAACCATCTTCAGAAACAGCTCGTTTTTCCGGGCGGCCAACCCGTGCACCGTCCATGCGTCGACTGAATCGTCGGGAACGCCAGGAGGAAGCGTGATGCCACGTGAGGCCAGGAAGGCAGCTACCCCATCCTCACGTTGTCGGCCGTCCACGAACTGCCTGTAGTCCGCCTCCTCGTCGAACGCTGCCTGGACTCCCGCGCCGGCCAATCGGGGATCCCGAAGGACAGAGTCGAAGAGCTGTTTCCACGCCGCGGCATGCCTGGTGGCTGTATCGGTTACGACTCCGTCCAAATCGAACAGAACCGCGTCGAAGGGTGGGGCGGCGCGATGGCCTCTTGGATCGCCAGAGCTATGGGGGTGGACCATGTCAGGCCGATCCCTGCGGGGTCGTGCTGGAGCTCTGATCGGACGATCCCGTCCCGAGCGCCCACTCCCAGTCTCTGATCTCCGGCATGTCGTCCCCATGAGCACGGATGTATTGGTGATGCTCGATCAGCTTGTTCTTCAGCTCTTCCCGGACGTGGGCCGAAACATCCCGGAGTCGAGGCACTCGGTCGATGACGTCGATCGCCAAATTGAATCGGTCGATCTGATTCAGAACACACATGTCGAACGGCGTCGTCGTTGTGCCTTCCTCCTTGTAACCGCGAACATGGAAGTTCCCGTGATTCGTCCGGCGGTAGGTCAGCCGATGAATTAGCCACGGGTAGCCGTGATAGGAAAAAATGACGGGCTTGTCGGTCGTGAACAACGCGTCAAAGTCACGCCCCGACAAGCCGTGGGAATGCTCCCTGTCGTCCTGCAGGCGCATGAGATCCACGACGTTCACGAGCCGGATCCGAAGGTCGGGGAAACGCGATCGAAGGATTTCCACGGCAGCGAGGGTTTCCATGGTCGGGACATCGCCGGCGCAACCCATGACAACATCCGGTTCGCCGTCCATGTCGGAACTGGCCCAATCCCAGATACCAATGCCTTTGGTGCAGTGCGCGATGGCCTGCTGCATATCCAGATACTGAAGTTGGGGCTGCTTCCCTGCGACGATGACGTTCACGTACTGGCGGCTGCGCAGGCAGTGGTCGGCCACCGACAGCAGCGTGTTGGCGTCCGGTGGCAGGTACACGCGGATCACGTCGGCCTTCTTGTTGATGACGTGGTCGATGAATCCCGGATCCTGGTGGGAGAAGCCGTTGTTGTCCTGCCGCCACACGTGGGACGTCAGTAGGTAGTTCAAGGAAGCAACCGGCCTGCGCCACGGAATGTCGTTGGTGGTCGTCAACCATTTTGCGTGCTGATTGAACATCGAATCGACGATGTGGATGAAGGCCTCGTAGCAGGAGAAAAACCCATGCCTGCCCGAGAGCAGGTACCCTTCCAGCCAGCCCTGGCAGGTGTGTTCCGACAGTACTTCCATGACGCGCCCATCGGCGGCTAGATGGTCGTCCCCGGGGATTGTTCTAGCGTTCCACGCCCGGTCGGTGGCTTCGAGGACAGAATCCAGCCTGTTCGAATTGTTTTCGTCCGGGGCGAAGACACGGAAACTGTCCATGTTCGCGGCCATTACATCGCGGAGGAAAGCGCCCAAAACGCGTGTGGATTCGACGGACCCGGTGCCCGGGATCTGCACGGGGACCTCGTAATCTGCGAAATCCGGCATTCGCAGGTCACGAAGCAGGATGCCGCCGTTTGCGTGCGGGTTGGCGCTCATGCGCCGCTCGCCGTCAGGATGCAGTCCGCGGATCGCGGCCACGGGAGCACCCTGCTCATCGAAGAGTTCCTCTGGTCGGTAACTCTGCAGCCAGGTTTCAAGCAACGCCCGGTGACTATCATTTTCCCGGGCGGCTTTGAACGGGACCTGGTGCGAACGCCATGTTCCCTCCACTTTCTGTCCGTCGACCTCCGCCGGTCCCGTCCATCCCTTGGGAGACCGAAGAACGATCATGGGCCAGCGTGGCCGTTCCGTGCTGCCGTCTTCGCGGGCACGCCGCCGGATTTCACCGATGTCGTCGAGGCAGACATCCAGGGTGCGGGCGAAGTCCTGGTGCATCTGCTGGGGGTCCTCGCCCTCCACGTAGTACGGTGTGTGGCCGTACCCGCGCAGCAGACCGTCGAGTTCCTCACGGCTGATTCGGTCGAGGATCGTTGGGTTAGCGATTTTGTAACCGTTCAGATGCAGGATGGGCAGGACCGCCCCGTCGCGCGCCGGATTCATGAACTTGTTGGAGTGCCAGCTCGCCGCCAGCGGCCCGGTTTCAGCTTCGCCGTCACCGATGACGGCGGCGACGATGAGCTCCGGGTTGTCGAAGGCGGCACCGTACGCGTGGGAAAGGGCATACCCGAGCTCGCCGCCTTCGTGAATGGAGCCAGGCGTCTCCGGGGCCACATGGCTGGGGATTCCACCAGGGAAGGAGAACTGTCGGAACAGCCGTGTCATTCCGGCAATGTCCTGGGAGACATCCGGGTAAGTTTCGCTGTAGGTGCCCTCCAGCCATCCGGCGGCCACAGGCCCCGGGCCGCCGTGGCCGGGCCCCATAACGTAGATCATGTCGAGGTCACGGGCCATGATGGTTCGATTCAGATGGGCGTAGATGAAATTCAAGCCGGGCGTTGTTCCCCAGTGCCCCAACAGCCGCGGCTTGACGTGCTCCGGTCGCAACGGTTCCCGCAGGAGCGGGTTGTCCATCAGGTAGATCTGACCGACGGACAGATAGTTCGCCGCCCGCCACCACGCATGGATGTTCTCCAGCTGCTCTGGGCTGAGAGCGGGGAGATAGTCGCGTGGTGCCTCATCGTCATTCATGGGTTGACCAACCTTTCGTCGAAGAAGAGAAGTGACATTCCGGCGGCGGCGCGTCAGGCTGCGTCGCTCGGGACCGGTGCCGGCGTTAATTCTCGGGTTCCGCCGATTGGCTCGCTTGGGCGGGGGAGGGGGAGTCGCTTCAGCAGCAGCGCGTTGACAGCGACGATGACGCTCGACCCGGACATCGAGATGGCGGCGATTTCTGGGCTGAGCCTGATGCCCAGCGACGAGTAGAACACGCCGGCGGCGATCGGCAGCGCGATCACGTTGTAGCCGATGGCCCAGCCGAGGTTCTGCCGCATCTTGCGCAGCGTGCCCTTTCCGATCCGCAGGGCCACGGGCACGTCGAGCGGGTCGGAGCGCATCAGCACCACGTCCGCGGTCTCGATGGCGACATCCGTTCCCGCGCCGATCGCGATGCCCAGGTCGGCCTGCGCCAGCGCCGGGGCGTCGTTGACGCCGTCGCCGACCATGGCGACGCGCTTCCCCGACGCCTGCAGTTCCGCGATCTTCGCGGATTTGTCTTCGGGCAGCACCTCCGCGATCACGGTGTCGATCTTCAGCAGGGACGCGATCCGCTGCGCGGTTGCCTCGTTGTCGCCGGTGAGCATGACGACCTCGATGCCCGCGTCGTGCAGGGCCGCAACGGCCGCTGCGGCAGTCTCACGGACGGCGTCGGCCAGGGCGATGACGCCGGCCGCTTGACCGTCCACGGCAACCAGGACTGCCGTGCGCCCAGTGGCTGCGAGCTCTTCGCGTTGCGCGGCCACCGGGGCGATGTCGATGCCCTGGGCGAGCATGAGCTTGCGATTGCCAACAAACACCTGGCGGCCCGCCACTGTGGCACCGGCCCCGTGGCCGGGAACGTTGCGGAAGTCAGCTGCGGAAAGTGCGGGCACGCCCCGGGCTTCTGCGTAAGTGACGACGGCAGCGGCGAGCGGATGCTCCGATTCCCGTTCCACTGCGGCGACGAGGGACAGCAGTTCGCCCTCATCGATTCGAAGCGCGATGAAGTCGGTCACTTCCGGCTTGCCCTGGGTCAGGGTTCCGGTTTTGTCCATCACGACGGCATCGATCCGCGCCGCGGTCTCCAACGCGGTGGCGTTCTTGAACAGGATGCCTCGCTTCGCTCCCAGACCGGTGCCTACCATGATGGCCGTTGGAGTGGCCAGGCCGAGCGCGTCCGGGCAGGTGATCACGACAACGGTGATGGCGAAGAGGATCGCCGTCGGCACTGTTGCGCCGGCCAACAGCCACGCCGCGAGGGTGACGCTGCCGCCGATGAGGGCGACGAGCACGAGCCAGAACGCCGCCCGGTCGGCCAGGCGTTGCCCCGGGGCTTTGGAATTCTGCGCCTCCTGGACGAGTGCAACAATTTGGGCAAGCGCGGTGTCCGCGCCGACTTTGGTGGCACGAACCCGAAGTGTGCCGGTCGTGTTCACCGTGGCGCCGATCACTTCGGAGCCGACGGCCTTCGCGACGGGGAGACTTTCCCCGGTGACCATGGACTCGTCGATGTCGGATACCCCGTCCTCAACGACCCCGTCCGTCGGGATCTTGGCCCCGGGTCGCACCATCATCAGATCCCCTGGCATCACCTCTGAAGTGGGAACTTCCACCGGTTCGCCGTCGCGGATCACCAGCGCCATGGCCGGGGCGAGTTCCAGCAGCGTGCGGATCGCGTCGTTGGCGCCGCCCCTGGCGCGCATCTCGAACCAGTGGCCGAGGAGCACGAAGCTGGCCAGCACTGTGGCGGCCTCGTAGAACACCTCGCCGCCTCCGGTGAGGGTGACGACCAGGCTGTACAGCCAGCCGGCCCCGACACCGACGGCCACGAGGACCATCATGTCCAGCGTCCGCGCCCGCAGCGCCCGGACGGCCCCGTCGAAGAAGATCCAGGCGGAGTAGAAGATGACCGGCAGGGACAGGAGCAGCGCGAAGATGTCGTCCCGGAGCCCGAAGGGGGCCGGAACGGTGAATCCGAGGACCTCGCGCCCGATCGGGGACCACAGCGTGATCGGCACGGACAGGGCTGCGGCGACGATAAACCGGTTGCGCATATCGCGGATCATGGAGTCCATAGACATTTCGCCGTGTCCGCCGTGGCCCATGGCCTCCTGCGCAGTCCTGGTGACAGGTTGGGCGTGGCCGGCGTGGTCGGCGTGGTCGGCGTGATCGGGATGGGCGGGGACCGGCTCCTTGACAGCGGCTGTCGTGGCCGGCCCCGCGTGCCCCTCGTGTGACACGTGCGTGCCGCTCGCGTGTCCGTCGTGCGATGTGTGCGCGCTGCCGGCCGCCATGGGGTCGCATATGTGGTTCGGGACGGAGCGACCGGAGCAGTGGTAACCGCAGTCCCGAACCCAGCCCGCGAGGTCTGCAATTGATGTCAACGCCGGGTCAAAGGCGACCGTGGCGGTCTGCGCAACCGGATTTGCCTCCACGCTTAGCACCCCCGGTTGGCGGGACAGCACGGATTCGGCGACGGCCTTGGAGGAAGCCCAGTGGACGCCTTTTACCTCGATAACTGCGGTTTCCATCTTCTGACTCATGCGAACTTTTCCTCTCTGGAATGCGATGTCGTTGGCATTCGACGCGCGGCCGCGCCGAACCCTAAACCGGTCTGGAACCCGGATCCGATGCTTGTGCCCGGGCTGGTGGCAGGATTTTAGACGCGGCTGACGGACAGTCCAACGAGCGAAACCGGGTGCGTTTTTTGCGACGCGAACACCGGACGAGCCTCGACCGCAGCGTCATCGATACGACCCAGGTCATTCGGCTCGCTCTGACGCGGGAGGGATGGCGTCATGAGCACGGGCGTGCTGGCGGGCGTGCATGAAACAGTCGATTCGCTGTCTGGGCAGTGGATCTGGCAATCCGGGCAAGATGTCTGCCGGGTCGCACCGGCGACGCTGGCCAGCGACTCCGAGTCCAGCGGCCCGGCAGAGGCGCTTGTGAGTGACGTTCCGGGCGCATCATCGCCCTGAACGTGCAGCGTATGCAGACCGAGAAAAAGGGAGATAACGGCGGCCAGGATCACAGCCACTGAGACCACCGCGGGCGTCTTCGCAAGCGGGCTCGAGCGTCGCGTGTCCATCACTGCGTCGCACCTCCAAACGGCGTTGCGTCTGCTTCTCTGGGTCGCTGGTCCGAGCATATCGCCGAGTGGTGAATCCGGCCGATCATGTGCGCTTCACCGCGTGGTTGACGATCGGGTGGTAGTGGGGGCACGTCGCGTCGTGGCCGCCCACCTCCTCCCGTGTGAGCCTGCCGTCTTCGATGGTGATGACTCGCTTGACGACGTCCGTCAGGCGTGGGTCGTGGCTGACGATGATGACAGCCCGTTTCTCGAGGCACGCGGTCTGGCACAGCAGCTGCATCACCTCCATTCCGGTCTTGCTGTCCAGGTTCGCGGTCGGTTCGTCAGCAAGGACGAGCATCGGCTCGTTGGCCAGCGCCCTGGCCACGGCCACTCGCTGTTTTTCCCCTCCGGACAGGTTTTTCGGCAGGCTGTTCATCCTGTTTTCGAGATGCAGATTTGCGAGCAACACTCGCGCGCGCTGCCGAGCGGTTTTCCTGTCCACCCCATCAAGCAGGAGCGGCAGGGCGACGTTAGCCTGCGCGGTCAGCGAGGAGAGCAGGTTGAAGGACTGGAACATGAACCCAAGCTTCCGCAGCCGGAGGCCCGCGAGTTGCTTGTCTGAGAGTGCTGCCGTGTCTTCACCGTCAATGCGCACTCGCCCGGTCGTGGGGGTGAGCAGTGTTCCCATCAGGGAGATCAGGGTGGTCTTGCCGGACCCTGAAGGCCCCATGATCAGCAGGATGTCCCCGGCCGCGATGGCAAGGTTGATGTCGTCGACGGCGGTGACGGCCGTGTGGCCGGAGCCGTAGACGCGGCCCAGGTGTTTGACCTCGATGACGTTCACGCTTTGAACACCTCCGCCGGATCAATGTGGGCGATGCGTCTCATCGGAAGGTAAGCCGCGACGATCGCCATGCCCATCGTGAGAATGAAGATCCAGGCAATATCGACGGGCTGAATCTGGGAGACGAACTGGGGAACAACCTCGCCCAGGGTTGCCTGGAGCACCAGAGCCAGCGAAGCGCCAAGGACGTAGCCCAACACGCCAGCGGCCAGGGCCTGTTCCACCACCACCACGTACAGTGCTCCGTTGCGCATTCCGATTGCCTTGAGGACGCCGTATTCACGCGTCTTCTCTATGGTGGAGGTGAAGATCGTCAGGCCGATCACGGCGATGCCGACGGCGATGCCGATCACCAGCAGGACAAGTATGACGGGCAAGAAATTGTCGGATATGAGTTTGGTGTTGTTCGCGACGAATTTCTGCCGGGTCACGACGTCAACGTTGGCAACCCGGTCCTTGATCTCCTGGGCGACCGCAGACTTGTCGAACCCGTCTTTCACCTGCACCAGGAAAAAGTTGGCGGACCCAGGCAGCCTCTGGATCTTTTCCGCATCCTGTTTGTCGGCGAAGGCGAACGAGAAGGCAACAATGTCCCCGCCCTCGGAAAGTCCGGCCACGCGCAGGGCCTGGCCCGCAACAGTGAGAGTGTCGCCCAGGCCGATCCCGTTGGTCCTGGCGGCCACGCGGTCCACGATGATCTCTCCGGGCGAGGGGGTCGCTTTCCCGTCCGTCACGCGCGCCGGTTTGCCGGTGTCTCGTGTGGCGTCGTAGGCGACGACATACATGCCGACCGCCCGATCCTCGAAATCGACGACAACCCGTCGGCCGTTGAATGGCTTCACGCTGCCGACTCCCGCGATCGCGGCGATCTCCTGTTCGGCCTCGAGCGGGAGAACGGATGGCGTGTGGAACATGTCTTCGGCTCCGGACTGCATGACCCAGTAGTCGGCCGGAATCGTGCGGATGTACTCGCCGATCTTGTTGCTCCAGCCCTGGTACAGGCCCTGGAGCACCATGATCAGCAAGACGCTGAACGCCACCCCGCCCACACTGATCAGGAGGCGGCCCTTCTCCTGGAACAAGTTACTCATAGCAATGCCGAACATGACGGGTCCTTTCGGCCGCAGAGCGCATCCTGTTTACTCATGGTCGTTTCCGCAACCCCCGCACCAGCGGCGCCTTCCCGAGGGCCGTGCGCTCGACGGCGCCGACCACTTGCACGTCGAGGTCGGTTCCGACGACTCCCGCTGATTCCAGGGCCGCCTCCACGCCGGCGCGAACCTGCTCAACCGATGCCGAAGGGGCCAGGCCGGCCAGCAGGACCCGGAGGGATGCCGGCTCCTGAATGACCTGCCATCCCGCGATCGTTGCGTCGTCCAGGACGTTGTGGAAGACGTTTGGGTGGATGCTGACCTCGCCCGTGATCCCGGGCAGCATCAGTACGTCCTCAACTCGTCCCTCAATTCCGGTCAGGAGGGCGAAAGAACGACCGCACGGGCAGCCGCGGCCGTCGATACCGACGCTGTCGGACATCTCATAGCGGATCAGCGGCAGGGTTCGGGAGAACAAGACGGTGACCAGGATCCTGGCCCCGATCGTCCCGGGCGGAACCGGCAGGCCGGCCTGGTCCACGGGTTCGACAATCACCAGATCCTCGTAGATGTGACTGTTGTGAAACACACATGGCGACGCGATGCTTGCTGTCTCGGTGGCGGCGTAGACGTCGAAGGGCGCCGACCCCCACGCCGATCGCATCGCGGCGGCAGCATGCTCGCTCAGCACCTCAGACGCAGACACTACCGACTGCGGCGAAATACGCAAGCGGCCTGCGCGCTGCTCCGCGGCCAGAAGCTTGAGGGCGGACGCGTACCCGACAAGGAGCCGAGGCTGGAAGGCATTGAGGTCGGCGACGATCTCCGTCGCAGGACTTGTCGCGTCCAACCGGAGCGTGGGCACCAGCCGGGATCGCAAGGAGGCCCCGACCACCGCCGATTGATGCGTCGGCGTGCGGGAGCTGACCACGGCGACCCGCAGCGGATGGGTCAGTCCGGCCGGCACGCCGGCCCAGTCGTTGGCTCGGGCATAGGAGGCGAGCACCGTGGCCCATTCGCGCCGATTCCAGATGAAGATTCTCGCCGCCCGGTCGTGCCTGCCGTGGCCGCTGCCCACCAGCGACCCCGCCAGGGGCGCCCGGGGTCCGCGCCGCTCGCCACCAGGTTCCGCAGATGTGCTTCCACGTCTGCTAGCCGCAGCCCGGGGTCGGTCACGGCCTGGTCGAAGTGTCTCATCAGGTCTGCTTTCGTCACCGGAGGCAGTTGGGACAACGGCGCGTCAAACAACCCGGCGTGGTGCTGTCGATAGAACTCGGAGCCGGCGTATGCCTCTCGGCGGAGATCCTGCAGAGCTCTTGCTTGATGTGCCTCGATCTGGCGGGTACTCCAGTGATCCCGGACCTTCCAGCGTGCGCGGAGGTACAAAAGCTTTGACAAGAGCCGAATATCCATGCGTAATCCCTGTCGCAAACGAAACGGTGTGGCCTGATCCGGGCTCATCATATCCCTATACGCGGATACCCTCCAGGGGTATTATGGGCGTGACGGGTCAACGTGCCTGCGATAGAGGAGTTCGCCATGATGTGGGGATACGGTTGGGATATGGGCTGGTCGTGGCTGTTTGGGCTGCTGATGCTGGTTGGGATTGTGCTGCTTGTCGTGCTTGCTGTGCGCGTGTTCGGCGGCGNGTCCTGGCGCAACTGGACCGACACCTGGCCCGAGCCGGGCTCGTCAGATTCTTGACGAACGCTACGCCAAAGGCGAGCTGACCGTCGAGCAGTACCGGGAACAGGTCCAGGTGCTCGGCGAGAACCCCTAGTGGAGCCGATCAGCCGCCGCGGCGCTTTGACGCTCGGCGGTCTGGGGCTGGCGGGCACCGTGGTCGGCGGCGCGGGTCTGCTGTGGACGTCGTCGTCGTCGGGAGGAATCGCGTCGGCGCCGCCGGGAGAAGAACTCGCGGAGCCATCGGAACTGCGCAGCGCGAACGGCCGGTTGCAGGTTCGCTTGGACGCGGCCCTCGGCACTGTGCAGGTTGGCGGGCGGAGCGCCAGCGCCCTGAGCTTCAATGGCGGTATTCCAGGACCAACCCTTCGGCTGAAGGCGGGGGACCGGCTGGGCGTGACCCTGCACAATGGTCTTGACGACCCGACGAACCTGCACGTGCACGGACTGCATGTCTCGCCCGAGGGTAACGGCGACAATCCGTTCGTGATGGTCGAGCCGGGCGAATCCTTTGACTACGAGTATCAGCTGCCGGCGAACCATCCGCCGGGCTTGTACTGGTACCACCCGCACCACCACGGACTTGTCGCCGACCAGATCTTCGGCGGCCTCTACGGGGCGATCATCGTCGAGGATCCGGAACCGATTGGGGCGGCCCGGGAGCGGGTGCTCGTGATCTCGGACATTACCCTCGACGGGCTGGGGGGCATCCCGGCCGTGTCTCCGATGGAGCAGATGATGGGCCGGGAGGGCGAACACATGCTCGCCAACGGCCAGGCGAACCCTCGTCTGAACGCTCGCACTGGTGAGCGGGAACGGTGGCGAATTGTCAACGCCTGCGTGTCCCGGTATCTGCGGCTGCGGCTCGACGGGCAGCGGATGCAGCTGCTCGGCATTGACTCGGGCCGGTTCGGTGCCCCTGAAACCGTGGAGGAGATCGTGCTCGCGCCCGGAAACCGGGCGGACCTGTTGGTCACGATGGTCGACGGCACGGCGGTGCTCGAGACCCTGCCCTACGACCGGGGCGGCCCGGGAGGGATGATGGGCGGAGGCGAACAGCCGCGCACACCGACCGGTCGCGCCTCGCTCGCGACCCTGACCGTGGCCGGCGAGGAGGTCGCAGCGGCACCGGCGGTGCCCGCCCAGCCGGCGCCCCGGGATCTCCGTGGCACGGCCGTCACGGCCCGGCGTGAACTGACCTTTGCCATGGGAATGGGCGGAATGATGGGCGGGGGCGGGTCGATGATGAGTTTCACCATCAATGGCCGGGAGTTCGATGGGAACCGAGTGGACACCACGGTCGAAGCGGGCAGCGTCGAGGAGTGGACCCTGAGGAACACGAGTCCGATGGATCATCCGGTGCACCTGCACGTGTGGCCGATGCAGATCGTGGAGTCCGATGGTCGCGCCCCCGACACCGCGATCTGGCAGGACGTTGTCAACGTGCCGGCGCGCGGCCAGATCCGGGTGCGGATCGCCTTCGACGACTTCGCCGGACGCTCCGTCTACCACTGCCACATCCTCGACCACGAGGACAACGGCATGATGGGCGTCATCGAGGTGCGTTAGATGGTCGCGCCCCCCCCCCCCC
>NZ_SOHO01000019.1:0-4180 GCF_004403225.1 Cryobacterium sp. Sr8 | reverse complement strand
CGGCGACCTGAGGCTTGCGGCCGGAACCGTCGCGCGGGCCTACTCCGAACTCGAGGCGGACGGGCTACTGGAATCGAACCGAACGGGCACGAGAGTCAAACAGATCGACCCGCTTCCCACCCAAGCCCGCGACGCGGCACGCGCCTACGTTGCTTCGCTTAACGGCCTGACCCTGGAGGACGCCATCCGTGCCGTACGAGTGGAGTGGAAAACGATCGAGGAAGCCGCGACCCGCTAGGTGGGGGCCTTAGTCGGCGCCGGCGGCACCGGCCCCGCAAAACGTCCCCCTTTCGGGACATCCCTCCGGAACAGGCGGCGTCTGTCACCCAGCATGCCAATAGTTGGGATGGCGACACTTCACGCGTGAAACCGCTCCGGGCCGGGTGACCGGTCCGGTCAGGTCTTCGAGCCTTCCAGGGGCAGAATTGCTCAATGGAGCCTGCCCTTGTACTCCGTTTCAGTCAATCGGGGAGACACGAATGAGGTTGCCATCCGGGTCGGCGACCACGAATGTGCGCCCGAAGACGTCTTCGTGCGGCTCTTCGATAACAGTGACTCCCTTGGCCGTCCACGCGGTGAAGCAGTCATCGACTCCGGATGCTGACCCCGGCAGCATGAGCCCCAACTCGCTGGTTCGCAGCGTCGCCGTCGTGACTGTGTCGCCGCGGCCAGACCACAGGGCGAAGAGCACGCCCGGGGCTACCTCGAACGGGACATAACGCGGGGTAACGGTGACAGGTTCCATCTCGAAGAGATCGCTGTAGAAGCGGGTGGAGCGCTCGACATCGGTGACATAGATGAGGAACAGGTTTGGCGTTGCCATGGGATCTCCTTGGTTGACGTTCTCGGCTACGCCAAGCCTTTCATCAATACATGACAGATCTTGTCTGGTATCCGTCAATACTGGTGAGATGAAGTCCCAACGCCTGCTTTCGATGATGTTGCTGCTCCAGACGCGCCACCACATGACCGCGCTTGAGCTGCCAGAGGAGTTAGGAGTTAGGAGTTAGGAGTTAGGAGTGTCGGTCCGGACGGTTACTGCGCGACGTCATGGCTCTGGCGGACGCAGATGTGCCGGTGTTCGCCGAGCGAGGCCGATATGGAGGCGTAGTCCTGCTTCCAGGGTCACAGCTGGATGTGTCCAAACTCACCATACTGAGGTCGATGCGCTGAAGCTGCTGGGTATGGACCCTGGGCAAGCTCGCCAACTTGGCATCGATTCGCTGTCGCGCAGCGCCCAAAGGAAGATCGCATCCCGCCGCCCTCTGGGCTGCCAGTCGGAACTGCCGTTGTCCGAATTGATTGTGGTCGACAACACTCCATGGTTTAGCCCGATGCCAATCGTCGCCGGCGTCGCCGAACTCGCCAGAAACCTGCAGTCGGGCAGGCGTTTGCGGATTCATTATCGGAGAAGTGCCGAACGAGGTGCCTCATGGCACGCCGTTGACCCGTACGATCTTCTGGCGAAGGCCGGCCGTTGGTATCTGGTAGCCGATGTCGACCGCGTGCCTAGCTAGGAGACGTCGCCCGCGAATTCGCGCACGCGTTCCTGCCAGGTCGGGATCCAGCCGGCGAGGTCGGCTGCGGGCATCGGCCGGGCAATGAAGTAACCCTGCGCCAGGTCGCATTTCGTGTTGCGGACCAGGTCCCAATCGTCGCGATCCTCCACGCCTTCGGCGACGACCTCCATGCCGAGCTGCTTGCCCAGGCTCAGGCTGGCCGCGTACATCGCGCGTGAGGTCGTGTCCCGCGAGGCGCCGTGCACGAAACTACGGTCGATCTTGAGCTCGTCGAACGGGAAGTCGCGGAGCTGGCTCAGCGAGGAGTGTCCGGTGCCGAAGTCATCGATCGAGAGCCGGAACCGTTTCATTCGCAGGCGGGTGAGGATCTCCAGCGGCGCACGCTGGTCCAGCATCAGCCGGCTCTCCGTCAGCTCCAGGACGATGTCCTGCGGCGCCACTTCCGCGGCCGCCGCCGCCCCGGCCACGAAATCCGCGAAGGCGACCGACGAGAAACTAACCATTGAGAGGTTGACCGCGACTCGAAGGTGCAGCCCGGCCCTGCGCCAGGCCCTCGCCTGGTCCAGGGCGCCGGTCAGCACGACCCGCGTCAGCTCGTCGATGAGGCCGTCTTCCTCGGCGGTCCCGATGAACTGGTCGGGGAAAACGAGTCCATCCACCGGATGCCGCCAGCGCACGAGTGTCTCGACCCCGACAACGTCTCCGGAGGCGACATCGACCTTGGGCTGGTAGTAGTTGGTCAGTTCGCCGTTGGCGATGGCGGCGCCCAGTTCGGCCGCGCCGTATGTCTTCTTCGCCGCGTGAGGCGCCTCGGCCGGCCTCCACCGGTCGGTCATCGCGGCCAGCCTGGCCAGCGAGACCGGCTTGCTCAAATGGCCCAGAACCGTGATCCGGTGGGCCTGGATCAGGTGCACCGTCGACTTCAGAATGCGTTCGTCTTCGCCGCTGACCAGGATGACGCTGCCGGTGTAGCCTTGGTCGACCAGCTTGCGGACGAACTCGATTCCGTCCATGCCCGGCATGTTCAGGTCGAGCAGGATCAGGTCCGGCGGCAGCGGGGCGGCGACACGTTCCAGCGCTTCCGCTCCGTTATCGCAGGCCGTCACTTCGGTGAAGCCCAGTTTCGCCAGCATCCGGGCGAGCAGTTTGAGCATGAAGGTTTCATCATCCAGGGTCAGAATGAGAATCGTGGTTCTGGTCATGTTCACGTCGGTTCTCTTGTCCACTTGGTACAAGTTTCTTCGTGCGTGGTTCCTGGTACGGGTTCTGGGCTGCCGCGGAGATTTCGGACAGCGGAATCAGTGGTTTCTTCAACGCTGCCAGAGCTGGCTGTTGATAACCATAGTGGACTTCGTTAGGCCGCCGGCAACCGAGCGCGGAGTGCCGGCTGTTGTAAAACCCCTCGATGTAGCGGATGACGTCGCTTCGAGCTTGTGATTTCGTCCACGCTGCCCCGATCGGAGTGCCAGATCGCGTCAGGCTCGATCAGGGTCGTCGCGGCCGCGTTCCTGAGCGCGTCCGCGACGAGCTCGGTGCGCATGTGATCGGCGATGGACCAGCCGACGACTTTCTTTGAGTAACAGTCGATGACGGTGGCCAGGTAGATGAAGCCCTGCCACGTGTGGATGTAGGTGATGCCGCCGACGAACTTCACCCCGGGCCGGTCCGCGGTGAAGTCCCGTTTCACGAGGTCAGGCATGCCCGCCGCAGCCTCGGCGTCCGCGGCCGTCGTGATGCCGAACGGGCGCGGCTGACAGGCCACCAGACCCTGGNCTCGGCGAGATCGGCGTGGATGCGCCGATACCCGTAGGTGCCCTCGGACTCCTCGAAGAAGTACTGGACCCTTGCTATCAGCGCCTCCCGGCGGGCCGCGGTGGCCGATTGCGGACGTGTGGCCCAGTGATAGAAGCCGGACGTCGAGACGGCCAGCCACCGGCACATTTTCACCACCGAATTCAGATTGGCGGGCTCAGCTTTTTGGGAATCGATGAATTCGTACTTGCTCACTACCGCTGCTCCCGGGCGAAGTAAGCGGCCGCTGAAGTGTGAATCCCGTGCGGGGCAGCCCGGGAACCGTGGGTTTATGCGGCTGGCATGGTGGCCGTGACTTCTCCGCCGAGTTTCTCGATCTGGTGGACAAGAAGGGCGACTTGGTGTTCGGGGCTCTTACGTCGAACGAGCCAATCGGCACCGAGATCGGCGTAGTCAACGTTGTCACCGACGATGTGTGAGTAAGCGACGAGGATGTCGTGCCGGGTTGCCCCGATCGCTTTGAGCGTTCCCCGTCGGCCGCGGATCGCATGGAAGTGAGCCGCGAGGTAGATGCCCTTGGTTCGTGCCGCGGCTTGTGCGGCCTCGGTGAGCACGGTTCGCAACGCGACCGGCCCGCGGCGGGCCCGCCCGCGGCGGGCCCGCCCGGAGCGGGCCTTCCCACCGGATGCGTTGTTGCCCGGATAAATGCCCGTTCAGGAAGCAAGATGCGCGGCCGAGGGGAACACGCTCATGTCCACGCCGATCTCTGCGATCAGGCCGATCGCGCTTTTGCGGCCGACCGCGCGATGTCAAGCTGAGTGGAGCCACTCGGGTTAGTTTGTGACGGCTGTGTCGGGGATGTTGATTCCGACGGTGCCGGCTGGTGCGGGTGTTCTTGGTCGCGCGCG
>NZ_SOHO01000012.1:0-22355 GCF_004403225.1 Cryobacterium sp. Sr8 | reverse complement strand
CACACCCCGAACGCTTCAGAAACCGACCCACGGCCCCACAACACCCGCAAAAAACCGGAATCAATACCCACCTGTTGTCTCAGACAGGTTGACAACTACCGCGCATCGCCGGCGAAGCGGCGTAGTACCCGCGCATCGATCCGACACGAACGAATGGGGAGACCCGCGCTACGCGGCCTGGGCTGCTTGCCAGACATGATCCCAGCCCGGGGCCAGCTCGGCCGCGCGCTCGAGCGACAGCACCAGGCTCGCCTCCCGGGCGATGCCCTTGCCTGCGATGTCGAAGGCCGTGCCGTGGTCGACGGACACCCGCACGACGGGCAGGCCGACGGTGATGTTCACGCCGTCGTCGCCGTAGACGGCCTTGAAGGGAGCGTGACCCTGGTCGTGGTAGCAGACCACGGCCAGGTTGTACTTGCCGCGCACGGCCGCCGGGATGAGGGCGTCGCCGGGCAGCGGGCCCACGACGTTGAGCCCCCGGGCCCTGGCCGCCGCGACGGCGGGAGCCAGGATGTCGGCGTCCTCGTCGCCGAACAGGCGGTTCTCCCCGGCGTGGGGGTTGAGCCCGGCCAGCCCGATCAGCTCGTTCGGCTTGCCCATGGATCGGGCGAACGCGCCGGCGAGTTCGAGCACGTTGAGGGTGCGGTCGAAGGTGATGCCCTCGATGGCCTGGCGCATCGAGACGTGCGTGGTCAGGTGGAAGAAGTACAGGTCCCCCGCGGAGAGCACGAGCGAGAAGTTCTTCACCCCGAACTCGTGCGCCAGAAGCTCGGTGTGGCCGGGCCAGTTGTGGCCGCCCGCGTGCATGGCGGCCTTGTTCAGCGGAGCGGTCACGATGCCGTCCACTTCTCCCTCGCGGGCGAGGCGACAGGCCTCCACCACGAAGCGGTAGGCGCCGTCCCCGGCGGCCGCGCTGAGCACGCCGAGCGGAACATCCGCCAGCGACGGGCCGGTCTGCAGCAACTCGATCGTGCCGGGCAGGTTCTTCGCCTCGGCGACGCTGGTGATCACGCGGATGACGCTCGGGTCGCCGCCCACGTTGAGAACGCCTCGGCGCATGGCGGCTTCGTCGCCCACGACGACGGGAATGCACCTGGTGCGCAGGTCGTCGTGGTTGAGCAGTGCCTTGGCCGTGATTTCGGGGCCGATGCCGGCCACGTCGCCAATGGTGACGGCGAGTCTGGGAAGCGTCATGGGGTTTCTCCTAGGTTGAGCAGGTGGCCGCGCACGCGGTCGGCCGAGGAATCGGGGTACACGAGTTCGGGCAGGATGGCGGCGACCGAGCGCACGTCGCCGAAACCGCCGGCCTTGGTGACGACGGTCAGGCCGTGAGCCTGCCCGCCCTCGATCACACCGATGGGGATGCCTTCGCGGATGGCGTCGGTCACGAGCACGGAGTCGGCGCCGAGGCGGTCGAGCACGGCTCGAGCACCCTCCCCGCCCATGAGCACGAGGGCTCCGACACTCCCGTGGTCGAAGATGGCCGCGGTGATCGTGGCCAGACCGGCGGCAATCACCATCGAGGGAGTGCCCACGATGGAGAGGCCGGCTTCCGTGCCGGGGCGCTCGGTCGGCGCGGTGATCGTGATGACACGGGGCAGGTCGGGGGCGGCGGCCAGCTCCCGGCCGATCCAGCCGCTGATCCCGTGCGGGCTCAGGAACTCGGCCAGGGTCGGCGCGAACGCACGATGCTGCTCGGCCGGAAGCGACTCGACCATGGCCCCGTGCTGGGCGCGAGAGACCTCGTGCAGGGAGCTGACCACAACAACCACCCGGTCGACGCTGGGCCGGCGATCGATCGGGGAGGCGTCATCCGTCGCGTCATTCGTCGCTCCGGCCCAGACCTCGGCCATGGCCACGGCCAGGCCGGCCGATCCCACCGGAACGGCCCGCGGGCCGAGCTCGGCGACCGCGGCGGCGATCTCGGCGAGGTCGGCATCGGCGGAAGCGTCCAGGGTCACGACCCGGGCTCCCGAGGCCACGGCCTCTGTGATGCGGGCGGCCCAGTCGGCTTCCCCGGGCCGGGGAGCCACGGTGGTGCTCCCCGGCAGGAGATCGATGATGGCGCTCGTGGTGACCGGCGTCACCGGGTCCAGGCCGATCGCGGTGGCCTCCACGCCGACGCCGTTGACCAGCACTCGGCCGTGCGCCACGGTGCGGCCCATGGCCGGGTAGGCCGGGCACACGACGGCGAAGGAGCCCGGGTGGTACGCCTCCCAGGCCTCCAGCGCGCCGAGCACCTGGTGCGCGACCGATCCCCTCATGGTGGAGTCGATCTTGAGGAACAGGCGCGTGGCGCCGGCCCGGCCGAGGGCGGTCACCGCGGCTGCGGTGCCTTCCCGGGCGGCCTGGTCCGGCTGGGCGCGGGAGTCCGTGACGACGGCCAGCACCGAGCCGGGCAGCAGGGCATCCAGGCTCGGCGTGCCGAGGGTGAGTCGGGTGCGCCAGCCCCGGCGGGCAAACTGCACGGCCGAATCGCCCGCGCCGGTCAGGTCATCGGCGGCAATGCCGACGGCCACCGCTGCCTGGCTGCGCGCCTCACTCATCGAGCGTCGGTCCGGCCGCCCTGAGCGATCGGCTCGCCGGCTGCCGGCTCCGGCTGGGGCTCATCGGCCGCGGCGGCATCGACGAGCCCGCCTTCGCGCTTGAGCACCCAGGCCGCGAGCAGCGGGGCGAGCACGGCGCTCACGAGCACGGCGGATGCGACCTGCGCGGTGGCAATCTCGACGAACGGCGCGAAGCTCGGGTCGGCGGCCGCAATGATGGCCGGGGTCGCGATGGCGTTGCCGGCGGTCGTGCCCACGGCGATTCCGATACCCGACTTGTTGCCGCGGCGCAGAACGATGCGGTAGCCGATGTAGGCGAGCCCGCCCGTGACGACGGTCGCAATGGCGCCGACAACGAGGCCGGACAGGCCGCCGTTGAGCACGTTCATCAGGTTGATGCCGGTGCCGAGGGCGAATGCGAAGAAGGGGATGACCATGTTCGGGATGGGCCGCATGATCTCGGTCCAGCGCTGGTCGAGGTTGCCCACGATGATGCCGAGCACGAGCGGGATCACGGCGGCGAGCAGAAGCTGGAACGGGATGTCGGCGAGGCCGGCGACGCCGAGGAAGAGCATCGAGAAGAACGGGCCGTCGTTGATGGCGGAGGCCATGTACGCGCCGCGGTCGCGGGCGTCTCCGTAGCGGCCGGTGAAGGCGAGCCACAGGCCGCCGTTGCTGTTGTCGACGATCACGAGCAGTGCGAGGATCGAGACGCCGAGGATGCCGTTGATGCCCACCAGCTGGGCGATGAGCACGACGATGGTGGCCGGGATGATCGACTTGAAGAGCAGGATGACGCCGGTCGTGGCGAGAACCGGCCCGGAGGTCTTCAGCGTGATCTGCATGCCCGTCGCGAAGATCAGCAGGCCGATCAGGGGCAGCGCGCTGCCCTGGAAGAGCGCGGTGGTGAAGTTGCCCATGGCCAGGAAGCCGGGAGCGAAGGTTCCGACAACGGATCCCAGGATGAGCGGGATGAGCATCAACCCGCCGGGGATCCTGTTCATGCCGTCGAACAGGGGAACTCGGCTCTTGATTCTGGATTCGGCTTCCATGGCGAATCTCCTTAACTGAAGGGGCGTCGATGCCCGCGAGATGTGTACGTACATAGTGTACCTACACTCCGGCGAATATCGCCACTCCAATTCTCCGTCAGCCCGCGGGGCACCCGTGTCCATCGCCCACGCCTCGCGGAGGCGTGCCGAAGCGCCGCTCGGCGCGCTCGATCACACTGGGCGTTGACTGGTCAATCAGTTGTCACCAACGTCATGGCCTGGTTCAGCTAGGAACCGAGGAGACCAAGCAGGTACCGCCCGTAGCCGCTCTTTTGCAGCGGCAGGCCGAGCCCGCGCAGCTGTGCGTCGTCGATCCAGCCGGCTCGCCAGGCGACTTCCTCGATGCAGCCGACCTTGAAGCCCTGGCGATCTTCGATCACGCGCACGTATTCGGACGCTTGCATCATCGATTCGAAGGTTCCGGTATCGAGCCAAGCGGTGCCGCGGTCGAGCACCTGCACGTGGAGCTTGCCCTGCTCGAGGTAGCGCTCGTTGATCGTGCTGATCTCGAGTTCACCACGCGCGCTCGGTTCGATGGTCTTGGCCATTTCGATGACCGAGTTGTCATAGAAATAGAGCCCCGGAACCGCGTAGTTACTCTTCGGTTTTGTCGGCTTCTCTTCAATCGACAGCGCGGTCATGCTGTCGTCGAACTCGACCACGCCATAAGCCTTGGGGTTGCTCACGTGGTACGCGAAGATTCGCGCACCGTCGAGCTGCCGGTTGTCGCGCAGCGACGTGCCCAGCCCCGCCCCGTGGAAGATATTGTCGCCGAGCACGAGCGCGACGCTTTGGTCGTCGATGAACTCTTCGCCGATGATAAACGCCTGGGCGAGGCCGTCGGGAGACGGCTGAACAGCGTATTCCAGGCGGATTCCGAGGGCCGAGCCGTCGCCGAGCAGCGCCCTGAACTGTGCGTTGTATTCCGGCGTCGTGATGATCAGGATCTCGTTGATGTCGGCCATCATCAGGGTGGACAGCGGGTAGTAGATCATCGGCTTGTCATAGATCGGCATGAGCTGCTTGGAGATGCCCTTGGTGATCGGCCACAGGCGCGTGCCAGAACCGCCGGCCAGGATGATTCCCCGCATGACTTACTCCCTGCCGTTCAAGGACGCGTAATACGCGCGGGCAGCATCCCAGGTGGGAAGCAGGCCGCTCGCGGCGGCCTCGGCCAGCCCCGGCGCTTCGGTGTCCTTGGCTGACATCCGCAGCTCGCCCGCTTCGGAAGGGAAAACGAGGCCAACGTCAGGGTCGAGCGGGTTGATGCCGTGCTCTCGGGCCGGGTTGAAGGGCGATGTCACGAGGTAGCTGACGGTGGCACTGTCGGTGAGGGCGACGAAGCAATGGCCGAGACCCTCGGCGATGTAGACCGAGCGACGATCCGTGTCGTCCAGGAGCACGCTGTCCCACTGACCGAAGGTCGGTGATCCGACGCGGATGTCAATGATGTAGTCGAGCACGGCGCCGTGAGTCGCCGTGACGTACTTCGCCTGGCTGGGTGGGATGTCGGCGAAGTGGATCCCCCGCAGGGAACCGCGCTTCGAGATCGACGTGTTGGCCTGCACGATGTCCAGACGGTGACCGAGGGTCTCTTCGAGGCGGTCGAAGCGGTACCACTCGAGGAACACCCCCCGGTCGTCTCCGACCTGCTTGGGAGTGATTTCGTAGGAATCGGGGATGAAAAGCTCGCGGATCTGCACTTCCGGAGTCTAGCAATCTCCTTACCCGTAGACTTTCGGGGGCACTCAACGCGAATGGAATGGCTACCTCTATGAAGATCCTCGTCACCGGTGGAGCCGGATTCATCGGCTCCAACTTCGTCAGGCGAACCCTCGCGGACGCCTACCCCGGCCTCGAAGGCGCCGAGGTGGTCGTGCTCGACGCCCTCACCTACTCCGGCAACCTGGACAACCTCGCCCCGGTATTCGACTCCCCCCGGTACTCGTTCGTGCACGGTGACATCCGCGACGCCGCGCTGCTGGACACCCTCTTCCCCGGCCTCGACGCCGTCGTGCACTTCGCCGCCGAATCCCACGTCGACCGGTCCGTCACGGACGCGTCGATCTTCGTCGAGACCAACGTACTCGGCACCCAGCGGCTGCTGGACGCCGCCCTCCGCCACGACCTGGCCCGGTTCGTGCACGTGTCCACTGACGAGGTCTACGGCTCGATCGCGGAAGGCTCCTGGGACGAGGAACGGGCCCTGGAGCCCAACTCCCCCTACTCCGCGTCGAAGGCCGCCAGCGACCTGCTCGCCCGCAGCTACCACCGCACCCACGGCCTGAACGTGTCGATCACCCGCTGCTCGAACAACTACGGCCCGTACCACTTCCCAGAGAAGGTCATCCCGCTCTTCGTGACCAACCTGCTCGACGACCTGCACGTTCCCCTCTACGGCGAGGGCCTCAACATCCGCGACTGGCTGCACGTCGACGACCACACCCGCGCCATCGCGATGGTGCTCGCCGGCGGCCGCGCCGGCGAGATCTACAACATCGGCGGCGGCACCGAACTGACCAACCGCGAACTCACCCAGCTCCTGCTCGACGCCGCCGGAAAAGACTGGTCCGCCGTCGACCGGGTCGCCGACCGCAAAGGCCACGACCTGCGCTACTCCGTCGACATTTCCAAGATCCAGGCCGAGCTCGGCTACCGGCCCGAGGTCCCCTTCGAGCAGGGCCTCGCGGACGTCATCGAGTGGTACCGGCAGAACCGCGCCTGGTGGGAACCACTCAAGGCCCGCGCGGCGCTGGGCTGAGCGGCACCATCCGGAGCGCTACTTGTAGGTCTCCAGTGCGTCAGCCCGGAACGCCTCCTGAAGCACGTCGAGCTTTGCCCAGTCGACGTTGACAATGGACTGGCCATTGTCCGAGGTCCCTGTGCCGGCAGTGGGAGCCGTGAAGAATGAGATGTCCTCCGACCGGAGCGCCCGCAGCTCGATGCCGAGTCCGACGATGTAGGCCGAATCGAACCCCTTGTCGACCTTGAGATACGGGGCGATGGAGCCTACGAGGGCGCTGACCTTGCCCGGGTCAAGCAGCGTCTCCGCGCTAAGAATCTTGCCGAGGACGGCCTTGATGTACGCCTGCTGATTGCGGGCTCGCTGGAAATCCCCGTCGCTGAACGCATACCGCTCGCGTACAAAGGCGAGTGCTTCCTTCCCATTGAGGTGCTGCACGCCCTGCGAAAAGCGATGGCCCTTCATGTGGAACGAGTCGAACGCCACGGCGTTGTTCACATCGACGCCGCCGAGGGCATCCGTCAGGCCCTTGAAGCCTTCGAAGTCAATGACAGCGACGTGGTCGATGCGAGCGGAAATCAGCTTCTCCACTGTCTCCACCACCAGGGGCACACCGCCGTAGGCGAGAGCCGCGTTGATTTTCGCCCGTCCATGACCGGGGATGTCGACCCAACTGTCACGCATGATGGACATGACGAAGACCTTTTCCCCGTTGGCGGGGATGTGAGCAACCATGATCGTGTCCGACCGCTGCCCGCGGATCGAGTCGATGTCCTCGTCGACGGCGCCCCGGGTGTCCGAGCCGAGGAGCAGGATGTTCTGGGCGGATGCGGCAGCACCTTCCAGCACGGGAGGCCTCGACGCCTCATCCGGGAAGACTTCCTCAATGGTCTTGGTCTTTTCATTGAACGTTTGAGTCAGCGTGAAGGCGTAAGCTCCAACGCCAACGGTAGCCACCGCGATCACGGTGGCCACGCCGATGAGCGCATTCCTCAACTTGTGGCTCTGTCCCCTGCGTTTCCTCAAGCGTTCCCTCATGAGCCTATTCAATCAGTACCCGACTGGCTTCCGTGCCGCGCTAAACGGCACCGTCGGGCCTGGCAACGGCCCGAACCGTGCGCCAGAGAATGAGGATGTCGGCCGTGAGCGACCAGTTCTCGACGTAGTAGAGATCCAGGCGGATGCTGTCATCCCAACTGAGATTCGACCGCCCGCTGACCTGCCACAGCCCGCTCATCCCAGGCTTCATGATCAGCCGACGGTGAGCGGCATCGTCATAGAGCGCCACCTCCGCCGCGCGCTGGGGGCGAGGTCCGACCAGGCTCATCCTGCCGAAGAGAACATTGAAGAGCTGAGGAAGCTCGTCGAGGGAATACCGGCGAAGCACGCGCCCCAGGGGCGTGATCCGGGAGTCGTTCGTCACCTTGAACAAAGGCGTGTCCGATGTTCCCTGAGCGTCGAGAAGGCTCTCAAGTTGGTCATCTGCACCCTGGACCATGGACCTGAATTTAAGCATTCCAAACGTCGCACCGAGCCGACCAATGCGCTCCTGCTGGTAGATCACACCGCCGGGGCCCGACCTCTTCACGGCGATGGCCACGCCAATCAGCACCGGGGAAATCATGAGGATCAGGGCCGCGGATCCAACGATATCGAAGAGGCGCTTGGACACACGTTTGGCGCCTTCGAAGGCCGGATAGCTCACGTGGATCAGCGGCAGTCCGGCGACCGGCCGCGCATGGATCCGAGGTCCCGCAACGTCGGTGAGCGCCGGCGCCACGATGAGCTCGATATCGCGCGCTTCCAGCTCCCAGCCGAGTCGGCGCATGTCGGCCGGGCTGATTTCGTCGGCCCCGGTGAGGATCACCGTGTCTGCCGACGACTCGTCCAGGGCCAACAGCAGGTCGTCATATCCGCCGAGCACCGGCACACCCGGCAGCAGCTCCTGACCCGTTGTTCCGCCCCGGGTGAGCGCACCGACCAGGAGCAGTCCCGATCCCGGCGTGCGCTGAATCGTTTCGGCAACGTGCGCCGACTTCTGAAGATCGCCGACGAGCAGGGCTCGGGATAGATGAGACCCGTCCGCCTGTTGCGAGCGCAGCCACTGACGCCAGGCCCAGCGAGAGACGATGAGCAGGAGCAGACCGACCGGCAACGCGGTGAGGAAGTACCCGCGGGCGAGTTCAAACCTGATCAGGAAGGCGACAATGGCAAAGAGACCGAAAAGTCGGATCGTTGCGTCGGTCACGCGCTTGTATTCCAGCGTCCCGCTACCGATCACCTTGTGATCGCGAGTGGCGAAGACGTCAAGAATGAGCATCCAGGCAAGCACGAGAAAAACCGACACTGCACTGTAGCCAAGCCGGACGTCGAAGGCCCCATCCGTCGCAACCTCGACCGGCTGGAACCCGAACCAGAGAAACTGAGACCCGAATACCGCGCCGCTGATGACCAGGATGTCGGTCCAAAACAGCCGGGTGGCGAACACGCGCTGCCACGAGGCTCTCCGGAGAACTCCCGCCGTACGCCTATCCAGATTTGTCACGTGTTACCCCACGAGTCGATTGCCACTGCCGCTGTCGCCGACTGTCCTCGACGGACAACGCGCTCCCCCAAAAACTAATGGTCGCACATGGCGCTCGCCACAGGGCACCCCCACGCCATCGTCAGCGGCAGTCAGGTCCCGGCCCGATACTGCCAGATCGCGCGCGCGATCAGCTTCTCGTCGCGATGAAAGATTATCGCCCGCAGGGCAACAGCCACGGCGATGCCCAACAAGGCGCCAATGGAATTTGCCACCACATCTGTGACGGTAGCGAATCGCGCGGTCAGAATGCTCGCCTGCGTGAACTCGATGGCCACCGACAGCGCCGGGCAGAGCAGCAGGGCAAGCCACCAGCCCCAGGTGGGTAGCAGCATCGTCACCAGGAATCCAAGAGGGACGAACATGAGAACGTTCGCCGAGAATTCCAGCTTGTGGTACCCGAACCATTCCGGCACGCCGTTCCGATGGAGAACGGCCAGCAGCTTGTCGATCGAGGCCGCGTAGCCCTGGTCGAGTGGCGTCGGCCACATCGTCGCTGCGAGCACGAGGAGCACGTAGGCAGCAAGCAGCAGAGCCCCCATCCACTCACGAGTCCTACTCTTGGCCGGTGCATCTTCCAACAATGGGCGCTCCATTCGACGGTCTCAGCAAGGGCCACGCGCGTTCGGCTGCGATCGATCCGTGCGGCGCCTCATTGAGGGACAGCGGCGCATCGGTCTGTGGCGTTCATTATCCATGACTGGCCGTATCCTCAGTACTGTGCCTACCTCCTGGACCCTTGTCACGGTCACCTACAATAACGCGGAAAAACTTCGCACGTACTGGTCGACCCCGATTCCGGCAGGCGTTGAGTGGATCGTCGTCGACAACGGTTCGACCGATGACAGCGTGGCCGTGGCGAGGGAGCTCGGGGCAACTCACGTCATCGAAGCGGGGCGCAATCTAGGCTTCAGTGCCGCCAACAATGTGGGACTCAAACGGTCGACCGGCACATACGTCGCCTTCGTGAATCCGGACGTGAGGGTGACGTTCGAGGATCTTCCGGCCCTGGCCACGCGAATCAATCGACGAGGCGGTCTCGTCAGTCCCCAGCTCGTCAACGATGACCTCTCCCGACAGCCCAACGGCCGAGGGATGCCGCTGCTCCTTCACAAGGTGCTCAATCGCTTGTCGAATGGTTCGAAACTGCAAGACTCGTACCTCCTCTTCGCGGGAGGTAACGAGGAACGGTCGGTATTTTGGCTGATTGGGGCGGTGGTTGCCGGCACTGCGGACACGTTCGCAGCCCTCGGCGGTTGGAACGAGCGCTATTTCCTCTACTACGAGGACAAGGACATCTCAATCAGGGCGTGGCGCGCGGGCTTGCCGGTGACGTTGTGCGGCCAGTTCAGATGGACGCACGGATGGGCCAGGGAGACCACGAGCTTTAAACTTGCGCCGTGGGCCAGGGAGATTTCGTCCCTCCTGAAGTTCTACGCCCTGTACCCCGAATTCGTTCTCGGCGGCGAATGGGCGCGCGCCCGTAACAAGACGGCCGCGATGCGGTCCGGGGACGTGCTTGCCATTGACTGAAGCGGGGGACGGCAATCAAGGACGACCAACTACCTTGACAACCAGTGGCCGAGCACTGCTGGGGGCAGGATCGCTGTACGCGTTGGCAACGGTGGTGCCGATCCTGTCCACCCTTCTGATCACTCCGTTTGTTACGCGGGCGCTGGGTCCGGCCGGGTACGGCATCGTGGGGATCTCCATCACGCTTTATCAGCTCGGCGCCGTCTTGCTGTCCTTCGGCCTTCCGGCCGCCATTACCCGACATGCCATCATCGCCAGATCGGGGGAACGCGGCGCCGCCGCACTCGTTGTGATCGGCTCCCTTGCAGCAGCGGCGGCAGGAGCCGCTCTGATCGCGCTCATCCCCGCCTGGGGTCCTGTGGTTCTCGACCAAGGCGACGCATGGGTCCTGGCCTGGCCGGTGACCTCTGCTGTCGGGCTGTCTGCGTTGACGCTCAGCCTGTCGTTTCTGCGCGCATTGGATAGGGTGCGTGCGTTCGTCGCGTTGAGCTGCGTTTCCGCCGTCCTCGGGCCTCTCCTGGGGTTCGGCTCCATGCTTAGCTTCGGGGCCAGCCCGTCGGCGTTTCTCGGGGGGCTGGCGATTGGCCACCTCGTTGGGGGGGTCACGAGCCTGGCCGTGGTGTTGCGACTGGTGCGTCCCGAGTATTCCTGGGCGGACACCTTTCAGAATCTGCGCATCGGATTGCCGACAGTCCCTCATGCCATGGCGACCTCGTTTCTCGTCAGCGCGCTCGTTCTGCTGTCGTCCAGGATCGGCGGGCTCGAGGACGCCGGCCGCCTGCAGCTTGCGCTTCTCCTCGGCACGGCACCGATGGTCGTGCTGGGCGCCTTCAATAACGCATGGGCTCCCATGATCTATCGTGCGACCAGCGCCGAACGGAGCGGCCTGCTGTCGAGTTCGCTCCGCGCGATTTCAGTACTGGTGTTTGTGCTGGTCGGCGGCTTCTCCATACTTGCCCAGCCCGTCGTCGCCGCCATCGCCGGGCCGGAGTTGTTCACTGACCAACTCCTCGCGGCCGCGATAGCCGTAACGGCGGCGACCCCCTTTATGGCCGTGTACCTCGCCAACATGCACCTCGTCTTCCTGTCCGGACGAACCGCACTGCTCGCGGTGTCCACGCCTTTGTCACTCGCCCTCAGCCTTGGCCTTCTGGTCGCGATTTCCAGCACCTTCGAAACCACGACCCTCGCGATGTTCGCCAGCGGCGTCCCCATTTTTCACGCGCTGCAATGGATCATGAGCGGGTTCCTCAGAAAGATCTCCGGCTACGAGGCCCCGCGCATCCTTGGTGCATTGCCGGCTCTCGCGCTGTCCCTCGGAACGTCAGTTCTCGTCGCAGTGTGCATGCCCCCAGGTCTCCTCATTGCGTTTGGATGCTCGATTGCAGGAGCGCTCATCGTCTTTTTCAATCGCTCAACTCTTCGAAGGATCCCGGTGGCTGCAGGTGGGTGAGGGAATGAAAGAAACAACCCAGGTCTTCCTGCGAAGAGAAAAGGGCCGCTCGTTTGCCGGCTCGGTCTACGGCATTCTGCTGCTGGTCACGCTGGTTCCGGCGGCGGCAGCGTTGGCGACGGGAGCCGCCTGGTCACCACTCGTGAAGGTCCAGGCCCTCCTCATCTCGACCGGGCTCGCGGTGGCGGTCTACCGGGCGGCCACGGCCAAGAGCTTCAGTTTGTCCTGGTCGGTGTTCTGGCTGTGGACATACCTTTTCATGGGGTTGGCGCAGCTCTACCAGTTGGCCTTCAACACTTTCCCGTGGAACGGTCAATTCACAGAAGACACGATCCTGACGGCACAGCTCATCCTGATCCTCGGCTGCGCTGTTGTCTACGCCACGGCCGGACTTGTCACGCGGCGCAACCAGGCCAGCGAATACTCATCTATCGGTCGAGAGAAGAGCAGAGGCCATGCCCCGGCTCGCAGGGCTCTGGTCATCGTTCTCGCGTCGTACTGTGCGATCTCGGCGACCTTCATCGCCCTGATGGGGGCGTCCCTCTTTCAGGGCAGGAGCGTGTTTCAGCAGCAGCTTCTGGCGAACGTCGATATCCCCGGTGCGGGCACTCTGTTCTTCGTTTCCACGGCGGGTGCAATCGTTGTCCCTGCCGTGGGCATCGTCTGCCGACGTAACGGCGTTGACCTGCCGACGTTTCTGCTGGTGTTCTCTGCGGTACTTGGCTTCATCGTGACGAACCCGCTTACGGGATCACGATTCTTTGCCGGGAGTTTCATGGTGGCAATGCTCGCGGCCCTGCTGGTGCGGCAACCGATTCTTCGACTAATGCCCGCCGGAATCGGCGGCGTGTTGATTACGCTGTTCCCTTCGCTTGACCTCTTGCGAGGCGATGGGACGGGTGCAGCCAGGGTCGGATTCGTCCTGCCGCGGGAAGCGCTCACAACGTTCGACTTTGACGCGTTCGAGATGCTGCTTCGAGAGGTCACCGTGGCCGGGCACATCCCTGCGGGACTTCCCACACAGGTGGATCTACTTGTGGCTCCGTTTGCACGCTGGATCCCGGTGCTTTCTGATCTGGTCCACGGGAACGCGAGCGGTCCGGTTGTCGCAGAGCTGACGGGAATGTCCTACACAAACGTGTCCATGCCGCTGTGGGGGGAGGCGCACCTGGTCGGCGGGTTCCTGGGCGTCGCTATCGCCTTTGCCGCGCTCGGCGTGCTGCTCGGGACGATACGGCGACCGGTAGTTATTCCGGCCGCGGATCGGGCTTCGGCGACACGGCTGATGATCGACGCGCCGGTCGCTGCTTTGCTCTTCATCGTGCTGCGCGGCTCGCTCTATGAAGTGCTGGGGTACCTCCTTTTGACGATTGCCCTCGCCGTAGTCGTGTGGGGGGCAGGTCGTCCCTGGTCGAACTCAGCCACTCCGATCTCGCACCACGCGAACACCCCGAACCATCAGAGGGCGCGGACGATCGCGTTCTATCTTCCGCAGTTCCATGCCATACCTGAAAATGATGAATGGTGGGGCAAGGGTTTTACGGAGTGGGTGAACGTCGGCCGCGCGACGCCGCAGTTCGAAGGCCATGATCACCCGCGACAGCCATCAGAGCTTGGCCACTACGACCTGGGCGACGGAAAAGTCATGCATGCGCAGGCTGAACTAGCCGGGCAGTTCGACGTCGACGCGTTCTGCTTCTACTTCTACTGGTTTGGTGGAAAACGACTCCTCGAGAAGCCTCTCGATGCCTATCTCGCGACAGGGCCGGATTTCCCCTTCTGCATCTCGTGGGCGAACGAAAGCTGGACTCGACGCTGGGACGGTAAGGAGGACGAGAGCCTGATCGCGCAGGAATACTCCTCGACCGCAGCAGAGGATGTCTTCGACGCGTTTCTCCCGTACCTCAACGACGCACGATACCTGCGGGTGGACGGAGCGGCGGTCATCCTCGTGCACCGCGCCGATCACCTGCCGGACCATGCCGACTACGCGGATACCTGGCGCCGGCTGGCGGAAGAGCACGGCGTCGGCCCGATCCACCTCGTTGCGGTGGAGACGAATGCCGGGATCTCGCCGGGCGCGGTCGGATTCGATGCGCTCTGCGAGTTCCCCCCTGTGGGATCCAACACGCTCAGCGCCGCCAAACTTCTGCCTGTGCGGGGCCTGAACAGCGCCTTCGCTGGCCGGCTGATGTCTTATCCGCGCTTGGTGCGGGCCTTTACCAGCCGACGACCCCCCAGTTTCATTCGGTATCGCGGAGTCACTCCGAGCTGGGACAACACCGCGAGAAGGCGCGAAGCCGCGACCACGTACGTCGACGCCTCCCCGTTCCACTACCACCGGTGGCTTACGCACGCCCGGGCGTATGAGCAGCATGTAAGGGGCGCCAATGGACTCGTCTTCGTCAACGCCTGGAACGAATGGGCGGAGGGCGCATACCTCGAACCCGACGAGACGAATGGCCGGGGCTACCTCGAGGCCACGCGAATAGTTCAGGACAAAGAGATTCTGCGGCCGCCGAAATCGCGGACCGGACTAGCCAGCCTTCCATGGGCACGTTCTCTGTTCCTCGCGGCCGCCGGAAGCCTGCTCAAGCTCGGCCGTCGCGTGCGAAGACGACTTGACTCCCAGCGTTCCCGGACGCCATCGAACGGGCGCGCGAAACAACCCAGCTAGGATTGACGACGCTGGAGCGGGCGCCACAGAAGCGCTGCAAATCCCGCGGGGGAGGGCCACCCGGAACCGGCGAACCACAAATCGAAAGAGAGAGTCATGTCAATTCTGACTGGAAGTTCCATCCTGATCACAGGAGGAACGGGGTCCTTGGGGAAGGCGCTGATCGCAGAATTGCTTGCGAGCGGGGATGTCCGACGGCTCGTCATTTTCAGCCGCGACGAGCTCAAACAGCTTGAGGTTCGCCGCATGTTCAATGACGATTCGAGGCTGCGCTTCTTCATCGGCGACATCCGCGACAAGGACCGGCTTCGCCGCGCTCTTCACGGCATCGACTATGTCATTCACGCCGCAGCGCTGAAGCAGGTTGACACCGCCGAGTACAACCCTTCGGAATACGTTGCAACGAACGTGGAGGGTTCGCAGAACGTAATCGATGCTTCCATCGACAGCGGTGTGAAGCGGGTCGTGGCACTGTCGACCGACAAGGCATCGAGCCCGATCAATCTCTACGGGGCGACAAAGCTCGTTGCGGATCGTCTGTTCATCAGCAGCAACCACTACGCCGCCGGGTATGACACGCGCTTCTCCGTCGTTCGCTATGGCAACGTGATGGGATCTCGCGGGAGCATTGTGCCCGCCTGGCGGGCTCTCGCCGCCCGCGGAGAGTCGCTCCCCATCACGGACAAGCGGATGACGCGTTTCTGGATAACGCTGCAGCAGGCAGTCCAGTTTGTGCTCGATGCGCTCGACAACATGACCGGGGGGGAACTCTATGTGCCCCGCATCCCTTCGGTGCGAATAACTGATCTGGCAGAAGCGGTTGCCCCGGGGGCAGCCATGCACGAGATCGGCATCCGCCCCGGCGAGAAGCTGCACGAAGAGATGATCGCACCCGACGACTCGCGGCGCACCCTGCTCCTCGGTTCGCGCTACTTGGTCATGCCGCATATTGGGGGCTGGGGCTATGAGACACCGTCGGACGGGATCCCTGTTGAAGACGGCTTTGCGTACCACTCGAACACGAATGACCAGTGGCTCTCAGTGGAAGAGTTGCGCGACATGGTCCAACGAATGAGTTGAGAAATATGATTCCATACGGTCGACAATCGATCGATGACTCTGACCTCGCGGCCGTGGCCGACGTGCTTCGAGGCGAATGGCTCACCACGGGACCGACCGTCGACCGATTCGAAGCCGCCATCGCGGACTATGTCGGCGCGCGCGCGTCCATCGCGGTGAACTCGGGAACGTCCGCCCTGCACGTCGCGTACGCCGCGGCCGAGATCAGCCCCGGAGACGAGGTCGTGACCACTCCCTTGACATTCGTGGCTACGGCCGCGACGGCAGCGATGCAGGGAGCCCGCATCGTCTTCGCCGACATCGACGAGACGACGGGCAATCTTTCCCTCGACGCCGCACGAGCCGCGGTCACTTCGCGTACCCGGGCAATCACTGCGGTCGACTACGCAGGGGTTCCGGTCGACGGTACCGCTTTCATGCGCCTGGCCCGTGAAAGCGATGCCCTCTTCATCGAGGATGCCGCCCATGCGATCGGTTCCACTCGCGACGGACGGCGAGTCGGCGAACAAGCCGATATCACCACGTTCTCTTTCTTTCCCACGAAGAACCTGACGACGGCCGAGGGTGGAGCGGTCGTCGCCCTGGATCCCGACGTAGAGCTTCGCGGTCGGCGATTCAGGAACCACGGCCTGGTGCGTGAACGTGACTTGCTGCGTTGGCCCGACGAAGGCGCCTGGCATCAGGAAGTCCATTCGTTCGGGCTCAACTACCGTCTGCCCGATGTGTTGGCCGCGCTCGGCCTCAGTCAGCTTCGACGATTGGGCAGCTTCAAGTTGCGGCGAGCCGAGGTGCGCGGGCTGTACGACGACGCATTCTCCAACGTGGAGGGTCTGCGCATTCCCGGCTGCCCGACCGGAGCAGAACCCGTCTGGCACCTCTACCCCCTACGAGTCCCAGCTGACCGGAGGCGCGAGATATTTGACAAGCTCCGCGCGGCAGGCATCGGTGTCCAGGTCAACTACATGCCGGTGTACTGGCACCCGGTCTTCGAAGATCTGGGGTACAAGCGCGGTCTCTGCCCGATCGCCGAGTCATATTACCGGCAGGAAATTTCCCTGCCGATGTATGCAGGGCTCACGGACTCTCAGGTCGCCCAGGTCATCGAAGCCGTGCTGAAGGTCGTCGAGAAGTGAGCATGAGCGTTGAGGGCGACTCGAAGCGCGTCGTTGCCGTGATCCAGGCCCGAATGGGGTCCAGCCGGCTACCTGGCAAGGTCTTGATGGGCCTCGGCGGCCGGCCGGTGCTGGAATGGGTGATCCGCGCCGCTCGGGCTGCTTCGAATGTGGACGACGTGATTGTCGCCACGTCGGATCAAGCCGTGGACGAGCCCATCGTCGAATTCTGCGCTCGATCCGGCACCCGAGTCGTCCGCGGTGACGAGCAGGACGTTCTGTCCCGCTTCATTGTGGCCCTTGATTCGAGCGACGCCGATGCGATCGTTCGGCTTACCTCCGACTGCCCCCTTCTCGATCCCGACTTGATCGATCTAGTCGTTGAGATGTGGCGCCGGGATCCAACGCTTGACTACGTTTCAACAACGCTCGAGCGGTCCTTGCCTCGCGGGCTCGACGTCGAACTCGCTTCGGCCGCGGCGCTTCGTGCCGCCGACGACCGGACCGCGCCAGGTCATCACCGAACGCATGTGACGAGCTCTCTCTACGCGGACGGCTCGGAGTACAGCTGCGCAGGAGTGCATTTTCGGCCCGCGTTCAATCGGTACCGCGTTACCCTGGACGAGGCCGCCGATGCCGAAGTCTTGCGGAGGCTCGTCGGCATCCTCGGCGATCGTCCTCCGTCGTGGCGGGAAATCACCAGCACGCTTCTGCTGCACCCGGAGATAGTGTCCATCAACCAGCACGTTGAGCAGAAGCTTCTGATTGAGGGCTGAGATGCACCTTCTCATTCGTTGCGACGCGAGCAAGGGCGAAGGCGTTGGCCACCTCGTGCGGTCCATGGCCTTGGTCGAAGAGGCGGCATCCCGAGGCTGGCAGGTGACCCTGAGTGGTGACATTGACGTTCCGTTTGGGCGGGAATTTCTGGAACGCCTCGGCGTGCGGCAGGTCCCCGCCGTCTGGACCGCGGAGGGGCTCACCTCGATGGCCCAAGACTTGGGCGTTGACCTGATCCACATTGATCACTACGACCTGGTCGGTGACTTCCGAATCGTCATCAACAAGGCGGGCGTCCTCCTGAGCTCCCTGGAAGACGGCGGCTACGGTCGCCGTGCCGCCGACCTCGTGATCGATCCGAGCCCGGTCGCGGCAGAGAGATATCGGCCCTCCGACGGCTCAGGTCGCCTCATGCTCGGCGCGGCAGCCGTGCCACTGCGTCCCTTGGTGAGGCAACTCGCCGCCGAACGGGACGCACGCTTTGGCCAGACCCCGGGCTCAGCGCCCGGATTGATCCGGATGGTTGTGATGCTGGGGGGAACAGACGCGCTCAACGCCACGGCACAGGTCCTGGGCATGATCAGGGACAGCGGCGTGTCAGCTGATTGTGCGGTGATCGTGGATCGAGGCTCGTGGCCCGACCTGCCTTCTTCCACGCCCGCGTTCACGATATCCGCGCACGAGCCAAGCGTTTCCGCGGTCGAACTCTTCCGCGACGCCGACGTGGCCGTGACTGCCGCAGGCGGAACGCTCTGGGAGATGCTCTGCATGGGGGTCCCAACCGCGGTGATTCAGGTCATCGACAACCAAAGCCCCAACTACGATTTTGCGACCTCGCACGGGCTTGTCCAGGGTCTGGGCGCCTGGAGCGGCCCCCCGGCCGCCCGCGCAGCGCGGCTGGAACAACTGAGAGTCCTGACCACCGACGGATCGATGCGAGCTGAGCTGGCGCGCCGCGGACGGCAACTCATTGATGGCCAGGGCGCGGCGCGCATCGTGTCGCACTGGGAGGACATGCTAGCGGACGCCCCGTCTCATACGGTGCGTTCAGTATCGGCCGGAGACGCCAGCCTTCTTTTCGACTGGCGAAACGACGCGATCGTGCGGGCAGCGTCGCGGGAGACAGACGAGTTGGACTGGAGTGCCCATCTTGCCTGGGTGAAGCAAGCGATTGCCGACCCCGATCGGTACCTCCTCCTGGTCTCGCAAGCGGGTCGTCCCGTCGCAACTGTACGCTTCGACCTGACCGGCGCGACCCTTCACGCCTGGGAAGTGTCAATAACAGTTGCTCCGGAGTCAAGAGGCCTCGGGATCGGTTCGGCCGTTCTCGCCGCCGCCGAGGAGCACCTGGGTCGACTCCCGTACCGAGCAGATGCCCTCGTGGCTGCGATGCGCACGGAGAACATCGCCTCGGCGCGGCTCTTTGCCTCCGCCGGGTATCAGGAACAACGGGTCAACGGGGAACCGGGGATGCTGCTGATGCGAAAAGATCTCGCCTAAACGTGCGCCCAACCGAGGGGCGTTCCGCGCTCAATCGCCTGCGTGAAGCGACGGCCCATAACGACGCCGAGGAATTCCGGCTGCAGCCCGCCGGCGGGACGGATCGAACGCACATTCAGGGGCGAGACAACGTCGCCGGCGAGGACGTCCTCGACGACGAACAGAGATCGACGCAGGCGCAGGCTCTCGGATTCACTGGCCGTGGGCCGGAGCGTCGGCACGCCCAGGGCGAGCCATGCAGTCTCAGATTCGCGGACGAGGGCGGCCAGCTCGTGGGGTTCGAGCGAGAAGTCGGAATCCACGCCACCGTCTGATCGGGAGAGCGTGACGTGTTTTTCAATCACGGAAGCACCGAAAGCCACGGCGGCGATGGCCGCGCCGATGCCAAGGGTGTGGTCCGAGAGACCCACCTGGACATCGAGAGCGTCACGAATCACAGGAATCGACCGCAGGTTGGATTCGGTCGGGGAAGCCGGGTATGAGGAAGTGCACGACAAGACAATGATCTGATCGTTGCCCTCATTCCGAATGGTCTGGATTGCCAGGTCCAGGTCGGAGAGCGTAGCGGCACCGTTCGAGAGGATCACCGGTTTGCCCGTCCTGGCGACGCGACGCAGCAGGGCGAGGTCACCTACTTCCAGGGACGCAATCTTGTAAAGCGGAGCCTCGAGTTCCTCCAGGAGGTCCACGGCTGTGTCATCAAACGGGCTGGAAAACGGTATGAGCCCGCGTTTGCGCGCCCGATCGAAGATCTCCGCGTGCCACTCCCACGGCGTGAACGCCGTGGAGTAGAGGTCGTGCAGGGTCGATCCGCCCCACAACGGATGTTCGCTCGAGATCGTGAAGGCAGGGCCGGTGGCGTCGATGGTCAACGTGTCTGCGGTGTAGGTCTGCAGCTTGACGGCGTGGGCACCTGCATCGGCAACCATGTCGACGATATCCAGCGCGCGCTGCAGATCGCCGTTGTGGTTGCCCGAGATTTCTGCCACAACAAACGGCTTGTGCGATGGGCCAATCTTCGCAAAATCGACCGCGATGTCACTCTGGCTCACGCTTGGCTCCGTTTCTGGCACGGTCTGTCAACCGCGAATTACCCGACTCGCCAAGCCTACGACACCGCCCGACGGGCCTCCGCCCGATCCAGGCTCGGGGCGCGCAGGCTCCCTACGGCTAGCGCGAGGCTCCGAGCGGGAGGAACCCGTCGGGCCAGGCACTCGATGGTCATCGTCAGAAGCAGACGGATGCTGAATTGGTTGCTTGCGTAGACACCGAGGTCACGCGCCTGGGAATTCGTTAGTAGGGGGAATCGATCCAGCGCTGTGCGCGCCATGCTGACCCTCCACCCCCAGCGATGTTTGCTGATGTAGTCGAGCCGAGCGCCCCAACCGGGCTGCGCGGTCGCTGCGCTGAGTCGGCGGAGTCGTTCACCGAGGCCCTCGCCGGCGCTCTCACCGATAACGTTCGCGTCGTGCTGCACGTAGTCCTGCACGACATCGCCGACGACGCCGACCCCGTCTTCGAGAGTGGCGCAAATCGCGAGCCAGTGATCGTGGAAAGCCAGGTCGCAGGCTTCTGGAAAGGGCAGTGCCGCGCGCAGCAGCCCCCCGCGGAAGACGGCGAGGCTACCGGTGACCTGGTTGTCGATCATCATCGCGGCCAAGCCGACCGCGCGACGAGAGGTCACGACGGGCGGTGCGTCGCCCACAGAATTCGCTCCGTGTCGACGCACGTGCGCCTGGCCGAGCACGAGCGAGCTCTCTTGCAGGCGAGGGATGAGCAACGCGAGCTTATCGGGGCGCCAGTCATCATCCTGATCAGCGAGCGTGACCCACGGCGCCTCAGCCGGCACCTGGGCAAGGATTCGTTCGAAGTTCCGATAGAAGCCAACCCTTTCCTCGAATCCAAGGATTGTGAATCGGGGATCAGCTTCAAGCGCCGCACGCAGCACGGCTTCGGTGGCCGGATCTGCGCCGTCAATCCCGACCAGGCAATGCCAGCGCGATTCCGTCTGACGAACGATCGATTCGATCTGAACGCGCAGCAACTCCTCGTTTGGCTTATAGACGGCCAGGCAGATGTATCCCAGCGGTAGGTCAGTGTTTGTCATCGTGTTCCTGACACACGGGTCAGCGCTCCCAGTTCGTCAAGACTAGATGAGTCCAACTGGTCTGAGGCGCCGAAGGATCGCTTGTTGGGTTCCGAGGAGACCGTTCTGCGAGATGCCGCCACGGCACCCTCCGCCTTCTCTCAACAGCGCATCGAGAAGAACGATTCCGCCATACTGTTGTCCCAGCACACGCCCGTGCGGCCCATCGACGAGCGCATGCCCAGGCTGGTCACCAAGGCCCTGAAGCCGGTCGAGGTGTAGACGCTGCCCCGGTCGGAGTGCCAGATCGCGTCAGGCTCGATCTGGGTCGTCGCGGCGGCGTTCTTGAGCGCGTCGGCGACGAGTTCGGTGCGCATGTGATCGGCGATGGACCAGCCGACGACTTTCTTTGAGTAGCAGTCGATGACGGTGGCCAGGTAGATGAAGCCCTGCCAAGTGTGGATGTAGGTGGTGTCGCCGACGAACTTCACCCCGGGCCGGTCGGCGGTGAAGTCCCGCTTGACGAGGTCGGGCATGCTCAAGGCGGCCTCTGCGTCAGCCTCGGTGGTGACGCGGAACGGGCGCGGGTGACAGGCCACCAGGCCTACTTGGCGCATGATCTGCCGCACCAACTCGGGAGAGCACTCGGTTTGTTCCTCGGCGAGATCGGCGTGGATGCGCCGATACCCGTAGGTGCCCTCGGACTCCTCGAAGAAGTACTGGACCCTTGCTATCAGCGCCTCCCGGCGGGCCGCGGTGGCCGATTGCGGACGTGTGGCCCAGTGATAGAAGCCGGACGTCGAGACGGCCAGCCACCGGCACATTTTCACCACCGAATTCAGATTGGCGGGCTCAGCTTTTTGGGAATCGATGAATTCGTACTTGCTCACTACCGCTGCTCCCGGGCGAAGTAAGCACTCGCTTTTTTCAAGAAAGCGGTCTCCGCCCGCAGCTCTTGAACTTCACGCTCGAACTCCTTCAGCCGGGCCCCTTCCGACACCGTCAGATCCGTCTCCGTGCCGCCGTTGGCCTCGCGGTACTTGATCAGCCAGTTGCGGAGAGTCTCGGGGCCGACGCCGCATGCGGTGGCAACGTCCTTTGATCAGGTCACGTCCCGCTGAGTGGTGGAGTTTCTCAACACCGTGCGGGTCAGTTGTTCTAGTTTAGGCGGCGGCGAGTTCGGGGAGGATCACCGCCTCATCGATGACCTCG
>NZ_SOHO01000030.1:0-33633 GCF_004403225.1 Cryobacterium sp. Sr8 | reverse complement strand
CCGCACTGCGCAGGGCGATCTCGGTGTCCAGCCGCCGGTCGATCCGACCACGCAGATCGTCGTCGAAAACCTCGAACCGAGCGCGCCCGCGGTCCTTCGCCAGGTACATCGCTTGGTCCGCGTTCCGCAGGAGCGACTCGGGGTCGTCGTGGCCAACGCCGAAGGCGATGCCGATGCTCGCATCCACGGATGCGACGTGATCGCCGATCCGGATCGGCCGGGCGATGGACTTCTGGAGCGCATCCGCGAGCTGGGCGACATCCCGGCTGCTGTCGACATCGGGGCAGACGACGACGAATTCGTCACCGCCAATGCGAGCCACGGTGTCCGACGCCCGTGCGCCCTGGCGGAGCCTCGCGGCCACCTCGACCAGGACCGCGTCGCCGGAGTGGTGACCGAGGCTGTCATTGACCACCTTGAACCGGTCCAGGTCGATGAAGAGCACGGCGACTCCCCTCCCGTGGCGTGCCGCCTGCAGCAGGGCCTGGGACAGCCGGTCGAGCAGGAGCAGCCGGTTGGGCAGGTTCGTCAGCGGGTCGTGGAAGGCGAGGTGCTCCACGCGCGCCTCGGCCAGCCGGCGGGCCGTGATGTCCTCCAGCTGGTACAGGAGACCTCCCACGTGTTCGCCTTCATGGATTTCCGCGACGCTGACCTTCACCCAGGTCTCCTCGGCGTCGCTGCGCCGCATCCGTCGATCCACCCGCTGCCGGGAGCTCTCGAGCTGCCCGGCCGGACGGGCATCCGCGCCGACGGTTTCGAGCGGCAGGAACACGGCCTCGATGGGCCCGCCCAGGACGTCGGCGGACCGGCCGGCCAGCTCGAAGAGGCGCCGGTTGGCTTCCAGCACCCGGCCGTCAAGTGACACGATGGCCGTTCCGAGCGGTGACCAGGCGAAGGCCGCCTCGAACCGCGCGCGGGCCGCCGTCGCCGCCTGCTCCGCGGCACGCAGGGCGGTCACGTCCGTGACGCTGGCCAGATGCCCGGTCACGATTCCCCGGTCACGAATCGGCGTGGATGTGAACTGCACCGAATTGACCTGTCCGTCCTGGGTGCGAAAACGCACAGTGGCCGAATAGGCGGCGCCGACGGCGCTGCTCTCAGACCACTCGGCGCGTACCCGATCGAGGTCGTCGGGGTGCAGCGCCGACATCCAACCCTCACCCAGGGACGCTTCCAGGGTCAATCCGCTCACGCTCAGCCACTGGTCGTTTGCGGTCAGCAGCCCTCCCGCGGCGTCGAGCTGCACGATGCCCACCGGCGCGAGCCGAACGAGCGCCTCGAGTGCGTCGGCGGTCTTCGCGAGCTCCTGGGTTCGGACCGCGACCGTGGTTTCGAGCAGGTGGTTCGTCTCGGCCAGCCTGGCCAGCGCGCCTTCACGTTGCCGGTCGAGTTCGCGAAGCCTCAAGGCCGCTATCCAGGTCAACGCGGAGCCCAGAATGGTCATGCTCAGGACAAGGACGGCGAAGGCGAAGGGAATGTCGAACCAGCCCATGCGCTGCGCGGTCAAGAAGAGCCAGCCGAGGGCGAACGGACCAAGGATGAAGACAGGAATCGCCGGACGAACCAGCCTTCCGGCGCTACCGCCGTCCCGCGCCAGCCCGGCCAAACCCGCGGATGGATGTTGAAGCAGGGTCGCCCCGGACAACAACGCGATCCCGACGGCGGTGAGCAAGGCCATGCTGGTGTAGCCGCCAACGGTATACAGCGAAGAAACGCCGTAGACGTAGCCGAGAATCGCGATTTGACTCACACACAGGGCGACGACCGCGAGGACGAGCGCCAACGTGCTCCGGGCAAGCCGGCTCGAAAGGACCGAGCCGCCCAGCACGAACAGCGAGAAGGCCGTGGACGGCGCCATCCTCAGCGCATCCCCGTTCAGCTCGATTCCCGGCAGCAGAGTATCGACGCCGAGCGACGTTCCCAGGGCGTACTCGGCGAGCGACAAACCGCCGATGGCGAGCACAGCCACACCGAGGACCGCGGTGAGACGTGGGCGGTCGAAAGCGACCAGCGCAATCGAGAGGAGCACGAGCGCGAACGCCGCGGTCGGGGCCACCAACAGGACCCCGGGCACCATGCTCGAAAGCATCGCGCCTCCCGTGGTGTACCACGCGAGCAGAACGGCCAGTCCCACCACCCCGGCCAGGGCCGCTCCGATACGCCCGACCAGCTGCATGTCTTTCCCTTCTTACCGAAGGGGGGCAGGCGTGCCGACCGACGCTAGAAGAATACATGCAGTGCCGTATCCGGGGAAGCAAGGCCCTCCTTGGTCGGCCATGGGGGATGCCTCCGGCTCGCGTTACCGGACTTTGGCGTAGGTAGTCCCGTCGGTCCCGTCTCCGAGGTTGCCGCCCAACCACGTGCCTTGGGCGATGCGTCCGTTGCGGTCAATGGGGTCCACGAGGACGGCGGGTAGCTGCCCATGCTGGTTCACACTGACCAAGACGATTGCTGGGGACAGTAGAGCTTCGCTTTGGTGAAGGGTCACGGCGACTTTGAGCGAGCTTCCCAAGAAGGTTCCTTTGATTGGAGAGGGTCGAATCCGGAGTAAGACGCAAACCGGGGGCGGTATCCCTACCCGTAAAGACGCGGCTGGATGAGCGGGAGGATTCCGTGCCCGCACTCGCCACGGTGAGCGATGGGGGAAGGACCTCTCATGTCATCTCGATGCTCGTGACCCAGACGGCATCGGAGGCGACGTTGCCGAGGTGAACGTCTTCTGTGTGACCGAGCATTCGGATCGTGACGATGTCTGAGTTCAAGCGGTGAGGCTGAACGATCAGTCGTGTGTCCGCGACGAGGCCGATACGCGTGAAGTAGCTGAGCACGGCTGGATGGGCATCGGAAATGTGACTGATTGACAACTCTGGCCCGGATTCGGCATGGGTGAGCTGGGTCGGGACAGGTCGAACCTGTTGGCCGCCAGTCGGGCGAAGGCCAAGCGCCTCGAGCGTGAGGTTCCCGAGATGGTCATCGATGCGCTTAATCATCGAGTCGGAGACGGCATGTTCAAGATTCTCGGCCTCAAGACGCGCGTCTGCACCGCTGTAGCCGAGGGTTTGAATGAGGAAGGTTTCAAGAAGCCTGCGTCGATGTGCCGTGCCACCTGTGGGAGTGCGTCCCGCGAGTTCGAGTCGTCTGGAAGGCGCCACGGGACTCTCGTGAGAGGTTCGTCTCCTGGCTCCGTGCGACGCCGTGGACGTCATCACATTTCCTTTTTCGGGCAGAAATGTGAGAAGTGCCGCGGCTGCCCATTCCACCGGACCGTGACCGTCGGGATCAGATTCTGGATGCTCCTCACACCAGACGCGTGTCCAGTTGCCCAGCGTCCCTTCGTTGACTCCGAGATCGGTTGCGCCTGAGCGATCGGCCGGCCCGAGGAGATCACTAACTCAACGGCCTCGGCCCTGAACTCCGCGGTGAACTTACGACGATTCGACATGAAACAGATTCTCCTTAGCACTGTCTCAAATCACCATACGGGCGCACGGGCGAGGATTTCACCGCCAGTGAAATAATGGTTGATGATCGGCGTGCCTTACTTATCTAAGGATCCACACCCGGCAAGGGAAATTTGTGCTGCTGCGCGGGTTGGAGCAAGCGGCCCATGACTGGAATTTACTGGCCGCCTGCCACAACCTGATGAAGCTGTACACCATGCAAACGAAGGCCATTCTGGCCGCGCAAACCACACTGACTACCCGGCCGGCAACCTGAAGACCAGAACTGACCCGCACCAGCAGTCCGCTGTTCCACAGGCCGAGACCGCGTATTACAGCTCTGGCCCTGTTTTCGATCGGCGCGACACGCAGGCGAGAACGACCTATGACTTCGTAAATGACACGGAGCTGCGAGCAATGCGTGACGCGACAAGGATGATGATCGCCTGCTTCTAGCGCACTTCCTCGGCGTACGCGCCGAGGCGCTCCTGTTTGCCGCGAGGCAACTGCAAGTGCGTTATCACCCACGACACCCCTATGGACAGCAGGCCAAGGTCGATGCGCGCGCAGCTCTCGCCCTGCAGATGCAGCAGCAGGCCCTCGAAAAGGAGGCAGCCCGGAATGTGGCACTCCGGGCTGCGGAGAAGCGCCTGGAGGGTTGACCCCACTTTTCTGAGGCAATAGCGTGGCCGGGGACGCACATGGAAGGCGTCAGCAACCGGACCCTAAAGTGCAGTGCGCATGATTTGTACGGCTTCATCCATGCCGTAACGGTTCTGGAGAATGCCGAGGATCTCATCTGGGGTCTGCCTTGGACCGTTCTTCCCTGACCGGCCCGCAAGCTCCGAGATGGCCTTGAGCGCTCGCACCGGATCAAGTGACACTGCATCACGCGCGAAGTCACGCGCACTGATGATCTCGATGCTGGGCGGCACTTTGTTAACGGGAAAGTCCTTGAAATTCTCAGTCACGATTGCGCCGGCATTGGATAGCACGGCCGCCGCCAGGACATGCTCATCATCCTCATCCGGCAGACCGAACGTGCCCTCCAACCGTTCCCAACCGGTGACCTCAGCGTCAACAAAAATTGCTCGCATCTGCGCCACCAATTTCCTGGCCCGGACCTCAGCCTCAGCTCGATCTACCCCAAGGTGGCAGAGTTTTTCAGCTTCGTGATATTCGAGTTCATCGAGGATGGCACTGCTCCATACGGGACGGTATATCTGTTCAAACGCCAGGGAAAGCAAGAAATCTCGCTGCGTGCTCGGCCAGAGTACGCAGGTATCGAGAAGGGCAATGAACATCCGTCCATCATGTCAGAGCGCTTTGGCGACCCGACGCTTCGCTGCGACCGCGCGCCGGGCCGCCCGGAGTTCGCTAAGCACCTCATCAATGGGCATTTCCTCATCGACGCCAGCCGACATTTCCTCGAGCGCGTCATATTGCGCTCTTCGACGACGCTCACGGAAAGCGAGCACGTCAGCCAGCAGAATGCGGCGATGCGTTCCAGTGCGCTCAAACGGAATGTCACCTGAGTCGAGCAATTTCACGACAGTCGGGCGACTTACGCTCAGCAAATCAGCGGTCTGCTGTGTCGTCAGGGTCTTGGACTGGGGAGCAACGGTTACCGCCAGTCCTCGTTGCATTGACTCGATGACTTGGCGCAGCACCCGGTGGATCTCTTCAGGAATCTCGACTTGGTCTCCAACCGAAGCTCCTGCCAGAAAGTAGCGAGGCACCGGATGCGCCCGGCCGGCCGCTTCATGTGCCTCTAGGAAGTCGTAGATCTTCGCGATCCCGGCGTTATCGTCCGTAAGATACGTTTCCTGACTCATTGACGCGCTCATGTTAGCTTCTTCCCTAATTAGATAAAACGTAACACATTTTCGTTTTTTACGTTTAGGAGATTCGTAGTGAGTGAGGACGCGGATGCTTCGTCCACGTCGATGAAGCGGTGCAGCTGGCCGAGGCAGCTGACTCCGACCCGCTGCTCGATCGGGCGCAGAACACCACCAGATTCGACCGCCGCGAGCTGCACCGGGTCACCCAGGAGACGGATGATTACGCCGTGCTTTTGAGCAAGTGCGGGCTAGTACTTCAATATTTTCGCCTGAGTGTAATTATCGAAGCATCAAACCGTGGGATGCGCTTCGTGCAGGGCTGTGAATGGATGCCGCGCCAACCGCACCTTAACCCGTTACACCGTCGGACGGTGGCCGGGACCGCGTTGAATTGGGTCGTCGTTTGAGGCGGGCTTTTCCTGCTCGCGGTGACGCTCGCGTAGGCGCCGCACCCGCTCGGCCACATCGACTGCTCCTCCCAAATCGGTGTCCCCGGACAGCCGCTGCCGGAGACCGGCCACGCGCCGACGCGCCTCCACCGCAGCGTCGTCCTCGACAACACGAAGACGCACGAGCGACGCGGCGGCCGCCGTGTAGGCGTCGTCGTCTGTGCGGACAGCACCCAGAGGCGACTTGGTGTCGGCGATCTGATTCAGATCGCGGAAGGCAACCACGTTGCCAAGGTCGCGCCGCCACACCTTCTGAAGGGAGGCGTCCTCCGGGATGGGGCGAAGCGTCTTGTTCCACGGTTCGGGGTTCGCGGCCGCAGCGTCGACGAGCGCTTGGGTTCGGTTGTGGATGAGGTCAGCCTGGGCGCGCAGCCAGTCACGGACCTCACGGTTGTCGCCGTCGATGCCTCTGGGCGGCGGGGTAACCCAGCTCGGAAGCGGTGTCTCCGATGCTGATCCACCGGGGGCTCCGATGCGGTGGTGATAGATCTTCGCGAACGACTCGACGGTCGAGTCGGGCCCGGCATCCTCGGCCCGGACAGCCGCGGCGAGCTGGGCGCGCACGTCAGCGCCGTGGGCTTCGTGTGCGGCGAGCCGACTCGCCAAATGCGTCCACGCTTCGTCTCGGACGACCCGGTCGGCGATCCCCGAGTCGAGCACGTCTCGGACGGCGGCTTCCATCCGTTCAAGTTGGCTGGGGTCGTAGACGCGCGCGAGTGCGTCCTCGTAGGCCGGCAGTAACGTGGACAGGCTGGCTGTGGCGTCCTGGGCTCGTTGGATTTCTTCGGTCGCGGATCGTTCCGCGCTCTCCCTGGCCAGAACCGCGGTGAGGGCGTCGAGGATGCTGGTGCGAAGGTGGTCGGGGGCGTGCGCGTCGACCTCGAGGGTTTCTTCAACGACGGCATACATGCTGTTGGATTCGCGGCCGCGCGTCGCGGCGACGTAGAGCTGTTCGCGGGACGTGGATTGCGGGTCGACGAGGATGTGGGAGGTGTCCACCGTCATTCCCTGGACCCGGTTGATAGTGGCGGCGTAGCCGAGCTCAACGTGCGTGGCCACGTACTCGGCGGGCAGGGTGAGCACCCCCCCGTGCCGGAGGCTCTTCACTTTGAGGTCGCCACCCTCATTGTCGATGACGGTCCATAAGTCGCCGTTGGCGACGAAGTCCTTGCCCTGGTTGGAGCGCAGCTTCCGGTCGTTCTGCCGGGTCACGATCACATCGTTCAGGCCGGCCTTGTTCCCGTCGTGGAGCACTGCCCCGCTCTTGCCGACGACGCCCTGGCCGACCAGGTCAAGGCGGGCGCGCGCGTTGAGAGCGGCGACCTCGTCGTTGGTTCCCGCGACCATGATCGAGTGCCGGTTGTCTGTCCGGTCGGCGGCCCAGGCCACGTAGATCTCTTCCAGCATGCTCTGCCGTATGCCGCCCCGGGTTCGGTCGGCGGTGACGTAGAAGTCGAGCGATGCACTCGCTCCGTCGCGGAGGAGCAGGGACGCGGCGGCTTCGTCGGTGTCGATGAAGCGGTGGACCTGGTCGAGGTAGCTGGCGCCCACGCGCTGTTCGATCAGGCGCAGGGCTCCACCGGATTCGACCGCGGCGAGCTGCGCGGGGTCGCCCAGGAGCCGGATGGTCGCCCCGTGTTGCTGGGCGAGGGCGAGGACGTCGGCGAGCAACGGGGTGGAGGCCATACCTGCCTCATCGATGAGGAGGACGGTGTTGCTGTCGATGCGGTACTGGTCGGACTCTTGCTGCTCGGGTGACCCGTGGCGGTGGACGTCGACGAGCTTGTGCGCGGTCTCCGCTTCCACTTTGATTTCTTCGGCGAGGACGGTCGATGCGGCAGCGGTCGGCGCGAGTGCGAGGACGCGGCCGCCGCCGGCTTCGACGGCGCGGGCGAACGCGCGCATGGCCGTGGTCTTGCCTGTTCCGGCCGGGCCGATCCCGACCTCGAGGAGACGACCACCGGACGCGAAGCGGCGGGCCAGCTCCACCTGGGACGCATCCAACGGGTACTCGCTGGCCGCGTTCAACGCTTCGACGGTGGAGGTGAAGGTGGTCGGGTCGACGGTGAAGCCGGCGACGGTGCGGGCCGCATTGATGAGGCTTTCTTCGATCGCGAGGATCCGCGTCGACGTGAATCGCTCGGTCCCGTGGACCCGGTACACGGACTCGCCGTCTTGGCGTTGCAGCTGCTCTGGGGCGGGGTTGAGTGCTGGGGCGGTGACACTGATCACGCGGGCCATCACGGCCTGGGCGACCTGGTCGGCGACCTGCTGGGCATCGACGCCGGGGCGAACGTTCGCGAACGCCCGGGCGATGCGCTGGGCCTCCGCGGCCACGTGCGATCGGCGCCAGGTGGCCCGGCTGTCTTCGACCGTGTTCAGCACTCGCTCGGCCAGCTCGTCGACGCTCAGGGCGGCGAGGATCTCGTCCGTGACGGACAGTTGCTGCGGCTGCCGCACCGTGGCCCCGATCGTGTCGACGGCGACCTCGCCGATGATCTTGGTCGCGGCCAGCCGCCACTCGGCGCGCTGCCGGGACAAGCTCTTCGGGGCGCTCTTGCCCTCACGGGTTTCCAAGGTCGCGCGCTGCGCCAGGCTCAGCTGCACCGTCTTCGGCGGGGTGTGCCCGTGCTTGGCCACGTACTCCTGGACAAGTGTTTCGTAGGCGTCTTCAATCGCCGCACGACGAGAGGAGAAGGAGTCCCGCAGCTCCCGGCTGATGCCGGCGATCTCGCGGACGCTGCGCTTGTTCCGCCCCCGCGTCTCGTCGACGAAGGTCACGCCGAGGCGGTTCCGGACCTCCTGTTCGACGAGGGTGTTGTACCGTTCGGACGCGGCCACGCCGAGGGCGTGCAGCACCCGGCCGTCCAGAGAACGCCACTTCCCATCCAGGCCCTGCACCTTCGTGGACACGGCAACGTGCGTGTGGAGGTTGGGGTCGCCGGTGCGGGAATCGCGGTGCTCGAACGCGGTAGCGACGAACCCGTGAGTGTCGACCTGGGCGACACCACCGGCACCGACGCGGGTGACGCCGGCTTCTGTTTCGAGCCAGGCGACCGTGGCCTGCCAGGCCGCATTGTGTGCCTCGCGGACCTGCTGGGAGGTGTCCTGAACGCCAAGGGCCCAGAGCACGGACACGCTCTTCACCGGGGTGAACACCAGGTCGTAACCGGCGACAGGTTGCCGGGCTGCTTTGCCCATTTGGGATAGGTGCGTGGCCACTTCCGCGTCCGTCCCGGGACGCTTCAACGTTGCCGCGATGCGGTCGGCGGCGATGTTCCAGCGGATGAGATCGCGCTCCACCCCGACCTCGGGGCTGCGCCCGTTCTCCGCTTCGAATGCCGCGTAGGCGTCGGCTACAGCGACGTCCCAGCCGTCCGGCTTGGGCTGGATCCGCGGGAACCGGCGCCCCAACCGGGACGCCTGCACAGCATCTTCCGGGGACGCTCCCCCGGCGACGGCAGCACGGATCGCGGCCTCCGCGTCCGGGTGCAGCCCCTCGCCGAACAGGGCCTGCATCTGCTCCTCGGAGACGTTCCCGGAGACGCCCAGGTTCGCCAACCCAGACCCGAGCCACTCCCCCACCGGGTTGCCCTCGGCCGTGTAGTAATCGGTGAGGTCTTCGCCGCGGCGCACAGAATGATCCCCGGCTGCGACCTGGCGGGTCAGGTAGGTGTAGCCATCGCCGGCGTGAAGAACATGCACGGTCATCATGGCGAAACCACCCCCCCCCTCTCAACACAGGTTAACGGGTGAATCCCGTCCAGACACTATTAGTGCAAAAGGTGTGTCTACTTTGCTCTGGCTTTTGCGGTGAGTTTTGGGGAAGGCTGGTTCTGTGATTAATTGGGGGTGCCGGGATCGTTCGGTGCGAGTTGAATCTGAGTTCATGGGGGTAGTTGGAAGATGGCAACGAAACAGACCGGTAAGAAGCTGGACGCCAGGGAGCGCGCGAGGCTCGCCCGCACCCGTGTCGATCAGGTCCGCGGGGAGCGCGACAGCAAGATCGAAGCGACCCTCGCCGAGTTCTTCACCGCCGGCGACGAACGCGACACCCTCATCGAACAACTGGCCGTCGTCGAGACCACCATCGGACTCAGCATCCAGAGCCTGTTCACGCTCGGTGAGAACACGAGCCGGGTCGCCGATCTGCTAGAACTTGATCCCAAAGAAGTGAAGCGTCTGCGCGGACTCACCGCCCCAACCCCGCCGGTCCCCTCCCCCGAGCACGTCACGGGCTGACACGAACTCTCACCAGGTTCACGTTCAGTCCTGGTCTCCACCTGCGCGTAGCCAACTCCCTTGAGCGAGTAGTCGGCCTGTTTTTCTCATCGACACGCGGGTTCGCCCAGCCGGCATTCAGCGCCTCCCCCGTACGGTTGGTGGCGGAGTCCCCCACTCCACAGGATTGGCCCCGGCAGATTCCTCGCCTCCCCCCAGGTGCAGTGAAGCCGGGGCTTTTTCGCAGCTATCACCGAACTCGTCAGAAACTCCCAGCTGCCCAGGCCCGCAGGCGCGCGGCCCGCTCCTGGCCTGCAATCGGTCCGGGCAGTCGCCAGCCTCCGCCCTGTGGAGCGCGCTGTTTGAGTCCCGCTTGAGGTGGCGTTGTCAGTGGCGTCGGCTACTTTGATGGTTGAGGGCCCACCGCGATTGCAGTGGGCCTTCGCCAATCCCTGGATGTGAGGCCGGTCGAGCGGGGTGGTCGGCCCGCTCTCTTCTGAGCGCACGGGCGGCCGGGAGACCTCCACTCTCAGCGACACAGCGCCGCACCTTGGTGCGGCTGCCGGCTGAAGGTCTGGTGCTCAATCGTTAGTGCTGATCGACCCACTGCTGTTGCGTGGGGTGCCATTGGCCGTCCGTGATATCCCCGCTGAGAGCTGGCTGCAGCATCGCGTTGACAACAGAAATTGCGTCGTCGGGGTTGAGGAGATCGCCCAGAAGTGGGACTGTTCGGGCAACTTTTCCGTACCCATCAGTCATGGATCGCGGCACCACGAGCGTTGTGAATGCTGAAAGGTTCCGGTAGAGCGCTTCGGTATGAACGCTGATGCGTAGTTGCCGCGCGTTGATGCGCATTGTTCGGGCGAGGATGGCCAGGTCGACGAGATCTTTCGATCGGGTCGAGGATTGACCGCCGTAGGTCGAGAGGGTGGCGCACGCCTTGTCAGCGATCTGATCCTCGACAGCGATCGCCTGATACGCAACGACGGGGCCGAGACGAGACATGTCGAGCCTGAACGCCGGGGTGATCCGCTGCAGCGGTGCCGCGGGCGTGCGTTTGTGGATAGCCAGGTCAACATGGACGGGGTTCTGGGTTCCAGCGCCACGCACTGTGACGCTGAAGGTGACTGCGGCCGCCTGGAGTTCAGGCTGATTGCGCCCGCCGGTGTCCCGGTGGCGCAGATATCGGAACTCAAGATGATCCCCCAGGTCGACGCTGACCGCCGCGCGGAGTTGCGTGATGGCCTCGTCAATACTCATCTCCGCCGTCTCCAAGTCAACGTCCGTCGTCCGCCTGGCCCCAGGAAGCCGCGCAAGCATGCTGGTGCCACCCTTCAGAGCAAACGGGCAGTCCCGGGCGGAGAACACCCGGCAGAGAAAGCGATCGAAAATTGCCAGTTCAATGAGGCTCTGAACCGACGTTCCTACCCCGCTGCGATGCGCTGAGAGCGCCTTCTCCTTGATCGCGGACAGCACCGCACGCCCATCGGGGTACGGCTGGTCGTTACTCATCGGTCTGCGTATCGGTGCGGAAATTTCGGACTGGCATTGCGGGCCTCGGCATCGTGATGGTGGGTAGCTGTGATGCGATCATCTTCGTGATCTGATTCATCTGCTCTCGATTCTGTCGAAGGACCGGCGCCAGAACCGTGTCCGCGATCTCGGAAACGAGACGGCTCTGCTCGTCCAGGGGAGCCAGCATCAGGTCTATTTGTTCGCGGAACTGAGCGTTCTCCCCCAGCTGGGATTGAAACTGAGCGGCAATGACTTGAAGCTGCTCTGCAACTTCTCGGCTGATGACGTTTGCCAGGGCAGCGCCAACAGCGGGACGTTGCACCAGTGCGCGAGCAACAGCAACATCGTCGATGCCCGCACTCCTGCGGAGTTGTTCCAGCAGCGCCGACCCATCCCCGCGAGAGTGCCCATACCGTGCCGCGTAGGGGGCAAGCAGGTGGGCAAGGCGGTCCAGGTCAATCGCGCGATCTCCCCGGGTCGCGTCGGCGAGCACATCACCGACCAGGGAGAGATCCCCGACCTCATCGACGAGATCAGCGACGGTGCGCTCGATACTCGTCACCGGAAGTCCCCCCACCACAACAACATCCTCTGGATCCAGCACGCGCTGCCGGTACGCAATGTCCGCCCGTTGAGTCTGACGCCGACCGCGCGAAAACAGTCGGTACGGCGCCGGTTCAATATCGCCACACTCATGCACGGCGGCCGCTGCTGCCCCTCCAACCACGACCTCCGGAACGTCGACCCGCTCCCAAGCCAGCATCTCCGGCTCCGTCGACATCCAGGCCGCCCGCAGCTCATCCAGAGGCGCCACCGGCACCCCACCCAGCCGGTACACGCCGTGCGCGAGCCGCACGAGACGCCCATCACGTTCCCGGTGCGACAGATTAGCGCGACTCACCCGCCGCACCCGCGCTTGAGCAGCCGTAAACAGCCCCCACTGCCCAGACGCTAGATCCTCAAGGACCGGCTCAACAACCACACTCATACTCGAAAAGTATAGTCTTCATATACTTTCCAAGCAAACAGTGAACCCGCGCGAAGTGAAGGCGCCTACGTCACACTGCCGGCCGCGCCTCACGGTAGGTCAGATCCTGCTCGCCACGGAGCTTGGGGTTCGAGTCCTTCCGGTCCAGCGTGCAGAGCCCAACCGCACCAACTAGCCCCTACACCCGAGGTCGCGGCGGACTCACCCTGATCTCGGGCCCCTGATCCGCGCGCTCGTCCTGGTCGTCACTGTCGGCTCTGGCGCGTGCTCGCTCGGCGAGTTTCTTCATCCGATCACGCCCGGCCGCCTGTTCATCCGCACGAGCTGGCGCGGCAATTTCCGCTGTTTCGGTGCGCGGGTTCTGGTCGTTGGCCATCGCCGCGAGGTCGGCCCGGACGCGGGCTTGTCGGGCCTGCGCTTCGTGCAGATCGTCACTGTGCTTGAACGGGTCGCCGATTCGCGCGTCGACTTCGGTGATGGTTGTCTCGGCCTCGACTCGTTTCTGCTGGGTTTCGGCAATGAGTTTTGGCAATGATGCGGCCCGGTTCTCGAGCTGCCGGACGAACCCAACACCGGCTTCGGAGAACTGATCCCGGGGCACGCTCACGCTCGCCCCCGGTACCCCGCGGAGCTCCGCGACGATGTGCACCTGGCCCAACGAAGTCCGTGAAGCGACGTCAATGGGAAACCCTCCAACCTGGCCTAACGGCCCCAGGTTCCGGTCGACATTGGTGGGCAGGTATCGCACGCCATTGCGTGCCGCCCACTCCCCGATCGCGACGCCAGCCTCCGCCCGTTTGCCATACTCTCGGCCGGCTACCGTCATCCGGAACAAGTCATCGCTCGTGTCAACGACGCGCGGGAGCGCAGCCGTCAACGCGGCGATGTTCCGCTCCAGCGTCCCGACCTGGGTGGTGGCGCTGACGCGCATGCTCGCGAGGTTGGTCTGGTTGCGCTGCCAGGCGCGCTCGAGGCGTTGGAGTTTCGACACGTCGTTGTTCGCCACGGACTGCTCCATCAGGAGCGGGTTGCCGGACGAGAGTGCTTTCGTCTCCGCCGCACCGAGGGCGACGTCACCGATGTCTTCGATCTCGCGCATGTCGAGCCGGCCGCGCATGATCTGGGAAATGAACTTCGCTTTCCGCTCCACGGTCTGCCACATGTAGCTGTCGAAGCTGCGCTCGACGACGTACCGGTAGAGACCGATCTCGGCGTTCTGGTTTCCCTGCCGCACAATGCGGCCGTCGCGCTGTTCGATATCGGCGGGGCGCCACGGGCAGTCCATGTGATGCAGGGCGATCGCGCGGGCCTGCACGTTCGTGCCAACACCCATCTTCGCGGTCGACCCGACGAGCACGGCCACATGGCCGGCCCGCGCGGCCGCGAACAGACGTGCTTTGTCGGGGTCGGTTTTGGCCTCGTGAATGTACCGGATGGACTCGGCGGGCATCCCGCCGTCGACGAGCTTTGACCGCAGCTCGTCGTAGGCATTCCACCGGTCGGGCTTCGGTGTGCCTAGGTCGCTGAACACCAGCTGAAGCGCTCCCGGCGTCAGCGATGGCTCTTTGGTGACGTCGTCGAGGTAGGTGAGGTGCTTGGTGTCGTTCCAGATGCGCAGCACCTGGTGCGCGACCGCGTCGATCTTCGTCGGCCCGCCCGGGCGGTCGCCGCCGACCATGCGCACGTCCAGGGCAGCCTTCCGGCCGTCCGTGGAGATCTTGAGCATGTTGTCATCCTCAGGCCGCACCGACTTGTTGGCGACCCGCTCGGCACGCTCACCAATGTCCGCGATATACGCCTCGAGCTCCGGGCCCGGCTGCAGCACAATGTTCTCGGGCACCCGCTGCCCGTCCGTACGCTCACGCAACAACGGTGTGGGGAGCTTGAGGTCTTCAGCGGTCTTGACGTCCGCGAACACGTGCCACATCCGGAGCATCTCGGGCACGTTCTGGAACTTCGCGAACCGGGTCTTCAACCGGAAGTTACCGCCACCGGTGGGCGCCATCTCCATCTCAGTCACCGTCTGCCCAAACGTCGCCGCCCACGCGTCGAAGTGACCGATGCCGGCGTTCTCGAGCAGGTCGGGCCGCAGGTACCGCTGCATCACATGCGCCTCGGTAATGCTGTTAGCCAACGGTGTAGCCGTGGCCACAGTGACGACGCGGTCGCCGTGCTGAGAGCGCAAGTACTCGAGCTTCATGTGCAGGTCGATCGCGCGATCCGCACCCGTGATCGCGGCATCCCGAATGTTGGACGCGGTGGCCAGATTCTTATAGTCGTGCATCTCGTCAACGACGACATAATCAATGCCGGTGGACTCGAAGGTGATGCCCGGATCGCGGGGCTTGTCGGTGAGTTTCTTAAACTTCTCTTCCAACGCCATCAACGTTTTCTCGAGGCGTTTCACCGTCATCGCGTCCTCACCGGTGGCCGCTTCAAGGACCGTTCGCACGGCGGACACCTCACGGTTGACGTAGTCAGCCTCGGTCGCGGGTGAGAGCGGGATCCGGAGGAAAGCGGTACGGGTCATGATGATCGCGTCCCAGTCGTTCGCAGCCGCGCGGGCAACGAACAGTCGACGCTTGTCGCCGGCGAGGTCATCACTGGAGGACGCGAGGATGCGAGCCTGCGGGTAGATCTGGGGCCACTCGCGGGCGAACTGCTCGAGCATGTGGTTGGGCACCACGACCACCGGTTTGGTAATGAGTCCCATCCGGCCAAGCTCCATGGTGCCCATGACCATTTCCGCGGTCTTGCCCGCACCGACCTGGTGGAACAACCCCACGGCCGGTTCGGAGAGCATCCGTGCGACAGCTGCGCGCTGATGCGATCGCGGGACGAAGTTCAACGCCACACCGGGCAACGTCAGGTAGTCGCCCTCGTTGCTGTAGTCGCGGAGCGCGATGGAGTTGAACCGGCGGTTGTACTCGTCCGTGAGGCGTGTCGCTCGCTCGGGGTCTTCCCAGATCCAGTTGGCGAACCGTTCCTGCAGGTTGTCGGCTTTCTCCTGCGCGGCCGTCGTCTCCAATGCGTTCACGACGCTTTTCTTCTTGCCCAGCTCTTCGATGTCGTCGCGGACGATGAGGGGCTTCTGCTCCATCAGAGCCTGGGCGATGTCGGTTGCGGGGCGACGTTTGGTGCCCCATTCGCTGGTGGCCCGGAGGCTCTGCCGGTTGCCGCGCACTTCCCACATTCCCGGCATCGGGTTCTCCACCCTCAGGCCTCGGTCGCGGAGGAGCTCCTGCAGGAACTGTTTGTGCGAGTCTGCGTCGATCCACACGGCTCCCATGCGCGCCCGGATTTGCTCCATCGTGAGCTTCTCCGGCAATGCCGCGGCCAACGCGTTCACGTTGGCCGTGTACTGCTCGGGGTTGGATTGCGCGGCGGCCTGCGCGGCATCGAGCTTGACGCGTACGTCACCGGAGAGGTACTCGGGTGCGTGGATGAGCTGGCCGGTTATCGGGTCGTCGTAGACCATCTCCCCCAGGCCGGCGCGCGCTTCGCTCTCGTCCTGGCCGAGCAGGTACGCGATCGTTTCTAGGTCGATCCGGCCCGTCCGGTCCAAGCTGAGCGTGATGGCCTCGGCCGGGGTTTCAGCGCCGCGCGTGGTGGGGCGTGGTGCCACGACACGCTGTTTGAGCATCGCTGCAGGCGCGGCGCTCTGCCGCTCCTCGTCGAAGTTCTCCAGCGCCATCACCAAGGGCCCGAAGGGGTCTTTCCGCAGGATCCGGGCGGGGGCCGGCGTGATGCGGGCCATCCCCGATTCGCCAGTTTCCGGATCGTCGCGGCCCGTGGGGCGCAAGGTGAACCGGTTGAGGGGGCCGTAGGTCGCCTTGTAGGTGTCGTACCGGTCGCGAAGCGTCGTCCGGGCGGCGACGATCTCGTCAGTGTCGTCCACCGTGATGGACTCCGCCGCCAGGAGAGCAGTCCCCGCGTCGCGAAGACCCAGCAGCGCCGTGAGCTCGGTCACCCCGTTCTTCGGGACGGCAAGCGGCTCGTGCTGACCGGCGCAGACGATGGTGAACGTTCCGTCTTCCTGAACGGTGATCGTGCCGTCCCACTGAGTCGGTTCGGCCGGCCGGCCGGCCGAGAGTGTCCGCTCAGACAGGGCGCTCCGAACGGTCATCAGCTGGCCGGCCTCGGTGGCATCCGTGACAACACCTGCCAGAGCAGCGCGAAGCGCGGTGGGTATGGCCGTGAGATCGGTGGCCGTGACGTGCAACGTTTCGTTGCCGTACATCCCGGTACCGACGTGGACCTCGCCGAGGATGTTCTCGGGGCGTTGATCGAAGTAGGAGTTGACTTTCACCATCTGCCCGTCGACCTGGTGAGCGGTGACCGTTTCCCACAGCTGCGACACCGCGGGCTGGCCGATTTCGCGGCGGCGGAAGACGAGCAAATCGGTCACGACGTCGGTTCCGGCAGCGCGACGGTGCGCGCCGGACGGTAACCGAACGGCCCCGACGAGGTCGGCCATCGCGTTCATCTCCCGGCGTGCGGCCGGGTTCTGCGCGTCGAGTGTGTAGTGGCTGGTCAGCACCGCGACCAGGCCGCCAGGTCGGGTCAAGGCGAGGGACTTGATTATGAAGTGGTTGTGGATCGAGTGCCGGCCCGCGTTGTGGGCGGGGTCATGCAGGCGGACATCGGCGAAGGGAACGTTGCCGACCGCGGCATCGAAATACCCGGCCGGGAACCGACTGTCGGCGAAGGACTCCGCACGGATCTCTGCCTGCGGGTAGAGGCCACTCGCAATGGCGGCCGTCGTGCTGTCCAGCTCGACCCCGGTCATCCGAGCGCTGCCTGGGGCCAGCCCGATGAACGTGCCGGAGCCCGCACCGGGTTCGAGGACTTGGCCGCCCTCGAAGCCCAGCTCGGTCAGGGCTGACCAGATTTCGCGCACGTAGGCCGGGTCGGTGTAGTGGGCGTTGATCGTCGTGCGCCGCGCCTCCGCGTACGCGTCACCGGTGAGCAGCGATTTCAGTTCGGTGCGTTCGCTGGCCCAGTTGTCCTTGGACTCGTCGAAGACATCGGGGAGGGCACCCCAGCTCGACCAGCGGGCGAGGACCTGGTGCTCGGCGCTCGTTGCGGGTCGGTCCGCGACCTGCAGCTGCTGGGAGAGTCGGATGGCGGCGACGTTCGCGCCGTAGCGGGCCTTCGGGCCCGAGGGGGCGAGTCCGTCCTGGGTGTCCGGGGTGAAGCTGGGTGCGGTTACTCTTCCTGGCCTTGCGTCTCCTGGAAGCGGCGATACCGCTGGTTCGCGCTCTCCGTCAGGATCTCCGCCTGCTCGCTCAGGAACCGGTACGGGTTGTCCTGGACCGCGAGGACCTCCAAGAAGCTCTCCGGCAGCATCCAATCCTCCGCCAGCTGCTCGATCGGGTCGACGGACTTGAACTCCCGATCCTCGTCCTGCATCAGGAATGCCCAATCCGCCAACGCCTTCACCGGAGGCTGGACCGACGCCCACTCCTCCCGGGCTTCGTCCGCCGAGAGCTCCGGTGTGATCCACACCAGGTCGGCCAGCACGATCTCCTCGGCCTGCCTCTTCGCCATCGTGAGTCGACCCACCTTCTCCAGGTAGGTCTCCCCCGCCGGGTCCGGCCCGGCGATCCTCTGGCTCAGGTCGTCGACCTGGCCCTGCACCTGCTCGCCCAGATCCTCGAAGTAATCCTCCGGGTTCGGCAACGCCGCGTACCGGGCCGGGGCCACCTTGATCCAGTGATCCCTGGCTATCAATCCGTACTGGTTCATCGGTCCCACCATCCTGTTCAATCCAAAAGTCATCAAAGCTCAGCTGGCCACTGACAAGGGCGGCCTCAACGGGCGAAGGTTCAGCGTTTCGTTCCGCCTCAAGCTGGGCGTCAGCGCTGCTCTCATCGAGTCCCCAGAGGTCGAATTCGCCCTGGTCTGATGAAACATGCTTCTTCGAACGCCTGCCGGCCATACGCCACTCCCCTGTCCCCCGAATGGGTGCGCTTCGAGGTTAACAGGTCGAAACAGCGCCATTGCTGGCACGGTTCCCACAGCACCCGGCAGCGCTCGACGAGCGGAGCCGCGCAACACTGCTCAGTCGGCGAGGATCAGATAGAGGGCGCGTCGGGCCTCGTCGAGTTTCTCGATCGCGGCCGTGCGCTGGGCGTCGGTTGCAGAGAAGCGGAATTGGTGGACGACGCCGAACAGCTTTCCGACGCTCTCGTGGAAGGCAGCGTCCGCGTCGGACTGGCCCGGGGTTGCCTCCCACGCCTTCTTGAGATCGTCCGCGTGCTCGGCCAGGTACGCCGTGCCTGCCTCCGTCAACTCATACTCGGTGCGACGACCGTCACCCGTGGGAGAAATGAGCTCCTCGTCCACGAGCTGCTGCAGCGTCGGATACACCGAGCCAGGGCTCGGCCGCCAGGCGCCACCGGTCTTCTCCTCTATCGCCCTGATGAGTCCATAGCCATTCGACGGGCGCTCGGCCAGGAGCGACAGAATCACGGACCGGACGTCGCCCTTGCTTGCTCGCCTGGAACCGCGAGCACCACGTCCGAAGCCCGGACCAAAGCCGCCGAAACCCGGACCAAATCCCGCTCCCCTGCCGAAACCGCGGCCGTGGCCCTGTGGGCCGTGCTCGGACAAGTCGTGGTGCGAGCGGCCGGACTCCGGGCCGAACTCCATGCCTGGTGTGTGAAAAATGCGCCTCATGATCGCATCCAACCTTTCGTGTCAGGAAGAACAATCGACGTAACCGCAACCTCGCTGCGATGTATCAACGATATATCGTTAAGCTTCACGCCGTCAATGGAATCGGTCTGTCGATGGCGAACTTCCACATCATCCAGGGCCGCAAAGACCGCAAAACTACTGAAAGCTATCGAACTCTAGCTCTTTGCTACACTTGCGTAGATTTCAGTAGATATGAGGCATCATGGATCCGGTTTTGAACCCCTATTCCCCCGGAGCAGGCCGCAAACCAGCCGCTCTCGTGGGGCGCGACCAACCCCGTTCTGACTGGAACGTCGCACTGGACAGAGTCGAAGCGGGTCGATCCAATCAGCCGTTCGTGCTCTATGGTCTGCGTGGCGTCGGGAAAACAGTTCTGCTGTCGGATTTTCGACGTTCAGCTGACGGTCGGGAATGGATCGTGGCACAGGTTGAGGCGGGCGGGGACAAAGATTTGCGGGAAGCTCTCGGTGAGGCGCTCCACGCTCCCCTTGCGGACCTGGCACGACCTTCCGCAGGACGGCGTCTAGCAAAAGCGCTGAAAACCGCCCTGAGCTTCAAGGCCTCCTACGATGCCACCGGCACCTGGAATTTCGGGCTCGACCTATCCGGCGCTTCTGGAGGAGGAGCAGATACTGGCGTCTTTGAGACCGACCTCCGCAAGCTCATTCAGGACCTGGCGGCGGCAGCGGAAGAGGAGGGGGTCGGCGTTGCCATACTCATCGACGAAGCGCAGGACCTGTCCAAGTCTGAGTTGATCGCCATCTGTGCGATTGCGCATGCGTCCGCCCAGGACGACTGGAGGGTGCTTTTTGCTCTAGCAGGACTCCCCAGCCTCCCTCGGGTTCTCGCCGAAGCGAAGTCCTACGCCGAACGGTTCAACTACGAGAAAATCGAGGCGCTCCGTGGCTCTGTCGCGGCTGACGCATTGACGAAGCCCGCCGCTGAAGAAGGCGTCGAATGGGAGGAATCGGCCGTCGCGCTGCTCGTCGAGGAGAGTGCCGGGTACCCATATTTCATCCAGCAGTTTGGTCAAGACACGTGGAACGAAGCCGCGGGCCCAACCATCACCTACGACGATGCTCGTGTCGGGGCGGCGAAGGGCAGAGCAGCCCTCGACAGCGGGTTCTTCCGTGCCCGTTGGGACCGGGCCACTCGGGGTGAACAGAACTACATGCGCGCAATGGCCGTGGACGGAGACAACGGCAGCCCCTCGGGCGAAATCGCCGTGCGCTTGCGCCGGGCACCAGCAAGCCTGGGCCCGAGTCGTGCGAACTTGATTGCCAAGGGACTTATCTACGCACCCGAGCACGGAGTGGTGGCCTTCACCGTTCCAGGCATGGCCGCGTTCATCGTGCGCCAGCCCAAATAACGCGACCAGACCCCAATCCAAGCTTGCCCGCACCCACTTTATTCATCCCTATCGTCAGTGTCGGGACAGGCGAAGCGTCTCTTGCGGTCAGGTCGGGCGACGAGGAGACGATGCGAACCCATCGTGTCTCGGTTCCGACTCCCTGTCGTGGTTAGCCAGCTTCGCCTACGCGGAGGTAGGCGTAGACCGTTTCACGGCTGATGCCGTACTCGCGGGCCAGCGCCGCTTTCAGGACCCCGGCCGCGGCCTTCTCTCGGAGCTCGGCCGCCCGGGCCGCGTCGAGGGCCGGCGTGCGCCCCCGATACGCACCTCTCTTCTTGGCCAGCGTGATGCGCACTGACGTTCCCGGATCAAAGAACGCTCGAACCCAGCAAAGGCTCCCATCACGTTTAGGAGGAGCGTCGCCATCGCGTTGTCGTCGCCGGTGAATGTGAGCTGTCGCCGTTGCCGCTTTCGTGGAGTTTTCAAGCTCGGATGTCTCGTTTGCCCCGCCTGACATTAAGCCCGATGACGGGCGTCATACGCACGAGGTCGAGCACGTCACTCGAGCATCACGCCCGCACTTCGATCGCGCTCTCGACGCCCTTCAGGCTGGCGACACTCTCGTCATCACGACTCTGGACCGACTCGGCCGATCGACACAGAACATGCTCGCCTTCGCCGAAGAACTCCGCGGCCGCGACGCTGGCCTTCGCGTACTGAACTTGGGCGGCGGGGATGTCGATACGTCGACACCGATGGGATCCATGCTGTTCACGATCATGGCGGCGCTCGGACAGATGGAACACGAGATCAAGCGCGAGCGTGTGGTCGACTCGATCACCAAGCGCCGTGAAGCCGGCAAGAGCCTGGGCGGTCGCCCTCGGCTCATTACCGACAGCCAAATCCGCAACGCCCGCCGACTCATAGAAGGTGGAGAGACAGCCGCGCAGGTCGCGCTCGATCTTGGAATGTCCAGAGCGACCTTCTATCGCCGGGCGCGAGCCCTGGGACTACCGCCAGATCAATCTGCCGATGAGACCCTGACAAGCGACACCGGCAAATAGTGGTCACAGAACGCCGGCAAGGAGCGCCAGCAGTTGCAGATCATGGGCAGACCGCGAAGTTTCGTTTCACGCTCGGCTTACGGGCAAACTGGGCCGGTCATCTACTCATCCGACGGCTCTGATGTGCGGGCGTCTTCACTGTGTGCTCGACTGTCCTGAGGCTCAGGCGCCGAGGATTCTTCGGCCGATAAGATATGAGCCGCGCCGCCATTGTCCGGTTCTTTTATTCTTGCGATTGAAGCGGAACGGTCCTCTAGTCCAGTCGGTGAGGTGGCTTTCAATCCGGTCGAGAGCTTCATATGCCTCGAACAAGCTGGAGCCGACCATTGGAAAGCGATCGCCGCCCTACTTCGCGGTGCCGTTCAGGGCTTCGGACAGCTCCTCACGGTCGGGTCTGGCGTCGAATCGGGACATCGCCTCATCCAGTGCGTAGCGCAGTTGGCCCCGCGTGAGCGGTGGCCCTGCATTGGGGTCTCGGTGAGACTCTGCCTCCGCATTTTCCGGAAGCCGGACATACAAGTCGCGCCACAGCACACTGAACGGTGTGAAGTTCGGGGCCCCCGTTATCGCGGTATACGCGCCCTTGCGTATCCGCCAACGCCGTTTCCGGCTTGACCGCTGCGGCCGCTTCGTTCTACCTGCCACTCCGACGAATCCGCGGACATCGATCCAGCCCTTTGGGGCTTCGTTCAAGAGCCTTGGCATGATGCTCCAGTAGTCAAGCAAGAACGTCACGCGTCCGTATGGCGCGGGCGGATTTGGGGGGATCTTCCGCATCTGAGAGCCGGCGATGATCGGTGCGGCCAGCCCAGTCTCCACTCTGTGAAGGGGCGGCCGTTTCGCCGTGTTCTAGACTGTGCACGGGCCGAATGCGCCTGCTGAGGGTCGACGGTTTCCTGCTGCGGTTCGCAAACTCTCCCCGGCACACCCAGTTGATAAATCTGAGCGAGGACGTTGAATGAGGCGTTTCACGGCGGACGATGCCTGCCTGCTGCTGGCGCGGTTGCGGGAGAGAACACCTCTGGTGCAGTGCCTGACCAACGCGGTGGTGACCAACTTCACCGCTAACGCGTTGCTGGCGGTCGGGGCTGCGCCGGCGATGACCGACATCCCCATCGAGGCCGACCAGTTCGCCCGTATCGCTTCGGCCACGCTAGTGAACCTGGGCACTCCGCATGCGGAGCAGCGTGCGGCCATGCTTGAAGCGGCCCGGGCGGCGCACGAGATCGGCACGCCGTGGGTGCTCGACCCGGTGGCCGTCGGCGTCCTTTCGGTGCGCACCCAGCTAGCCGCCGATCTGCTGGCGTACGCGCCCACTGCAATCCGCGGCAACGCCTCCGAGGTGATTGCCCTGAACGGCTCGGGCCATGGCGGCCGGGGGGTGGACTCGGTCGACACGGCGGAGCAGGCGTTGGATGCCGCTGGCCGGCTTGCTGACCGGTACGGCTGCATCGTCGCGATCTCTGGGGCGACCGATTTGATCACCGATGGAACCGATGTCATCCGCCTGAGCAACGGCCATCCCTACCTCACCCAAGTCACCGGTGGAGGGTGTGCGCTTGGCGCCATAACCGCGGCTTTCCTCGCGGTCGGCGACGATCGTCTTGTTGCCACTGCCGCCGCGACGGCCGTATATACGATCGCGGCCGAGCGGGCGGCGGTGGGCGCCGGCGGTCCAGGCAGTTTTGCCGTCGCGTTCCTTGACGCATTGGCGAGCGTTGACGGGGCCGCGATCCGGGCGTCGATAGCGATTTCATGACTGAGTTCAGTAGGGAGACTTTCACGCCAGGCGTGTATCTGGTCACCGACACGGCGTTATGTGGCAGTCGCGGGGTGGTCGAGACGGTGCGGGCTGCGGTAGCCGGTGGCGTCCGAACGGTGCAGATCCGGGAGAAAGATGCGTCCGCTGCCGACTTCTACCAGCTCGTATTGCGCATATCCGAGGCTGTCGGTGACCTGGCCGCGATTCTCATCAACGACCGGATCGACGTGTTCCTGGCTGCCCGCGCTGCGGGCGCCCGCGTGCATGGCGTCCACGTCGGCCAAAGCGACCTTCCGGTTACGGCCGTGAGGATGATCGTCGGCGACGACGCGATCATCGGGTTGACCGCCAATACTGTCGATCACTTCCGCCAGGTGGCTCTCCTGCCAGATAGAACGGTCGACTACCTGGGCGCTGGTGTGATCCGGGCGACGGCCACAAAAGTGAACCATCCGACGCCGATCGGCGTGGACGGTTTCGCCGGGTTCGCTGCCGTGGCAGGCCTGCCTTGCGTGGCCATTGGCGGAGTCTTGCTGGACGACGTGGGCGAGCTGCGCCGGGCGCGGGCGGCAGGTGTCGCAGTGGTCTCCGCGATCTGTGCCGCCGCGGACCCGAAACGGGTGGCCGAGGATTTTGTGGAGGAGTGGAACCGATGATTCGTACCGTCCTGCCGCGCACAGTACCCCGAGTTCTGAGCATCGCTGGCACCGATCCAACAGGTGGGGCCGGCATCCAGGCGGACTTGAAGAGCATTGCCGCGCAGGGCGGCTACGGGATGGCCGTCGTCACCGCGCTGGTTGCCCAGAACACCCACGGGGTGAGGTCGGTGCATATTCCGCCGGTGGCCTTCCTTCGTGAACAGCTCGATGCCGTCAGTGACGACGTCACTATCGATGCGGTCAAGATCGGGATGCTCGGCAATGCCGAGATCGTTCAGGCCGTCGATGACTGGTTGGAGAAGGTGAAACCGCCGGTGGTGGTGCTTGACCCGGTGATGGTCGCCACCAGCGGCGACCGGCTGCTCGAGCCGGCTGCAGAAAGCGCCATGATCCGGCTGCTCAGCCGGGTCGACTTGGTCACACCGAACCTGGCGGAATTGGGGGTGCTGTTGGGAGAGCCGACCGCTTCGACCTGGCCGCACGCACTCGAGCAGGGCAAGCGACTCTCGTCGGCGCATAAGGTCATTGTGCTGGTCAAGGGCGGCCATCTAGAGGGTGCCGTGTGCCCGGACGCGCTGGTGGATGCCACCGGCCAGCTGCCCGCCGGCCGGCAGATGATTGAGGTTGCAGCCGATCGGGTGGACACCGCCAATACCCACGGAACCGGATGTTCGATGTCGTCGGCGATGGCGACATTGCAGGCCCGGCTCGGGGACTGGAGCGTCGCGTTATCGATGACTAAGTCCTGGTTGCAGGAGAGTCTGGAACACGCCGACGAACTCGAGGTCGGTACCGGGCGTGGTCCTATCCACCACTTTCATCGGTTGTGGGCAGGCGGGCCGCCCCAAGGCTGACCCGCACTGTTTCGGGGCCGGCCAGCGCGCCGGTCAGCACGAGCGCTCCAGCCAGTGCGAGCAGCGCTGCGACGGCGCCGTGGTCGCCGAGCACATTCTGCAGGGCCGGCAGATAGTACGGGTAGAGGGCTGGAATGACGATGGAAAGGCTATAACCGACCCCGTAGCCGCTGGAGCGCACGGCAGTCGGGAAGCGTTCGGCCAGGTAGGCGCCGACCGGGCCGTAGCCGGAAACGGTGACGATCTGCAGCGCCACGACCAGCAGCACCAAAGCCGTGGTGCCGGCGGCGGTGAAGACGGCTAGGAAGATCACCGGTCCCAGTACCGCTGCGATCAGGCCGAAGCCGATGAAGAAAACGCGGCGGCCGGTGAACGTCGACAGGTGCCCACAACCGGCCATGGTGAAGGCGCTTGCGGCGGTGCCGCACATCATCGCGAACGTTATGGTTTGTGCGCCCACGTCGGCATCGGCGCCGAGTTGCCCAGTCAGCACCGGGATGGCCATGTAAGTCAGCAACCACATGCCGCTCATCAGAATGAATACCTGCCACAGCGCCCGGCGGTGTTCGCCGATGAGAATTTCCTTCAGCGGGTTCGTGCGGCGTGGGGTCTGGGTCCACATCGGGGAATCCTCAACCCGGGCACGATAATAGGCGAGCATTCCAAAAGCGAGCACGGCGCCGAGCAGGAATGGGATGCGCCAGCCCCATGCGTTGTAGCTGGCGGTGTCGAGCGTGCCGTGGAGTACGAACACCAGGCCGGCGATGGTGGCGTTGGCCCAGGGTGACATCCACATGATCAGCCCGCTGACAAGCCCTCGCCGTTCAGGTTCGGACCATTCCATCGCCAGTGGAACAGCCGAGGTGTATTCACCGCCGAGAAAAATTCCGCCGAGAAAACGCAGCGCCAGGATCAACAGGAGCGATCCTGCACCGAACACGGCGTGGCTGGGAACCAGTGCGATGAGCAGTGTCGTCAGCGCCACGCCGGTGAGTGCGACCTTGGTCGTCGCCGTGCGGCCGATGCGGTCGGAGATCGGACCGAAGATCGCTGCTCCTATCGGCCGCCCGAGCAGCGTCGCGACAAAGATCAGTCCGGCGTTGCTGACCAGGTTTTCCGACCCGAAAAGATGCGCCGCTGCTGGCGTCAGGGCGATGACGGGTAGGAAGATGTCGAATTGGTCCACATAGTTGCCGAAGATCCCGCCCCGTATGGCGCGGCGCATGCCTGGCGGTGCAGACGGTGGCAGTTGAGCGGGGGCAGAGGCGGGGTTGGGGTGGGCGTAACGCATCAACTTCACTTCCTTTGCCGGCATTACCCGGTAGGTTCAACGGTCGAAGCTGCCTCAGCTTCCTCTCAGCCCCTGCAAGAGGGCTCCCGTGTGGACGAGGAACAACGTAGCACTCTGTGTCAGGGGCTGCGTTTAGCCATGTTTGCGTTCGGCCATGTTCTGGCCCCTTTTTTCTGGTTGTGATTGTCTGCAAGCGCGCGGCGAGAGTGGGGATCTGGCGGCGACCTCGTCGGAGTCGTAATGGTGCTGTTCGATGACTTGGTACGCACGCATGGAGTGTGAACCAACACGTTGTTCGTCCAGGCTTGGCTGTTTCTTGGTTACACTCGTCTTGAACACGGGAGTCCGGTGAGCCGGGCTGAGAGGAAGATTATCAATCTTCGACCGTCGAACCTGATCTGGATCATGCCAGCGCAGGGAGGCAATTTTCTCACACCCGTGCCCTGATATTCCTGCAATCAAGGAGGGCACGACAGTGCAACTATCTCTACTCAAAAGTGCGCCTTCGTCGTGGGTGACGGTGGGCGCGCTGGCTCTTGCCGCGGCGACAGTTCTGAGTGGCTGCGCCTCAGGCTCGGCGACTGGCACCGCCTCGTCTACCGCGTTGACTCCGGTGACCTTCGCCTTGGACTGGACACCGAACACCAATCACACCGGGCTGTATGTCGCTCTTGAGAAGGGCTACTTCACGCAGGCGGGGCTTGAGGTGAAGGTGCTCCCATACAGCCAGTCATCCACCGACGCACTCATCAACGCCGGCTCAGCTGACTTCGGTATCAGCTTCCAGGACGCGGCCACCTTCGCGGCGGCAGCGGGTGTGCGCAACATCTCGGTGATGTCGGTGCTGCAGCACGACGCTACGGCGATCGGGGTCCTGGCCAGCCGCGACGACATTCGCAGCCCCAAGGACCTCGACGGCAAGACCCTCGGCATGGCAGACCCCAGCGCAACTTTCCCCACCGAGGCTGCGGATGTCATCAAGAACGACGGTGGAACGGGCGAGTTTAGGAAAATCACGCTGGGCACCTCCGCCTATGAGGCCCTCTATGCCGGCAAAGTTGACTTCACCTCGGCATTCACCACCTGGGAGGGCATCGACGCCGCTCTTCGCGGCACCCCGATGAAGTTCTTCGCTCTGCACGACTATGGCCTACCGGACCAATACTCGGTGATCGTCGAGGCAAACCGGGACTGGACGGCCAAGTACCCTGCCGCCACTGCTCAGTTCGTCCAGGCCCTGCAAAAGGGGTACCAATACGCCGCCGACCATCCAGATGCCGCGGCGAAGATTTTGATCGACGCCAACCCCGGTGCCTTCGAAAACACGGAACTCGTGTACCAAAGCCAGGAAAAACTGAGCGCTTCCTACCTCAAAGACGCCAACGGTAAAGTAGGCACTCAAACGGCAGACACCTGGCAGCAGCTGGCCGATTCCCTCTACCGTGCCGGCCTCTTGGCCGACGAAGACGGCAAACCGCTCACAGCGCCGCTGGACACGTCGACACTGTTCACTGAGCACTACCTCAGTGAAAAATAGCATCACCGTGAAGCGGGCTACAGCGCCCCGCACGACTGCACTCTCGGCGCTAGCGCCTCCCGCCGCGATCCTCACCGCGCTCGTGATCACCTGGCAGGTGGCGGTGACGGCAGGCGGAGTGCAGCCGGCGATCCTGCCCTCCCCGCAGCGCATTCTTCAGCAGGGCTGGGAGGCCCGCACCACGATCTGGGACAATACGCTCCCCACCCTGCAGGAGACGTTTCTCGGCTTCGCCGTCTCCCTGACCGTCGCTTGGACGCTGGCAATCCTGATCGATTTTTCGCCATGGCTGCGGCGAGCACTGGTGCCACTGCTGGTGGCATCCCAAGCTATACCCATCATTGCGATCGCGCCGCTGATGATCATCTGGTTCGGATTCGGAATGCTGCCCAAAGTCATCGTCATCGCCCTGGTGACATTCTTTCCGGTCACGGTCGGACTGATTGACGGCTTCAACCGCACCGATCGGGACGCGATCAATCTGCTGCGCAGCATGGGGGCTAACCGGTGGAAGCAGTTCGTGTACGTGCGTCTTCCGTCGGCGCTTCCCTCGTTCTTCACGGCCCTTCGAATCGGAATCGCCTACGCCGTCACCGGTGCCATTTTTGCCGAGTACGTCGGCGCCGAGCGAGGCCTGGGCATTTATATGGCGGTGATGAAGAACTCGTTTCGCACCGATCTTGTGTTGGCTGCCGTTGCGGTGACCGCGTTCGTGAGCGTGTGCCTGTTCCTGTTGACCTACGTCGCCGAACGGGCGATCATCCCTTGGCATTCGAAGGAACGCAGGAGCTGGCATGGCTGAGGCGACTCCCCCGAAGATCGAACTGCGCGGAATAGGTAAGTCGTTTCCGCTCGGCCACGGGCAGGTACGGCCGGTCCTCGACGACATCGCCTTCTCGGCGCGGCCGGGCGAATTCGTTGCCGTGATCGGTCCGAGCGGATGCGGCAAGAGCACCATGTTCAACATCATGGCCGGCCTGGAGACGGCCAGTTCCGGCGAGGTCTTAGTCGACGGGGATGTCGTCACCGGTCAACACGAACACTTCGCATACATGCCGCAGAAGGATTTGTTGTTCCCGTGGCGCAGCATTCTGGAGAACACATCCCTCGGCCTCGAGGTTGCGGGGGAAACCAAGAAGACCGCCCGAGCACGGGCGGCCAGTCTCTTTGCGGCCTTCGGCCTGTCCGGTTTTGAAGATGCACATCCTTTCGAACTCTCCGGAGGCATGCGCCAGCGCGCGGCCTTGCTGCGCACCGTGGTGCAGGGCAGAGATGTCCTGTTGCTGGACGAGCCGTTCGGGGCCCTGGACTCCCTCACCCGCACCGACATGCAGTCCTGGTTGCAGGGGGTGTGGTCCCAGAACGCCTGGACTGCGGTGCTGATCACCCACGACATCCGTGAGGCGATTTACCTCGCCGACCGGGTGGTCGTCCTCAGCGCGCGGCCGGCATCCGTGCGGCTGAACCTGACCATCGACCTGCCCCGGCCGCGCGAGCTGTCGATGACCACCTCGGCAGAGTTCGCCGGATACGAACGCACGCTCCTGGCGACCCTGCACGAGGAAACCCTCTCGCCCAGAGGACCCTAAACCGCAGCGCCGATCGTGGGTCGTTCCAGCCCCAGGTGCCCACGTAAGGTATCCGCGGTATAGCGGGTGCGGAACAGACCGCGCCGTTGTAACACAGGGATCACCCGGTCCACGAACTCATCCAATGATTCCGGCAGCAGCGGCGGCATCACATTGAAGCCGTCCGCGGCACCGGAACGAAACCACAACTCGATTTGGTCGGCGATCTGCTCCGGCGTTCCGACCATGGTGCAATGCCCACCGCCGGCGGCGAGCCGGCCCAGCAACTGCCTTACCGTGGGCTGCTCAGCCTCGATAATTCGTAGGATGGTCGCATACCGGCCCTGCGGCCCGGTGAAGCCGGCCAGCGGCGGCAGCGGCGGCACCGGCACATCCAAATCCCAATTGCTGCAATCCTGTTGCACGAACGTTCCCAGCTGCGCGAGCGACTGCTCGGTCGGCAGGAGGGCGTCGACCTCCGCTTGCTTCGCACGCGCCTGCGCCTGTGTGGACCCCACATAAGTGACGAGGCCGGGCATGATCAACACCGTATCCGGATCGCGTTTGGCTACGGCAATGCGCCGTTTCACATCCTGGTAGTACTCCTGCCCGCTGGCGAGGTCATATGCCACCGCATAGATACCTTCGGCATAACGGGCGGCCAGCTCCCGGCCAGGGACGGAGGCGCCGGCCTGAAACAGAACCGGTCGACCTTGCGGCGGGCGCGGCACCGTCAGCGGGCCGTCCACCCGGAAGTGCTCACCGGAGTGGCCGATCGGCCGCACCCGGGCCGGGTCAACATAGAGACCTCCGCGGTCCAAGACCAGAGCATCGTCCTCCCACGAATCCCACAATTTCAGCGCCGCCTCGATGAACTCGGCCGCCCGGCTATAGCGCTGATCGTGGGAGGGCAGCACATTCATTCCATGGTTGCGGGCTTCGGCGTCAAACATGGAAGTGACCACGTTCCAGCCAATGCGCCCCTTACTGATGTGATCCAACGATGCAAGCATGCGCGCCGCGTGGAAAGGCGTGTAAAAGGTCGCCGAAACGGTGCTGACCAGCCCGATCCGGCTCGTCGCCCGCGCCATCGCGGCCATCGCCGTCAGCGGCTCAAGAAACCATCGCGGGCCGGTACTCACATCGCCGACGGCGTGCCCGTCGGCGAAGAACACCGCGTCAAAGAGGCCACGTTCAGCGCTTCGGGCGAGCCGTTCGTAGAAACTGATGTCTCCCAACTGCTCGATGGGCGACTGCGGCCGCCGCCAAGCGGCGCCATGGTGGCCGCAACCCATGAGGAACGCATTGAAGTGGAGCTGGCGCGGGGCTGCCATGACCGGCGCGGCCCTAGTTCATCACCAGGCCGCCGTCGACTATCAGGTTCTGCCCGGTTACCGACCGCGCCCAGGGGGAGGCGAAAAAAAGTACCGCATCCGCAAATTCGGCCGGGGTTGTCACCCTGCGCAGAGGGGTGGACGCGGCGATGAAGTCGAACACGTCCTCGGGGGTGGCCGCGCTGGCATCCGTGGTGCGCAGCAGCCCGCCAGAGACCATGTTCACGGCGATGTTGTGCGGGCCAAGCTCTGAGGCGAGAGTGCGGGTCAGGGAGAGCAGGGCGGCCTTGGCGGCAGTGTAGTCGTGGTAGGGCACCACCGGGTTTTGGAACAGGTTGGTGCCGATGTTGATGACGCGGCCGAACCCGGCCTCGCGCATGCCTGCCAGCGCCTGCTGGGTCGTGTTCAGGGCACCGCGGACACTGCCAGAGAACTGCGCCTCAAACTCGTCCCAGCCGATGTCGGCAGCGCCGGAGCGGGCATCGCCGTTGAAACGGAAATCAGCCAACGCGTTATTGACCACCGTTGTCACAGGGGAGCCAAAATGTGCCTGAGCCTGCGTGAATATTGCCGCGACCTGGACCGGGTCGGTGACGTCGGCCCGTACGGCAAAAGCGTGCTCAGGCCCGAAGCTGGCGGCCAAGGTTTCTGCCGCCGCGGCGCTGTGGCGATAGTTGATGACCACCCGGGCGCCCTGAGTCGCGAAAGCGTGCACGATGCTGGCGCCCAGGCCGCGTGCGCCGCCGGTGACCAGGACAATCTGTTCTGCTATTTGCATGATTTTCTTCACCTTGGGTAAGGCGAAAGGACGAGATCCGGCCCCAATGCGGTGCACGTAATTCTCCGTGACATCCCTTCGCTAGTTCGAACTAGATCAGGTTCAACGGGTGTCATCTCAGCCGACCGTCATACAGTCAGCACCCCGTGTCGCTGGAAACGATTATACGCAACCGCCTGGTACCGGCGAATTCGCGTCCCGAGCCTGAACTCATCAACTGCTGAGACCTTCGCCACCTGGTCAACACCGTCCACGACCTCACCGACCGAGGCATCGGCCTCAAGGTGCTCACCGGCGAGGGCGCCGCGATCGACACCACGACAGCATCCGGGAAGCTCGTCTTTGGTATCTTCGCAGCCCTGGCCGAGTTCGAGCGAGCACTCATCTCTGAACGCACCGTCGCCGGGCTCGCCGCGGCGCGGGAACGGGGGAGGACCGGCGGGCGCCCGTTCAAGATGACGCCGGCTAAAATCCGCCCGGCCATGGCCGCTATGGGGCAGAAAGAAACGGAGGTCGGCGCCCTTAGTAAGGAGCTTGGGATCACCCGGCAGACACTGTATCGCCACGTTTCCCCGACGGGGGGCGGAATTTCAAGGTGGATGAGGCCAGCGTGAGTTTAGGCGGGTAGTTTCGGCTCTTCTTCTTATGCTTCGGCTGGCTTGTTGATCCAGGCCGCGTCGCGGGTGGCAAGGATTCTCGGGTCGAGGTTGGTGCTGAAGCGCTCCGGGAACACTGGGGCGAACTTCAAGGTCTTAAACCACGCCTCCGAGTAGGGGGGTTGTCGTTACTCACCCGGGGCCGGGAATGCGACTTGGCCACTTCCAGATCCGAGAGCAGGGAGGCGACGGTGAACCGTCCCGGGTTTCATGCCGCCGTTTTGTTGGCGGCTCCGTCTCTTAACGGGCCGGTTATTTCAGCGTAGTAGTTGCGTTCGTATTCCTCGGGCGGCATGTTGCCGAGGGAGCTGTGGAGGCGCCGATTGTTGTACCAGTCGACCCAGTCGAAGGTGAGTTCCTCGACGTGAGCGAGGGTTTTCAGCGGGCCGGTGATGAAGGGTGAGTTGTTCGCGACGGCCTCGTTCTTGTAGAGCCCCATGACGGTCTCGGCGGCAGCGTTGTCGTAGGCGTCGCCGATGGTCCCGATTGAGGCCACGAGGCCCTCGAGAGCGACCGTCTCGGTGAACTTGATCGACGTGTATTGGGCAGGTTCAACCGATCGGAGTGCCAGATCGCGTCAGGCTCGATCTGGGTCGTCGCGGCGGCGTTCTTGAGCGCGTCGGCGACGAGTTCGGTGCGCATGTGATCGGCGATGGACCAGCCGACGACTTTCTTTGAGTAGCAGTCGATGACGGTGGCCAGGTAGATGAAGCCCTGCCACGTGTGGATGTAGGTGATGTCGCCGACGAACTTCACCCCGGGCCGGTCGGCGGTGAAGTCCCGCTTGACGAGGTCGGGCATGCTCGCGGCGGCCTCTGCGTCAGCCTCGGTGGTGATGCGGAACGGGCGCGGCTGACAGGCCACCACGCCTACTTGGCGCATGATCTGCCGCACCAACTCGGGAGAGCACTCGGTTTGTTCCTCGGCGAGATCGGCGTGGATGCGCCGATACCCGTAGGTGCCCTCGGACTCCTCGAAGAAGTACTGGACCCTTGCTATCAGCGCCTCCCGGCGGGCCGCGGTGGCCGATTGCGGACGTGTGGCCCAGTGATAGAAGCCGGACGTCGAGACGGCCAGCCACCGGCACATTTTCACCACCGAATTCAGATTGGCGGGCTCAGCTTTTTGGGAATCGATGAATTCGTACTTGCTCACTACCGCTGCTCCCGGGCGAAGTAAGCACTCGCTTTTTTCAAGAAAGCGGTCTCCGCTCGCAGCTCTTGAACTTCACGCTCGAGCTCCTTCAGCCGGGCCCGTTCCGACACCGTCAGATCCGTCTCCGTGCCGCCGTTGGCCTCGCGGTATTTGATCAGCCAGTTGCGGAGAGTCTCGGGGCCGACGCCGTATGCGGTGGCGACGTCCTTGATCGGTTTGGAGGTGTTGATCACCTCGCGGCACAGCTCGTCCTTGAACTCTTGGGTAAATTTCCGACGTGATGCGGTCATGCTGGTCTCTACTTTCAGTAGTCCCTCATTTTAAGAGGGCCCACTGTCCGAGATCTCCGCGGCAGGTCACGGCTACTGCCTCCGCGCGCCCGCGCAGGAAGCCTGCCCCTACGCCAACATCTGCGAGCACTGCCCCAGCTACCGCACCGACGACACCTACACGCCCGTCCTCACCGCG